>MWCJ01000018.1 GCA_002069975.1 Bacteroidetes bacterium ADurb.Bin217 | reverse complement strand
AAAAACCTTCATTGAATATCGAAATTATTGATAATGAAAGATTAATAGCTGCTGCTTAGGTCGAATTGACGTTAATATTAGCAATTTGTCACAATCGTTATTGTATAAAGTGTACCAATCAGAAAAATACGATGCGTACAAACAAGAAAAATATGATATTCTTAAATCGCGATACACAGCTCTTAAAAAAGCATTGCAATCAAATGATTTAGGAACATATTACGATAGTTTGCCATATAATTCGGGATACTTTATGTGTATTCGTGTAAAACAAGGTATTAATGGTGAAAAACTTCGTCAGCTATTGCTCGAAAAATATTCTACCGGAGTAATTGTGTTTGGCGATATTGTTCGATTAGCATATTCTGCTGTACCCGAACATAAAATTGAAACGTTAGTTTCTAATATTTATAATGCATGTAAAGAACTTGCGTAACTATATGTTTAGTTTTTAGATATTTTACAAAGAGCAATGCTTAGGTGTTGCTCTTTTTTTATTTCTTTTTACCTGCATATTCTGCTGTTCCATCTGCTGTAATTATCCACACATCAGTTGAAACTTCATTGTCTTCGTTTTTACATGTAGATAGTAACCGTTTTTTTTGAGAATCAATTGTAATATTACTAAATCCGTAACACATAGCTTTACTCGAATTAGGAGTGTACAGTCTTACAAACTCTTTTTGCAATGGATTAAACAAAAATATATGAAACCACGTGTTTCCTTCGTGTTCGTACGATAACGAAAAGTCTTTATTTCCATCGAAATTATAGTCGGCAACTGTACACAAAATAGGATTGTCGGTTTCGAAAATGTTGTAATTTGTAAGTAACTGAATTGAATCATTTGCATTGTTGTATATTTCTAATGTCATAAAATTATCGGGAGATTCTATCATAACTTTAAGTTGTGAATTAACCGAAAATTTTTGAGTGTATGTAGATTGTCCACTTACCAGATTGGAATACCCAAAACTCAATAAAAATATAGATACAAACAATTTCATACTACATTATAAAACACTGCGAATAGCTACTAATTTACGTAATAATCCTTCTAATAAATCGAGTTGCAACATATTGCTTCCATCGGATTTTGCTTGAGCCGGAAACGAATGTGTTTCTATAAATAACCCGTCTACACCCACAGCAACACCAGCTTTGGCAATTGTTTCTATCAATTGCGGTTTACCACCCGATACTCCCGAACTTTGATTTGGTTGTTGTAATGAATGTGTTATATCTAATATTACAGGAAAACCTATTGTTTGCATTTCGGGTATATTTCGGTAGTCTACAATTAAATCGTGATACCCAAACATAGTTCCTCTATCGGTAAGTAAAATTTGAGAATTTCCTGAATCTACCACTTTTTGGGCAGCATATTTCATAGCTTCTGCCGATACAAATTGCCCTTTTTTAATGTTTACAATTTTACCTGTTCGAGCAGCTGCAATTAATATGTCTGTTTGTCGACATAAGAACGCCGGAATTTGTAAAACATCTACATATGCTGCAGCCATAGCTGCTTCTTCGGCAGAATGAATGTCTGTAACTACCGGAATGTGCAATTCGTTACGAACTTTTGCTAATATCTGTAAAGCTTTTTCGTCGCCTATACCGCTAAACGAATCAATTCGCGAACGATTTGCTTTACGATAAGAACCTTTGAACAGAAATGGAATTTCCAACGATTCACAGATTTGTTTAATTTTTTCGGCAATTTGCATAGCCATGCCTTCTCCTTCGATTACACATGGACCGGCAATCAGAAAAAAATTGTGCGAATCATATGTTTTTATATATGGAATGTGCGATATACGTTGATCTGTTTTCATGATATTAGTTTTGAATAATGTTCGTACCTAAAATGTTTTATTTTTTCTTCTTTTTTTTCTTTCTAATTTCTATTTCATCAATTTCTTGTAGCAATTCTTTTATGGGTAACCGGAATTCTGATGATTCTAAAATAGTTTGTTTGTAGGTAGATTTATCAATTTCTAATACTGAAATTGGTTTACTTATAAATGTTTCTATATTTTGTAGCATTTCTTTTTCGCTACTACTACAAAACGAAATTGACGTACCACGTTGAGTTCCCCTGCCTGTTCTTCCTATTCTATGAACATAATTTTCTACTTCATCGGGGAGGTCGTAATTTATTACAAAATCTATATTCGGAATATCAACACCACGTGCCGAAATATCGGTAGCTATAAGAACATGGATAGTACCGTCGGAAAACTGTTTCATTATTTGATTGCGTTCTTTTTGAATTTTGTCGCCATGAATAGTTTCGGTAGCTATACCAACTCGTTCCATTGCCGATTTTACCCGTTCAGCTCGTACTTTAGTTCTCACAAACACAAGTATTTTGTTTGTTGAATGACTCGTAATAAACTGTTCTAAAAAAAATCGTTTATCGTCCATTTCAATATAGCTTACAAAATGGTCAATATTTTTTGAAACCGGGTCTTTGGGGGAAATTTGAATGCGTACCGGTTTGTGAACAAGTGAATAAGCTAAATCTTTAATTTCGGGAGAAATAGTTGCCGAAAAAAATAGTGTTTGTCTATAGCGTGGAATATGACGTAATAATTGCCGAATATCGTTTATAAACCCTAAATCGAGCATATGGTCCGCTTCGTCTACTGCCAAAATTTTAAGGTTTTGCAGCGATACATAGCCTTGACTAATAAGGTCAAACAATCTGCCCGGAGTTGCTACAAGAATATCAACACCTTTTTCTAATACTGCTATTTGAGGGTCCTGCTCTACACCACCAAGCAATCCTAATGTAGTAATAGATGTTTGTTTTGCCAATTGGTTGCACACCCGAGCTGTTTGTATTACAAGTTCGCGAGTGGGTTCCATTATTACACATTGAATTTGTTTGTGTCGTTTTTGTCTGGTGCGATTATATAAAATTTCCAAAATTGGAATTACAAAAGCAGCTGTTTTTCCAGTACCTGTTTGGGCTATTGCCAATACGTCTTCACCTTTAAGTATTGAAGGTATTGCTTTATATTGAATGTCGGTAGGTTTTATGTAACCTAATTCCTGTAAATTTTGTTTAATTTCTTTACACAATGTATATTCTTGAAATTTCATTTCATTTTATTTTTTAATGAATATACGTATTACCCCATATTCGTTTGCTTGCACAAAAATAGTTGGTTTTTATAATAAAAGCGATAGCATATTAAAAAAAAGAAAGAAATACATCTATGCACGTATTACAATGTATTATTAGAAATGGAAATCAAAATTTAGTTTACTCTTGAAATACGTGGAAATAATTCAGGATTTGAAATAAAAAAATCTGATATGTTTTCGAATGATTCTATTTCGCAAGGAATTGTAATTCTGCCAAATTCATTTGTTGTATTAGCTTGTTTTGTGAAAACTATAATTTCATTTGATTTTATAGTAACAGATGTAATGTCGGTAAATGGAATTACTTGGTTGTAATTGTATGCAGCTTGTGAACGTTTTTGTTTGTTCATTGCTTCAAGTGATTCTGTGTCAATGTATTTTCTAATAGAATTATTCGAAATAACAATTCGGAGCCCTTGAGCAATTTTTTGAAATTCGTAGGTAAAACTAGCACGCATATACAAGTATACAAACCCCAATATAAGTGCACCAATAACAAAAAACGTAAACGATTTTGAAACTGCTGCTATAAAAATAAATATAAAAGCAACGAGCCCAAATCCTATATGAACCATACGTAACCGTTTTTGCAACATTCGTGTAACGTATGATTTAGTGAAATCTGGGGGTATGGAACACTCTTGTTCTATCATTATTTATTCGTCTATAGCAGATTTACCATGGCAATTTTTATATTTTTTCCCACTTCCGCAGGGGCAGTCTTCATTTCGTCCAACTTTAGGAGCTACACGAACGGGAGCTGCTTTAGGTTTTTCGCGTGTATCTTGGTTACGAGCAGCTGTTTGAATATCATCTTTTTTTGCTTGTAGATTATTCATTGGCGTACGTCGTCGTTCTTGAGCTTCATGAGCTTCGGCTTGCATAGGAATATGAGCTTTAAGCACACTCGAAACTATTTCTTTGTTTACAATCTCCAACATAGTTTGGAACAAATTAAACGATTCGAATTTATAAATTAACAGCGGATCTTTTTGTTCGTACGAAGCATTTTGTACCGATTGTTTCAAGTCATCTAATTCTCGTAAATGTTCTTTCCAAGCTTCATCTATGCTTACTAAAATTATTGTTTTCAAAAATGAGCGAACAAGTTCTTTACCTTCAGATTTTGTAGCCTTTTCTAAATTTGTAACTATGCTAAATACTCGTTTGCCATCGGCTATAGGAACTACTATGTTTTTATAGGTGCCACTTTGTTTTTCAAACACATCTTTAATTACCGGATATGCTTGATTTGCAATAGTTTGAACGCGGCGTTCGTACATATCGAGTAATGATTGATATATAATTTCGATAATATCATCGGCTGACTTTTGCAAATAATCTTGTTCGTTTATTGGACATTCTATAGATAGAATTCGAAGCAGTTCAAATTTAAATTCGTCAAATTCTATATTTCCATGTGCGTTAGAAACAATGCTTGCACAAACATCGTACATCATATTCGAAAAATCTACACCTATACGTTCTCCATGTAAAGCATGTCGTCGTTTGGTATAAATTACTTCACGTTGCGAATTCATTACGTCATCGTATTCAAGAAGTCGCTTACGAATACCAAAGTTGTTTTCTTCAACTTTTTTCTGAGCACGTTCTATAGATTTAGAAATCATAGAATGTTGAATAACTTCGCCTTCTTCGAGTCCTAGCCTGTCCATTACACGAGCTATACGGTCCGAACCAAACATACGCATAAGGTCGTCTTCGAGTGAAACAAAGAATTGCGATGAACCCGGGTCGCCTTGTCGTCCGGCACGACCACGCAACTGGCGGTCTACACGACGTGATTCGTGGCGTTCGGTACCTATGATAGCCAAACCTCCTGCTGCTTTTACTTCGGGAGTTAATTTAATGTCGGTACCACGACCTGCCATGTTGGTTGCAATTGTTACATTGCCTGCATGTCCGGCTTCGGCAACTATATCAGCTTCTTTTTTATGTAATTTGGCATTAAGAACATTGTGTTTAATTTTTTGTCGAGTAAGCATGCGCGACAATAATTCCGATATTTCAACCGAAGTGGTACCAACCAATACAGGGCGACCTTGTTGTACTAATTCTTCTATATGTTGAATTACAGCATTGTATTTTTCACGACGTGTTTTATATACTAAATCTTCGCGGTCTTCGCGAACAATAGGTTTGTTGGTAGGAGCTACAATTACCTCTAATTTATATATATCCCATAACTCTTTTGCTTCGGTTTCGGCAGTACCTGTCATACCCGACAGTTTTTTGTACATTCTAAAGTAATTTTGAAGTGTTATGGTTGCATGTGTTTGTGTTGCAGCTTCTACTTTTACCCGTTCTTTAGCTTCTATAGCTTGGTGTAATCCATCGGAATACCTACGACCTTCCATAATACGACCGGTTTGTTCATCTACAATTTTTACTTTATTGTCAATTACTACATATTCTACATCAATTTCGAATAATGCGTAAGCTTTAAGTAATTGATTTATAGTATGAACTCGGTCTGATTTTACAGCATAATCTTGAGTTAATGCGTCTTTAAGTTTTAGTTTTTCATCGGGGTTTACAATTGTCTTTTCAATTTCAGCTATTTGTTCGCCAATATCGGGTAGTACAAAAAAGTTTTTATCTTCTAAGTCCGACGATAAGAAATCTATACCTTTTTCGGTCAATTCTATTGAGTTATTTTTTTCGTCGATTACAAAAAACAATTCATCGGTAACCAAATGCATGTTTTTGTTGTTTTCGGCCATATAAAAATTCTCTGTTTTAGTAGCCAAAGATTTCATTCCTTGTTCACTCAAAAATTTAATAAGAGCTTTATTTTTAGGTAAACCTTTAAACGCTCTTACTAAAAGTTTTGCACCTTCTTCGGCAGTTTTTTTATCATCGCTGCCTATCATATTTTTGGCATCGGCAAGAATACGAGTTACATATGCTTTTTGGGCATTGTATATTTTTTCAACACGAGGACGGTATTCTATAAATAATTCATCGCTATTGTTTTTCTTCGCAATAGGACCAGATATTATAAGAGGCGTACGAGCATCGTCAATTAACACAGAGTCAACCTCATCGACAATTGCAAAATTGTGAACTCGTTGTACTAACTCTTCGGGAGTAGTAGCCATATTGTCGCGTAAGTAATCAAAGCCGAATTCATTATTGGTTCCGTAAGTAATGTCGGCACGATATGCTTTTTTACGAGCTTCGGAGTTTGGTTCGTGATTGTCGATACAGTCTACACTCAAGCCATGAAATTCGAAAATTGGCCCCATCCATTCAGAGTCACGTTTTGCTAAATAATCATTTACTGTTACAACATGTACTCCTTTGCCCGGAAGAGCATTAAGGAACACGGGTAAGGTAGCAACCAACGTTTTACCTTCACCGGTTGTCATTTCTGCAATTTTTCCTTGATGCAAAATAGTACCACCAATAAGCTGAACATCATAATGAATCATATCCCATGGTATAATATTACCTCCGGCAGTCCATGCATTTTTCCATAAGGCTTTATTTCCTTGTATTGTAATATGATCTTTATGTGTTGCTAATTCTTTATCGAATTCTAACGCCTCAACTTCAACTACAGCATTTTGAGTAAATCGTTTGGCTGTTTCTTTTACTACAGCAAAGGCTTGGGGTAAAATTTCATCGAGTGTTTTTTCAATAGTTTTATCAATATCCTTTTTTAGCGAATCTATTGTGTCGTACATTTCTTCACGTTTTGCAAAACTTAACGATTCGTCGTTGTCTAAACTTTGTTGAATAGTATCAATTTCTGATTGCATAGGAGCAATAGCGTCTTGAATAATATTACGAAGTTGTGAAGTTACATTTCGTAACCCATCGTGCGATAATTGTGAATAGTGCACTTCGAATTCTTTTATTTTATCAACAAGAGGAAGTATAATTTGAATATCTTTTTGAGATTTATTGCCAAGAAAAGCAGATAATATTTTCTGTAGTAAGCTCATATTGAGTTAATTTTTGTAATTATATTTAGTATATGAAAAGCAAATGTACGTAAAAATTTGATATGGACTTTACCAAAAAGTTAATTTAACCCAGCCTGTACGTATATGCATATTATTTTTTTGGTAAAAATTGGAAGAATGTGTCGCCTCGTAAACCTAAGCGTAATGCTTCTAATGCAATAACTTCATTAGTGGCAATATTTCCTAAATTCACAGTATAGCCTAATAACTGAATAAACAATGCTTGTTGCGATTTTAAAGGAGCTTCCCACATTACTTTTGTAATATCTATATTCGAAATTATGGTATTAATCAATGTTTTATTCGGCGATCCGTCTTTATTGAAAATTCCAATAGTACCACTTTCGCGGGCTTCGGTTATAACTTTTACAGAGCCGGCATCGAGTTCGCTTTGCATTTGCGATATCCATTCTTCGGGAGTAATTACAACAGATGCATCTTTTGATCCAACTTCGGAAATTACAGTAAAATGTTTCGATAATTTTGATATATACTCTAATTTATCATCATGGTTCATATCCATAGAACCATCGCTTACTTCGGCTACTTCTATTCCGTATGAATTTAAAAACCGTTGATAATCATCAAATTGATTGCGAATGATAAACAATTCAAACAAAGTTCCGCCAAAATAAGGAGTTATTCCGGCTTCTTTATATATAGCTATTTTTTTTTCTAAATTTTTAGTAATGAGTGATGTTCCAAATCCTAATTTTGCAAAATCTATAAATTCATTAACATCTTGAGCCAAACCTTGAGCTTCTATACAGGTTAAACCTTTGTCTATAATCATTGTTAGACCTGCATTTCGAGGTTTTTGTTCGCGTTGCGGGATGTGTGGTAAAGGGAAATTCATTGTATATTATTTTAATAGTATATCGTAAAAAAGTTGAAGTGAGTTGAGAGGAATATGACACATGTCGAAAAAATACATTGTAGCAAATTCTGCATCAAGCGAAACACCTTTAGTGAAATATTCAAGAGCATTAGTCATGTCTTGTTCGTTAGCATAGTATGCTGCCAAAGTAAAAAACAATGCAGCATGAGGAGCTTTGTCAATGCCTTTTTTAACAATACGTTTAGCCACATTGGTATTGTTGAGCAAATATTCTATGTTGCTGTATTGTATCCATGCTTCATATTCGTAAGCATTAAGTGAAATAGCTTTTTTAAAAGCAGCTATAGCTTTGGGAAACTGTTCGTCGTCGCTTAATGCTATGCCGTAGCTTACCCAAAATTTATCGTTAGAATCGCTTAGTTCAATAGCTTTTTCGAACAATTGAATTGCTTTGGCAGTATTGTTATTGTAAAATTCGAGTAATGCCAAACCATACCACCCTTCTTCAAAATCGGGGGCAATTTCGGTTGCTTTTTCGTAATACATATACGATTCTTCAAATTCACCTATTTTTTCGCTACAATCGGCTATGCAAACCATTGCAAGTTCGTTGTCAGGTTCTAGTGTTAGGAGTTCTTTATATGCTTCGCGAGCATCTAAGTATAAGTCTAAAGCCATAAAGCAATTAGCTCTATTAAAATATGCAGAACTAAATTTACTGTTAATTGTTATTGCATAATCAAAAGCGTGAATTGCGTCATGAAATTCTTCTTTTTGAGCATACACAAGTCCCATATTAAACCATGCATATTCCGAATAGGGGTCTTTATCAAGATAAATTTTATATAATTCTATACTTTTGTCCAACTGCTTTAATCGTTCGCAGCAATATGCCAAATCGTATATTACCAGAATATTGTGAGGGTATTTTACATGAGCTTTGTTTAAATAATCATAAGCCAAAGCGTAGTTGTCTACATGTAAAAAGGTAACTCCAATATTGTATAAATTATCTTCTTCGGTATCGGGGTTTAAAGCAATTCCGGCATCAAAGTGTTTTATTGCATTGGTGTAATCGTGTGTGTATGCATATGCAACACCTATGCAGGTGTGATATTCTTCGTTAGAATCTTCAATGCGTAATAAATTTTTTAAAATGTCAATAGCAGTATCGTAATCGTTACGTTCTATATGTATACGGGCTTTTCTGAATTCTAATTCAATATTGCCGGGGTGTTGTTTTTGAGCTATATTAACAAGAGAGTATGCCTTGTTTAGCTTACCTTGGTCAATATAATTATCGAGTAATTCGGTAAATTCATACACGTCAAAATATGTTTCAATTTTTGACTCGAGCATCAATTCGCATCGTTCAAAAATTGCAACATATTCTTTGTCGCTCAATAAATAGTCATTTCCTTCGTCCATATTTATTGAAGATGTTCTGTTCGAAGTAAATCGGTTACTTCTTTTACAGGATTAAATGTATTTATAGGAACTTCAACAAAAATAGTATTCCAATTTGCCATAGCGCCATTCCATAAGCCTGGTAATTCCAAAGCTTTTAGTTCTTTTCCGTCTTTACTTTTAGTCGTAATTATACCAGAATCGTTGTCAACAAATTCGGTAAGGTTGAATTTTTTTCCTTGCGCGTCTTTTACACCACATACTAAATCTACCGGATTAAAGTGAGTAGATGCAGTAAGAATTTCTAATTGTTCTTTATTTTTTGTGTCAATTTGAGCTTTTTCAATAATTTGGAGCGTTTGCGAACCGTCTTTTTCTAATACGAAAAATGGTCCACCACCTGGTTCTCCCTCGTTTTTAACCATTCCACATACACGAATAGGTCTGTTTAAAATACCCAAAATATAATCTTTACAATCATTTCGAGGCCACGATTCAAAACCCTCAGGAAATTTAAATTGTAATTCCTCTGTTAAAAATTTGGTTACATTTCTAAATCGTTTGTCCGATAAATGTTTGCTATGCGATATTTTATCGTAAAATTTAAAAATAGTAGCTTGATAATGCAATAAAATTCCTCCTAAAACTTTTTTGTACAACACGGTACTGTTTTTTTGAGAATCGGGAACAACATTATCAATGTTTTTAATAAAAATTATATCAAAATCTAAATCGTTCAAATTTTCGATTAATGCACCATGTCCGGCAGGACGAAACAATAAGCTGCCATCAGAATTAATAAACGGTGTGTTATCTATATTTACAGCAATAGTGTCGGTACTTGTTTTTTGAACACTATAATCGGTATAATATTTTACTTCATATAATTCTTGATATCCGCTTTTGGTTTCGGCAACTTTTGATTTAAAGCCTTGCATAAATTCGGGTGAAACGGTAAAGTGAATATGTACGTCTTTATTATGATTTTTTGCATATAACGCACCTTCTACTAAATGTTCTTCTAATGCTGTTCGTTGCTCATTACCGTATGAGTGGAATAATAACAAACCTTTAGGTAAATTACCGTAATTTAAACCTTTTTCTGTTAATATATAGGTAAGAATAGGCTTGTAATCTTTGGTTTGTAATAATGTTTCTATAGAATACCCATCTTTTTCTAATAATTGTGATAATTGCGGATAAAATGCAAATTTTTTAATATTTTCAATAAATCCGTATGGTGAATGTAAACTTGTGTCGGAGAAAAGTTTTTTGTATGAAGCTTCTGAACCATCATATGTTTCGAGCATTGAATACAACATTTTAAACATGCGTGTTGCTGCTCCCGAAGCCGGTACAAATTTTACTATTTTTTTGCGTTTTTTCTTTTTATCAAACAATTTGGCAAATTTTAAAGCTTCTTTTTCGTCGAAATATAGTATGCCGTTATCTTTTGTCGCTGTTTGAGTAATATGTATGGTTGGAAACCCTGTTTTGAATCTTTCTATCTGTTTTTCAACACTTTCTATATTCAATCCATAGGTCGAAATTTCTAACATTTGTGAATCGCTAAACATAAGTATTAATTTATTTAATTTTATCGAAAATACATAAAATGCGTATATAATCAATGAAAATGTATGTAATTTTTTTATGAGTTTTTAACAAGGGTGTAGGATTGTTGATTTTTGGAGGAAGGGGGTTACGGTATAGGGTTTCTAATCTGTAATCTCCAATCCCTAAGGATTGTATTTTGATTTTCGCATAATTTCTTGGGCTGATTCTATACTAAATAACTCTTCTAATGTTGTTTGGGGATTTTGTTTCATATATGATTCTACTATTTTAAACCCTATCCATTGCCCTATTTTTCCGGGTGATTCTTTTGTGAACACCGGTGTAAACGGTCCGTCATCTATAAATCGTTTAATAGTCATATAATCACTGCTAAAGAGGGTATTGTCGGTTGAAACAAAATATTTCCAAAATTCGGATTCAGATTTTGAGCAAAACTCTAGTTGTCGTGTTGTGTATCCCCACATTACACTGTCGGGGGTGTGTGGTAGCATGCATCGTACAAAATACATGTATCGTCCGTATTGTATCATATGAGCAAGTAAATATTGTTCGGAACACGGATTAGGAAATTCATTTTCGGCCATGGCACGCATTACATCACTTGCTATTTTTTCTTTGTACATATTTCGTCTTACAAACGACGATATTTCCATGTCTTTGTACATTTGAAAATCTTGCCCTAAATATTTATCTATTCCTATAGCTATAAGATTGGAATCAATAACAACCGAATATTGCACAGCTCCTACAAATGTGGCAAAGCGGGGGATAGTTTTGTTGGGAAAATAGTATGAAAAATATTGTAATGCAGGTTCCAATTCTTTATACAAATATGTAGTGTCGGCAAATACTTCGTTTGTTTTTTTGTATATATCTTGAATCCACGTTTCTTCGAGTAATTTTTGTAATTTTTGAGGAAATGAGGTGTCTGTTGAAAGTCCTAATTGTACAATACGCGAGTTATACGATTCAAAAAAAGGCCCGTATTTCTCAGATAGTGAAGTGCGATTTTGTTCTGTAAAATTTTGAGATAATGTACGTATATCTGAATGATGCGGAAGTATTGTAAATTGTACTGAAATATCGTCAATGTTACGTTCATAGGGATTTTGAGTGCACGAGAGTAAACCAAAACTGATGAATATGTAAATAATTAGTAAGTATTTCATACGGATTATATTTTTGTTCAAAAATAAAAACAAAATCAATGCGTTTGCTACAAGCGTTAAAAAAAATCCAAAAAAAATCATACTTGAAAATTCAATTCAATTCAGTATTTTTGCACAAATGAAGTATATATATATAGTTTTATTACTTTGCGGGTCGTTCATGGTGTATGGACAACAACCCTATGCTACTATTCAAGGGAAGGTTAGCGATGAATATGGCAAATCATTGAGTTATGTTACAGTGAGTACGGTGTTTGAAACGGTATTTACTAACGAAAAAGGTTTGTATTCTATTGCAATTCCCCAAACCGATACAATTACTTTGTTTTTTTCGCATGTTGGATATGCTCCATATAGAAAATTTGTAAAAGTTTTACCTGGTACAAATACTATTTCGGTGTTGCTTGAACGCTTGAATGTGGAAATTCCAAAAGTTGAGGTAATTTATAATAAAGAAGTAGAGGAGAAAATTACATATCTTACATCTGAAAAGGCTGTAGCTCTTGCCGGATTGTCGTTGGCTGGAGTTGAAGGTAGTATTAAAACATTGCCCGGGGTAAGTTCCAAATCGGAATTGAGTTCGCAGTATTCGGTACGAGGAGGCAGTTACGAAGAAAATTTAGTATATATACAAGGTATACCTACTTTTAAACCTAATATTGCAAGTTCTGATCAGCAAGAAGGGTTAAGTATTATAAACCCTTATATGGTTGGGAGTATTGAATTTTCAAATGGGGCTTTTGGTGCACAATACGGCGATAAATTATCTAGTGTACTTACTGTTAATTATCGCGATGTAACAGACGAACGTATTCAGTTTGACGCAAGTTTATTAGATGCGAATCTTACCTTCGAAGGCAAAGCAGATTCTGTAGGTCTTACGTATTTAGTGGGAGCTCGATACAAAAACACATCGTTTCTGCTTGATTCACTTGATGCTCAGGGAGAATATAAACCAATATTTTATGATGTTCAAGCTCTTGTGCGATATCCTATAAGCTCAAAAGTTTCGTTGTCGTATTGGTTATATGGTGCAAATAATACATATACATTTGTGCCCGATACGCGAACAACCGATTTTGGCGGTTTAGAAAAACAATATCGAATGAATATTTATTTTGAAGGTAATGAATCGTATACATACAGGAATATTGGAAATGCTTTAACCCTACAATATCAAGCAAGTGATAGAACAAAGTTAGATTTTTTGCTTATGGAATATGCGGCATCGGAGAAAGAACGATTTGATGTATTAGGGCAATATAGATTGGGAGAAATAGTTCCTGATGATAAGAATCCGGGGGCATTATCAGATTCAGTAAAACCTTTGGCTGTAGGATCTTTTTTGGAACATGGCAGAAATTCATTACTGTCGCGAACATTTTACGCGTCACATTCCGGAAAACATACAAGTCCGTTTGCTACCTACATGTGGGGGGTGTCATATGCTCTCAATTCCTACGATGCATTGTATAATGAATGGACATATATTGATTCTGCAAATTATGCGTTGCCCTATTCCGATTCGGCTATAGTATTAAAAAATGTGAAAACGGCAGATGTATATCATGTGCAGCAATTGATAGCAGCATATATGCAAGCATCAAAACGGTTCGATTTTGATAATCTGTGGCGTACTTCTGTTAAAGTACAAGCCGGATTGCGAGCAACATTTGATGATTATTCTTCAGATGTTTTATATAATCCTCGTATTAGATTGTTGTGTAAACCAAAACAAGATAAAAATATTTCGATATCGGCAGCAGCCGGAGTGTATTATCAACCGCCGCAATTTAAAGAATTACTCGACGAATCGGGTGTTTTTTATTCGAATGTTCAAGCTCAAAAATCTATACAATATGTGTTAGGCTATACTCAAGGTCTGTATATGTGGGGACGACCGTTTGTATTTCAGTCAGAAGTGTATTATAAGCAATTGCAACAGGTAATTCCATATTTGTTGCAAAACGTATCAACAGTGTATTATCCGCAATTGCAAGCACAAGGATATGCTACTGGAATTGAAACAAAGCTTAATGGTGAATTTGTTAAAGGTGTAGAGTCGTGGGTAAGTGTGTCGTGTATGAAAAGTATGGAGTGGTTGCAAGATTCTCTCAGTGATATAATTCGTCGCCCCAACGACCAACGAGTAAATTTTTCTATGTTTTTTCAAGATTATGTGCCCGGAAGTGAAAATATAAAAATGAGTTTAACCTACATGTTTGGTTCGCGGATTCCTACAGCACAGCCTCATGTGGCATATAATCAATTTGATGATTATACAATTTCACCATATTCGCGTGTTGATTTAGGGTTTTTGGTTATACTAACCGGACGAAAACCACAGCCTTCGCAACGAGTAATTAAAAATATGTGGCTTGGTGCCGAAGTTTTTAATTTATTCGATAATCCGAATAAAATTTCATACTTTTGGGTTGAAGATGTAAACGGTAAATTTTATGGTGTACCCAATTATTTAACTTCGCGAAGATTAAACGTTAAATTGTCTATTCAATTATGAACATAGCTTTCAAACATCCTGAGTTTCTCTATTTCTTGATTGCTATTTGTATACCTGTTATTATACATTTATTTTCGTTTCGTAAATACAAAAAGGTTTTTTTTCATTCTATTTTTTTGCTCAAAACAATTCAGCAAGAACAAAATAAAACTCGGACAAAATTAAAACATCTTCTTGTATTGGCAGCTCGAATTCTAACTATAGCAGCGGTTGTAATTGCTTGTGCACAGCCATTTATTCCTCATGCCGCAGTTTCTCAAAAACAACAACAAGCCCACACCGTAGTTGTGTATGTAGATAATTCATTTAGCACACAGGCGAATTCCAAACAAGGAATGGTTTTAGAATATATGATAACAAAAGCACGCGAATTGGTTTCGGGGTATTCGTCGGTACAGAAATTTTATTGTATTACCAATACCCCTAATCAATTAGAACATGTTCAGCTAACGAAGGAACAAATGCTGAATCAATTATCGAGTATACGTGCTTCGGCATTTACAAAACAATTATCGGAAATGTATGCTTCGGTGCAGGCTATTCAAAATCAAACACGCATGCCTGTTTCTTTGTTTGTTTTCTCCGATTTTCAAAAATATTCATCAGATTTCAATGCATTACCAAACGATTCATTAATAACTATACATGTATTACCGTTTGAACGTGAAGCAAGTAGTACTGTTTGTATAGATTCTTGTTGGTTTACTTCGCCCTACCGTATGCGAGGACAAGCCGAAGAATTGCGAGTGTCTGTTCTTAATGCAAGCGATCAGATTCTTACAAATATGCCTGTTAAATTATACATTAACGATTCGCTAAAAGCTATCGTGCCTTGTACTATTCAAGCTCAATCTAAGCAAGAAGTTGGTATTTCATTTACAGTCAATACTTCGGGGGTACAGGCTTTGCGTGTAGAAATAGAAGATTATCCTATTGTGTATGATAATGTGTTGTATGCTTCGTATGAATTGGCTGCAAAAATACCCGTTGTAATGGTGTACGACCAAAAACCAAATTCGTATGTGCAAACATTATTTGGTAAAGATTCATATATATCGCTGCAATTGCAGGATGTTGAGCGTATTGATTTTGCAGAGTTGCGTAAATTTTCGGTTGTTGTTCTCGATGGTTTGCAAACTATATCGGGTGGCTTGGCTCAACAATTACAATTGATGATGAAAGCCGGAAAAACAGTTATATGTATACCATCTGAGCAAAGCGATATTGAATCGTATAATTCGTTTTTTACATTGTTTGGTTCACAAAAATTTTCGAAACTCGATACAACTAAAACTACCGTTCATTCGGTAGATTACAAGCATACGTTATATGCAAACGTATTTGAAAAGACTGATGAAAATGCTCAATTACCCGTGGTTTTTAAACATTTTCCATTTACCCCTGTAGAGCATTATTCAATAATTCGTATGTATAATCAACATCCGTTTTTGTCGGAAATTCGAGTAGGGCAGGGTTCTTTGTTTGTGTTTACTTCACCATTTTCACTTAAGACATCGTCATTTGTTTCGCACCCTTTATATGTTGGTTTGTATAGTATGGGTTTGTATGTAACTTCGCAGATGCAAATATACAGTATTATAGGTTACCCCATAGTAATACCTCGTCCGGTGATTGAGATGGATCCTATTTTTCATATTCAAAATAAGGAAAAGAAAGTAGATTTTATACCTCAAATAGCACAATCGGCTCACAGTGCAACTGTTACCTTGCATCCTATGCAAGGAATTCAAGAAGCCGGTCATTATTCTGTTGTAAGCGAAGGTAAACCTGTTGCCGGAATTGCGTATAATTATTCTCGTCAGGAATCAAAATCAGGTTTTTATGTACGTGACGAAATTGAGGAACTGGTGAATACATTACAATTGCAAAATGTTCGTATTCTTTCAGTTGATTCTCAATCATTGAGCACTCATTTACAAGATATAGAATTAGGCACTGTATTATGGCAATGGTTTATTCTTTTAGCTGTTTTGTTTGTATGTGCAGAAGTTTTTATTATTCGGTTTTTTAAATAATTCGGCGAATTACTATGGTACACCAGCAATTGCAATCATTAGTATTACAAACCATTCGCAATCATGCATTATTTTCTATTGCTACAGATACTTTGTTGGTAGGTGTTAGTGGAGGTGTTGATTCTATGGTATTGTTACACATATTACAGGCATTGGAATGTAAGGTGCATGTTGCTCATTGTAATTTTTCGCTTCGCGGTGCAGAATCCGATGCCGATGAACACTTGGTGGTAAGTTATGCCCAGTCAAACAATATTCCCTATAGTGTAACCCGATTCAATACGCGTGAATATGCTCAACAAACTCATATGTCTATTGAAATGGCTGCACGGGAATTGCGATATGATTGGTTTTCTGAGTTATGCGTAGAACATTCTTGTGATTATATTGCAATAGCTCACAATGAAAACGATAGTGTAGAAACTTTTTTTATACAATTGCTTCGAACTACCGGAATTAAAGGATTGCGAGGAATTCCCATTACAAATGGTAGAATAGTTCGTCCGTTACTAAATTCTACCCGCAGTAGCATCGAAGCTTATGCACATGCAAACAATATAACATATAGAACAGATAGTAGTAATTTAGAAAATGAATATGTGCGAAATAAAATTCGCAATATCGTATTGCCCCAACTGGTATCGATTCACCCACAGGCTCATAATAATATTGTAACAAGTATGCACCATGTTTCGCAAGCCTATGATGTATATGCCGATACCATAGCTCAAGAATTGGCTCGAATTGTTACATATACCGGAACAGGTTGTATGGTTAACGAACACGTATTGCTTGCACACAAACATAAACAAGCATTAGCATTTGAATTATTTCGTTCATATGGATTTACTCCTAATAGTATAGAACAAATACTGCAAAGTTTTGGAACACAGTCGGGTAAAATTTTTGAATCGCCGCAATATACAGCTGTTCACGATAGAGATACATTGTTTATATTTCCAAAAATTATTGAACAAGCATTTCAAATAGAAGTATTACTTCAATCGTATACGATTAGTACGCCGTATGCAAAGTTTCGATGTTCGTTACACAATAGTACTGAAATTACTCTAACCAAACATCCGCATTGGGCATATATTGATGCCGCTAAATTATCGAATACATTAGTGCTACGTACATGGAAAGCCGGCGATAGCTTTGTGCCGTTTGGAATGAAAGGCAACAAAAAAGTGAGTGATTATTTAATTGATGCAAAAATTCCTGTTCATATCAAACAACACGTATTAGTTCTGGAATCGAACGGTACAATAGTGTGGTTGGTGGGATTTACCATACATAATTTGTATGCTATAACAAATCATACTACACGTGTATTTTGTATAGAAATGCAGCAATTGAATGATGAGGTATGAAACAAGTTCGTTCTATTTTAGTATTGTCCGATACACATGGATATATAGATGAAACAATATTGAACCACGCTTCGCAAGCCGATGAAATATGGCATGCTGGTGATATTGGTTCTCAAGAAGTTATAGATGCTCTTGCTGCAAAGGCTCTTGTGCGATGTGTATATGGTAATATCGATTCGCATGCCCTACGCATGCAAACCAAAGATTTTTTGAATTTTGAATGTGCCGGAGTATCAGTTTTTATGACACATATTACGGGATATCCTCCCAAATATGCTCCCGGAATTATATCAAAAATTAAAGACCTCAAGCCATCGATAGTAGTTGGGGGACACTCCCATATTTGTAAAGTAATGCATGATTCTCAACATTCGTTGTTATACATTAACCCCGGAGCTATTGGTAAAACAGGATTTCATGCTGTTCGCACAATGATACGATTTGAAATATGTAACGGAAAACCACAAAATTTGGCAGTTATAGAAATGCCTCGTTGGTAAATGCCCGAAATATGAATTAATCTTTAACAATTTGTTAGTAATTTATTGTATTGCTTTTTTTTAGCATACGTAAGTTTACTTATTTTTGTAAAAAATCAATAAAATAATAGCATATGGTACAAATAGGAACGCCACTATCGGCATCGGCAACTAAAGTAATGATGTTGGGCTCGGGAGAGCTTGGTAAAGAAGTAGTAATAGAATTACAACGCTATGGTGTTGAGGTTATAGCTGTTGACCGATACGAAAATGCACCAGCCATGCAAGTTGCACACAAATCGTATGTAGTATCTATGCTTGATGCGGTAGCTTTACGTGCTGTTATAGAAAAAGAAAAACCACACTATATTGTTCCCGAAATAGAAGCAATAGCAACCGAATTATTGGTAGAATTAGAGAAAGAAGGATATACCGTAATACCTTCGGCAAAAGCAACAAATCTTACCATGAATCGCGAAGGTATTCGCACGTTGGCAGCCGAAACATTAGGGTTGCGAACATCGCCTTATCGTTTTGCCGGAAGTAAAGAAGAATACCTAGAAGCAGTATCCGAAATAGGTTTACCATGTGTAATTAAGCCGGTAATGAGTTCGTCGGGTAAAGGACAAAGTACAATAAAAACAGTCGAACAAATAGAAGCAGCTTGGGACTATGCACGCGATGGAGCACGCGGAACAGGGGGGAGAGTAATAATAGAAGGATTTGTAGATTTTGATTATGAAATTACATTGTTAACTATTAGTCACAAAGATGGTGTATCGTTTTGTGCTCCTATTGGTCACCGACAAGAACACGGCGACTATAAAGAATCGTGGCAACCGCAAGCTATGACAACCAAAGCTCTTGCCGATGCACAGCACATAGCTAAAGAAGTTGTGTTGGCTTTGGGAGGACGCGGATTATTTGGCGTAGAATTTTTTATAAAAGGCGATACGGTATATTTTAGCGAATTATCGCCTCGCCCACACGATACAGGTATGGTAACAATGATTTCGCAAAATTTGTCGGAATTTGCATTGCATGTGCGAGCAATTTTAGGCTTACCAATTCCAAATATCGTGCAATATGCCCCGGCAGCATCCAGTGTAATAATGGTAGAAGGTGTTTCGAAACAAGTTAGTTTTACCGGTTTAGAAGCGGCACTTACCGAACCCGATACCCAACTAAGATTGTTCGGGAAACCAGAAGTAAACGGAGAACGCCGTATGGGTGTTTGTTTAGCATTAGGAACCGATACCGATAATGCCCGCGACAAAGCAAATAAAGCGAGTAGGTGTGTGAATTTTGTGTTGTAGGTTTGTATAAGGTAGTTATGCTTCATTCAGGAAAACGCTTCAAATAAAACAATTGAAATAATTTTAGAAAATTTGTATCTTTGTAATGATTATAAATTGAATGAAAATGTATAAAACAATAGAAATAGACCGAAATAACCTAACATTAATGGGAGTGAAGTTTTCTGATCTTAAAACATTGGAAAGTACAGCAAATGCTATTGGTACAAATATGTTTGAAGGTTTTGAGCCAACAAAAGAATTAATTCAATTATATGTAGACTGGAAAACAGGTTTAATTTCTGAAACGGACTTTTTGACTAATTTATATACCTTGTATGGAAAATAAATATCAGTATGTTGATCCTGAATATAAATACACCAATAAAAATGGTGTATTATATAATTTGGCAAATATTGATAATGAAAAAATACTAATAGCTTATGAGAGCTTAAAAGTATCTAAAAGAGTTGAAGAATTATTTGAAAATCCTATTAAAATAATAGACCATAGTTCATTGCTATATTTACATTATTATTTGTTTCAAGATGTTTACGAATGGGCGGGAAAAGAAAGAACTGTAAATATCAGTAAAAATGGTAAACCATTTTTTGAAGGAGAACGTTTTTCTTTTGCTTTTCAGTATATTGATAATCTTCTTATAGAATATCGAAATATAAGTAAAACAAAGAAAGATGAGCTTGCATTTAAATTAGCCGAAATTTTAGATAATGTAAATTTCTTACACCCATTTAGAGAAGGAAATGGACGTACACAAAGAGAGTTTATACGGATATTGGCTTTGGAAAAAGATTTAAAATTAAATCTCAATCCGCCAGACAATATAAGTGTATATGAACGATATATGTATGGTACGATTAATAGTGATGTGAAAGCATTGACAGAATTGATACTTGAACTAATTGAAAAAAAATAAGAACGAAAGCATAACTCACGCTAAACTTAGAGTGTCTTCGAGCAACCGAAGTTAACGGCGAACGCCGTATGGGTGTATGCTTAGCATTAGGAACCGATACCGATAATGCCCGCGACAAAGCAAATAAAGCGAGTAGGTGTGTGAAGTTTGTGTTGTAGTGGGAGTGATTTTTAATACAGAACCCAAAATAAAAGGTTGTTTTTAAATAAATTGTAAGCGAAAGAAATACATAATGATTGAAATTACTGCAAGAGGAAATTTTAAAATTGGAATAATTACTATGCAAAGAAAAGGTGGAGATGGTGGTAGGGATACAGCTAAAATGTTACAATTTAAAATAAATCCTGCTGAAATTTTTGAAAATTAGAAATTTATAAGATTCTTTATGAAAAAAATATTTTTAATAATTCAACGAATTGTAGTTACGCTTATACTTTTAATAGTCGTAATAGCATGCAATAAAGTAGATGTACCTCAAGGAACTCCATCTTGTATAAGAAAAAAGATTAAAGAGGACAATATTCACAATTGTCTTGATTCTGTATATCGTTATAATTATTTGGGAAAAGATGTTTATTTGTTTGTGTATCCGTGCCCTGAGGGTTGTTATAGTTTAATTGATGAACATTGCAATTCGATATTAGATTCAACTGGTGTTGCTATGTGTTCATGTAGTTGGGGAGGAACGTTTTGTAATAATGATTTTATTGAAAAAAGATCTCACAAACAACTTATTTGGAGCAAATAATCTTGCACAAACTGAAAATGAAATATACAATACATCAAATTACAGTTATAATATTTACCCTTGTACTTGCAAGTACTTCATGTAAAATTTCCTCTACTATACCTTCGGCACCATTGCTCGAAGAACAGGGGCAAACGGTTGTAGATGTTGGTGTGTTTGGTGTTTTACCAGGATTGCAAACTTCGGTAGCGTATGCTATAAATCCCCTCGTTGCTGTTCAAACTGAATTTGCATGTAACGAAGATTCGTATCATATTCAACAAGCAATAGGTTTGTATAAAAAACAATCATCGATATATAATTATGAATTGTATGCGGGGTATTTATATGGTAAATATGATGCCGACAGTTGGTTCGGATTTTATAGTGAAAATGGGGATTATTCTGTTTATTTTGCCCGTATAAATTTTGCAACACGTTGGCATCCAAATTCAAAATGGCTTCATGGTATGAGTATGATGCCCGGATATATTTGTAATCCGTATTGTTATTTAGACACATATTATGAAAATAATCAATTTACTTCAGAATATGTATATGGTTTACAAACCGGATTTTTTTATGCTCATCAATTGTTTGTTAAGTTTGATTTGCCTCGAGTTCGTATTGGGGGGCAAGCTCAAGTCATAGGTGGGTATAATTATCGTGTAAAAAAAATGGGAATTGATAATATTAATTTTGGACTTAGTTTTCAGTATAAAAAATGTTCAAATCCCGAATTATGCCCTAGATTGTTTAAGCAAAAAGAAAAATATACGCATTCATCATATTTTAAAGTTTCGGTAGGAACTCCATTAGTTTCGTGGCGCGAAAATATTTCCGAACAATCATCAGACAAAATTTCTGTCTCTCTAGATTTTATTCCAACAAGTGTTTCGTACAATTATCAATTGTTTAATTGGCTAAATGTAAGTGCAGGCTTGTATCATTATGCTATACAAGGTTCTGATTACAAGGGAAGTAAGTTTAGATATAGCGATACTAAATTATTGGGTAGAGCCTATTATAATTTTATACTTACTAAAACTTTTGATGTGTACATGGGGACATATTTTGCTCAACCATACTATTCATTTAGTTTTATACAAAACAATGATTCTCGATACGAATTTCACGAAGAGTATCTTCCAATGCTTGAATATGGGCTTATTCCTATAGGGGTAGGGTATTATTTCAAAAACAAGTTTGGATTACATGTAGAAACAACGTTTCGAGATTGGCATGCCTCGGTTTCGGGGGGAGTGCAGGTAAGGTTGTAAAGGAACTATTTTTAATATGTATGCTAACAAGCTAAATTAAAACATATATCCCACACCCAATGATTGTGAAAAAGGTTCTCGAATAATTGTTTCGCTGTTAATGAAAAAACCTTTATGAAAGTTGTAATACATTCCTAAAGGAATAAATTCAAATGTGTATGGGGAAAAATTTTGTTCTCGAATCGATGAATTTGCGATTGTGCCAGAATAGAAATTATATCCAAGCCCAAACCCAAAGTACAGTTTCATTTTCTTAAAATTTTGAAAAACGCACAATGGTCTGGCAGTTATATTAACAACATCTATATTATATGGATTATAGGTTTCGTCAATTCTGCCCCAATACGTTCCTTTATGTTTTTTATATTTGCAAGACATACTCAATGTAAACCACGTATCAAGACTTACATCATATTTCAATTGTACCGGTAGTGAAAATTTATCGTTTCTATTTAAATGATTTAAATATGATTCCTCACTTTCATCTATTGTTTCGGTATGTAAAGAAATCATTGAATTTGGATAATCGAATAATTGTTTGTATGTGCGGCTTTCTTTAGGATTATTATACGATTTTATTCTTTGTTTTTTTACTTCGTATGCATTGTAATAGGTATTTATTCTTCGTGGTCTATATTGTAAACTTACTCCATAATTAATAGGTAATGAAGACACAGTTTTAATAGGAGTATATTGATATTGTGCAAGGATATTAAACGATAATTGTTTTTGCCCAATTCTTACGAATAATAATGGTGAATATAAAAAACCTTGCGTTTCGAAATCTCTTGTTTTGAAAACCCTATCATATTCATATTTTTCGTCTATTGTATTTTCCTCAAAATTACCCTGTAGATATGTGAATTTCAATCCAATTCCCGCACAGGTTATTTGTTGTTCGTCGAAATACTTCCCAATATTAATTTGAGTATATAAGTTATAATATTTTCCAGCTATATAGTTATCATTATCCGAAGAATATTCACTACCATATCCTAATGCTGCACCATAATAGTTTTCATAGAGAATATTTTCTCCAAATTTACTATAGTATCCTACTGATTGTTGAAGAAAAGCAGCAGTTATAAGCATCATAGATGTGTGTATGTATGCATGAGATTGAATTGCAATATGATCTGTAAGTCCATATGCGGCAGAAGCATTTGCTCCAATGCTCAATATATTAGCCATTGGTGAATATATAGGGGGAGGAGTAGTGCTTGTAATTCCACCGGTAATTACTACATCATCTTTTCTTTCTATCAAAGGAATATCGCAAAGTGATGGATATAGTACGCAACTTTGTATAATAAAAGTACACAAAAATAAGATTGAAACAAGTTGTATTTTCATTGTATGAGTGTTTGTACGTGCAAATGTAAAAAAAAGTATTTACATATAAAATATAGCTCACTGTTTTTCACGCATTTCGCTCGGACTTACTCCAGTCATTTTTTTGAAGCGATTACTAAAATATCGCGGGTCGTTGTAGCCAACTTTATATGCAATTTCGGAAATGGTAAGGTCGGTTTGTTTGAGTAAATGTATAGAATTTTGTATGCGAACTTCTTGTAAAATATCTACCGGTGTTTTTCCCGTTAGAGCCACGCATTTTCTATACATATTGCTCCTACTTATGCCAATGGTATCGCCTATGTCTTCTACCGATAGTTTACTTTCACTATAGTGTTCGTGTATATGTGTCATAAAATTTCGTAAAAATGTATTGTCAACCGAATTGGATGTAATATCTTCTAAATCTTTAGATTCTACCGTAAAACGAGCTTGTAACTGACGACGAGTTTGTAATATGTTTTGAATTTTAAGTAGCAGAACATCTTCGTTGCAGGGTTTTACAATATAGTCGTCGGCACCTTGTGTATAGCCTTGAAGGATGTGTTCCTCTAAATCTTTTGCTGTTAGTAATATGATAGGTATATGTGATGTTTCAAGTGATTCTTTAATTTTTTTGCATAATTCATAACCGTCCATATCGGGCATCATAATATCGCTTAGTATTATATCTGGCGAATATTCTATAGCTTGTTCAAATCCTTGCGTACCATTAGCGGCTGTATATACAGTTAGATGATTCGATAAAAATGATTGTAAATAATTGCGTAATTCATCATTGTCTTCGACTAATAACACTGAATGTATATTTTTTGATTTTTTGATTTTCTCTATCGATATTGGTTTTGTTTCAATGATGTCTTGATTGTCTTGAATTTTTTGATTATCTATGTTATGCGTACTGTTGCTCAGGGGTATATGAATTATAAATTCAGCACCTTTATTATTTCTGCACAGTACAAAACCTCCATGTTGTTCAATTATTGCTTTTACTATAGATAATCCTATTCCGGAACTTTCGCTGCCACTGGTATTTTTGCCTTCGTAAAATCGTTCAAAAATTTTATCGATAATTGTTTCGGGTATTCCTGCACCCGAATCGTGAATCGAAATAGTAATGAATTCTGTTTCTTTGGTTTTATGAAAACGTGTACGTTGTGCTTTTTTTATGGTTGTGTTTGCTATATGTACCTCTATAGTACCATGTTCGGGGGTAAATTTAAATGCATTTGACAGTAAGTTATATACCGCTTTTTGAATAGAGCGAACTTCAGCTTTTGCATATACATAGGGTGCACTGCATGAATAGACTAATTGAATGTTTTTATGTTTTGCCTGATTGGTAAAATCTGAAACTACTTGTTCTACACATACGGAGATATTAGTGTCGGTTAGTTCTAACGGCATTGCACCTGCTTCTATTTTTTTAAAGTCGAGTAGTTCATTTACTAATTGCAACAATTGATTGGCATTGCGTTGCATTATATTCAACAATTCTTTGGTTTCTGTTTGTATTTCGGGCTGGTTTAAAATTCGTTGTATTGGGCTAAGAATAAGTGTTAGTGGGGTACGTATATCGTGCGAAATATTTGTAAAAAAGTTAATTTTTGCTTGATATAATTCTTCTAAATGTTTGTTTTTTGCTTTTTCGAGAGCCATTTCGTGTTTGTTTCGAACAGAAATATACATGTATACATATGCAGCCCATATTACTATTATTATAATAAGACTGTAGAGTGCATATGCCCACCATCGTTGCCACCATGGTGATATTATATGGATGGTATACCGTGATATATTGCTGTGTATTCCATCGTTATTGCTTGATTGTATATATAAATGATACGTACCTGGTTCTAAATTTTTATACAGAAGCATGTGCTGATTTGATGAGTGCCACGAACTGTCGTAATTTTCTAAAAAATATGAATATTTGTGTTTGTGCGGAGCTATATATTGTAATGCGGTAATATATAATTCCAAAGAATTTTCTTGGTACGAAAGTTCTAAAGTAGAATCAATAAAGAATGAACGTATTCGAGCCGAATCTATAGAAAACAATGAAATTCCGTTTATTTTTATATCGCTTACTACCATACTGGGTTTGTACTTATTTTGTTGTAAAAGTTGTGGTTGAAATATAGTAATACCATGGGTACCTCCGGCATATACTGTTCCGATTGAATCGCTACAAAATGCTCCGTTCGAAAATTGATTGCCTCCGGTTCCATCGGTATCGTAAAATGATTGAATAAGGGTATGTGTTACCGGATTTATGTTGTGTAATCCCTTATTGCTTCCTATCCAAAGCGATGTTTTGCTCTGAGCTTGCATGGAATGAATAGAATAATCTTGCAATATATTGAATGAAAATGTGCGTGTTTTGAGTGAAAATGCCGAAATTCCTTCTAAAGTTCCGCACCATATAGTTTCTGCACCATCGTACCATAAGCAATATATGGTATTGTTGGCAAGTGTTATGGAGTCATTGGTATTGCGAACAAACTGTTCAGTTTTGTTGCGTTGCGGATGTATAATATTGAGTCCGTAATTGCTAGCAACAGCTATACTATTGTCGGGTAGGCACAGGGCGTCAAATGTCCAATCGCCACTCAATTGTGTAGGCGATGGACTTGAAGATGAAATATTGAAAGTTTTTTTGTTCGAAATACCTGTAATTCCTTTGCCATGTGTTATATACCATCGGGTGTTAGTTTTGTCAACTATACCTTTTCTAATATCATTGGTAGGTAATGTAGAATTGTGTGTAGAAATTTTGGTTGTAGTTTTAGTCTTGGTATTATATGTAATTACTCCGTTTCTATATGTCCCAATTGTTATTGTATTTGGTTCAAACGATCCTATCCAAAGAATGCTTTCGTTTGAAGGAAGCCCGTCGATAGTTACCGGTGAAATGCTAAAATTATTTGAATTTCGAACATGTAATCCTCCGCCATCTGTACCTATCCATAGTGAGCCTTGTGCATCGCTATATACTGCACTTACTACATTACTGCGTAAATTATAATGTAAAAGCGGATTGGCATGTATATGATTGAAATTAGAATATTGTGGTATAAAACTTATACCTAATTTTGTGTGTCCTAACCAATAGTTGCCATGCTTATCTTGTATCATACAAGAAATATCGCAATTGTCAATAAATGAAAATAGGGGATTAGAAATCAATTGCAATTTGCCTTGTTTAAAATATGCAATTCCAATTTTCTGAATTGATATTAGCAAGTTTCCTTTTGAATCTTCGTAAATATCAGAAATTACTGATGATGATTTATACCTTGTTGATAGGTTATGATATATTTTTTTTTTGTTTTCCTTATTGTATTGTAATATTTTACCATTGTTAGTGCCAATCCAAATATTACCTTTTGTATCATCTTGTATAGCAGTTATAAGCTGGTTTGACGATGTTGTGGAATATTCACTTATATGAGTAAAAGTGTGAGTTTTTGTATTAAATGTATATAAAAATTCATCAATAGCAAGCCATAAAGTGTTATTCCGGTCGTAAAACATGGTTTCTATGTATGGATATGATGTTGTACCACGTGTTTTGGGAACTTCATAAAGTTCAATTTTTTTTGTTTTTTTAGATAGTTTACAAATAGCGAACGAGTTGCTAAACCATACATTACCTTGATTATCAGAATATACATGACGAACAAAATTATTAGGAATTTGAGAATACCCATTCTCTTGTGTTATTCGGGTAAATGAATGTGAAAATAAATTGAATTTAGCTAACCCGTTACTTGTTGCAATCCATGTATCTCCTTCTATATCGGTACATATATCAAAAATTCTATTGTGTGGAATTGAATGTATATCATTTGTTTTATGTTTAAATGTAATAAATTGGTGCCCATCAAATCATGATAATCCGTTTTCTGTACCAATCCAAATAAATCCTTGTGTGTCTTGGTGAATTTTTGTGACAGTATTGTCGCACATTCCTTGCGATGTAGAATAACTTGTGTAATGCGACGAAGCAGAAATTTGAGAATAACTCTGGTTGTTTGCTTTAACAATTATGATACAAAAAATTATAAGTCTTAGAAACCGCATAGTTTATTTATTTCTAACAAATATAAGCTATTATATCTATATTTCTCTATGAAATTTTGTGTCTGCAACATTATCACACATCATAGAATAATAATTACACATATACATTGTATACCTACTTTACTTTTGTTTCATAAACTTTTTAAAATAAAAATAGTATGAAGAAAGTCCTATATTGTATCTGTTTGTGTGTGTGTATGCAATTACAAACAATTGCACAAAGAATTACTTTACCCAATGGTACAATTCCTTTTTTCTCGGGTATTAATGTCGCATGGCGTAATTATGGTGGCGACTGTGCCGATACTCCTATAAATGTTGCAGATTGGACAAAAGTGTTGGACGATGTAAAAGCTGCAGGTGGAAATACTGTGCGATGGTGGTTATTTGTAAATGCATCGCAAGTACCTAAATTTACGAATGGATATGTATCGGGATTAGGAACGCATACTATAATAAATGTACAAGCAGTGCTTGATTTAGCTCTCGAACGAAATATGATGGTTATACCTTGTTTGCTTTCGTTTGATATGCTACAAACAAGCCAATGGGGAGTTGATGAAGCAAATAATAAACGAATGTTACAGACCGATGCTGGTATCAAAGCATGTATTGATAACGCTATAGTTCCATTGGTTACTGCTATTGGCAATCATCCATCGTTATTATGTTGGGAAATTTTTAACGAACCCGAAGGAATGACTGAATTTGGATGGACTCCTGCACGTGTTGCAATGACCGATATACAGAAGTTTGTAAACCGTGCAGCCGGCGCTATACATACTGCGGTACCGGGAGTAAAAGTTTCAAACGGGTCCTGGAATATGAAAGTATTATGCAATATTTTGGGACATAAAAATTATTATTCTGATACCGAATTGCGTAATGCCGGAGGAGTGCAAAACGGTATTCTCGATTTTTATATGGTACACTATTATAATAACGATGGTGGAGATAATACTCATCATTCTCCATTTCATCATAATGCTGCATATTGGGGACTCAACAAACCTATTATTGTTGCCGAATATAGTGCGCATGGGTTTACCAATCCAAATGTAAGTGCTACTGAATGTTACAAAAGAGTATATGAAGGTAATTATGCAGGTGCATTAAGCTGGACGTATACAAATCACGACGGGCATGGTGGTTTGGCTGATGCAACGCCGGGATTAACATATTTGGAAAATGCGTATCCCAATGATATTAATATTGACCTTGATAATTCTAATGAAGAAGATAAACGTCTTAATGTTGCGTTGCATAAAATGGTTACCGTATCGTCTACCGAAGCAGGAAATAATATAGCAAACAATATAACCGATGGCGATAAAACTACTCGTTGGGCAAGTGTTTATGCTGACCAGCAATGGGTACAAATAGATTTGGAATATGTATTTATTATTTCGGAAATAAGTTTATTTTGGGAAGCTGCATATGGAAAAGCGTACAAAGTTGAAATTTCAGAAAATGGAGTTGAATGGTTACAAATATTTGATACTACTACTGGAAATGGTGGAATCGATAAAATTACGTTTACTCATAGAGCCGCAAGATATGTGCGTATTACATGCACCTCAAGAGCAACTGAATGGGGGTATTCGCTCTTTGAAGTTGAGGTATATCAGTCAAATTTGGCACTCAATAGACCTGTAGCAGTATCTTCTACTGAAGCTGGATTTGGAAATATTGCAAGCAACATTAATGATAGTCTTAAAACTACCAGATGGAGTAGTTCTTATACTAATGCTCAGTGGCTTACTATTGATTTGCAGCAAATATATACCATAGATAGAATGCAAATTTTGTGGGAAGCTGCATATGGTTCGCAATATACTATTGCTATATCTACTGATAGCATTATATGGAATATTATTTATACTGAGTCTGCCGGGAATGGTGATGAAGATACGGTATCTGTATCTGATAACCCGGCACGATATGTTCGATGGCAAGGAATACAACGTGCTACAGACTTTGGGTATTCAATATTTGAATTTGAAGTGTATGGTAAAAAACATGTTGCACTACAACCTGTTACGCAAACTATTGCGTTGCAAAAAGGGTGGAATCTAATATCTGTTTCTGTTGTTGATAGTGTCGGTGGTGCAAACGCAATAAATCGTATCTTTATGGGAATGGATGTGAACATTGTAAAAAATGCCGATGGGTTCTGGAAACCAAACCAACCGGAACAATTAAATTCATTGCAATACATAGAACCAGGCAAAGGATATTTGGTGTATATGAATGCGGCTGAAAATTTAACAATTTCGGGCATCCCGTGTAGGGGCGAATTATTATTCGCCCCTACAGGGTGGCAATTAATTGGATATCCGTGTACGGACGTGGGCGAATTATTATTCGTCCCTACGCCAATATCCAATTATTTCAATACAACAAATTGCAACATGATTAAAAATTTCGATGGATTTTGGGTGCCAAATGGGGCAATAAATTCTATTGAGAATTTTGAATCAGGGAAGGGGTATTTTTTGAAGAAATAGTTGTATCTTTGTTAGGAGTATAACAAAAGGCATATGAAAATTCAAATCTTACTTTGTTTATTTTTTATGCATTTATATGGAATTGCGGGTAATCAATTTACAATTGATAAAGGATTATCCAATAATAATATAGAATGTATATTACAGGATGCTGATGGTTTTTTGTGGGTGGGAACGTGGAATGGACTCAATAGATACGATGGGTATTCGTTCGAAAAATTCTATACAGAAGAATATAAACCTAGTTTGCCTAATAATTGGATAACACAATTATTTCAAGATTCTCAAGGTAATATTTGGGTTGGAACAATTTCGGGATTAGGATTTTACAATAAACGTTCAAATACATTCGAAACTCATAAAGACATTCAATTTCATTACATTTCTGGTATCGTAGAAGATACACATTCTAACATATGGATTTCTTCTTCAGTAGGATTGTACATCATAAATAGCAAGACAAAACAATTACAGACTTTTATTTCAAAAGAAAAACAACTATTATTTACCGATTTAGAAGAATTAAAAATTGACAATAAAGGTTATGTCTGGGCTGGGTGTAGACAAGGAATTCTAAAAATAGATGCTCATACCCAAATCATTAAAAAACATATTTCTTTAGATTGGGTAAAAACTATAGCATTTGATACAAAAGGAAATATTTGGTGTGGAACACGCACAAATGGATTGGTGCGTATAGATACCACAACGCTACAAAAAAAAATTTTTAAACACAATCCAGAACAATCAAATTCAATAGGATCTGATAATATTTGGTCAATTTTTATTGACAAAAAACATGCTGTTTGGATAGCTTGTCAAAATGGTTTTTTAAATAAATATGATACGAAACGAGATGTGTTTATTAAAAAACATGACACAAGAATAAACAACTACACTAATGAATTTAAATCAATCACATGCATGTACGAAGACAAAGAAGGCAATATTTGGTTAGGATTTCATAGGGCTGGTCTATACTGTATTCCAAAACAAACAAACACATTTGAATTTTATAAATCAGCAATGTATGCTAATAAAAAAGTTGATTTTAGCAATGTAAGTTCATTTGCACAACATAATGAGGTATTGTTGTTTGGAAGCGATGGTGATGGGCTTTTTGTGTACAATACTAAAACAAAAGACATAGATGTTTTTGGACAAGAAAAAAAAATTCTATCAAATAATATTATTTCACTCTATACACATGGGAACATGATTTGGGTTGCAACATGGGGTGGCGGACTTTCTAAGATTGATTTACAAAATAACTACACAATTAAAAATTATTCATTTCAAGAAAACAATCCGGCGTCAATACCTATTAATAATATCAAAGGAATACTCTATATTGATTCGTTGATGTGGGTAGGAACACATGGTGATGGTATTGCATTATTTAATTCTAAAACTCAGAAATTTTTTCATTCTCAGAATCCACATTCCAAGATTTCTTTTAACTATAAAGAACCATTATGGATAAACCATATCGACAAAGACTCAAAAGGAAATATATGGATTTCTACGTTTTATGGACTGTATAAATACAATACGACATCAGGCTTACAGCATTACTATTTTGACCAAGAAGATTCCACGTCTATTTCAGACAATAAAGTATATGCTGTATATGAAGATGCAGCTAAACAATTATGGATAATTACAGGTAATGGTATTAATACATTTGATAATAGAACTAATACATTTACTAACATCTCTAAAAAATTACGTTTACCTACAACGCCCCGAGGAATAATACAAGACAACGCCGGAGTACTTTGGATAAGCTACGAACGAGGAATTGTATTATACGATACAAAAACAAATAAACGTATACACTACTCAAACGAATCTATTGGTGTAGAAGGAGAATGTATTCAAAATGCTATATACAAAACTACTGACGGGTGCATTTATATTGGTACAACTGCTGGCTTTGTTCGATGTTATCCACATGCAATAGAGAATACGCTTCATGCTCTCCCACTATTTTTACGAAATTTATTTGTTAATTTCAATAAAATACAAGATACCCTATTGTATGGACCCCATATTTCGCAAGCTACGCGATTGAGTTTCCCTTATTCAAAAGATGTAATTACAATAGAATTAGCATCAATTGTATTATCGCGACTCCACGAAATTTCATATTCATATAGAATGTTAGGCTATGATACCACATGGATACATCTTGATAAAAATAGAAACATAACATTTTCGGGACTATCACCGGGAACCTATATCCTTGAAATGCGTGGAGAAAAACATGGTAGTATTATTTCTGAAAAAGAATTAGAAATAAAAATAATTCCAAAATGGTGGATGACTTGGTGGTTTAAACTATGTATCATACTTATTATTATCGCGTTAGTATATCTCTATTCATATATACGCAATCGTAAGCAAAAACAACTAAACCAATTTTTGCAGAAAAAAATAAAAGAGCGAACAAAAGAGCTATCAATTCAAAAAGAAAAATTAGAAGAACAATATGCAATAATTTCCAAAAAAAATGAGGATTTACAAATTGCTAATGACACAAAAAACAAACTTTTCTCTATTATTTCGCATGACATGAAAAACCCATTGAATGCGATGTTGGGGCTTTCACAGATTTTAAAGGATGGTTTCAAAAGTTTCTCTGACCAAGAAAAAATGAATTTATTACAAAATATTGTTGATGCTACAAAATCTCTTACAAATCTCACGTTAAATTTATTGAATTGGTCGGTAGTACAAACCGATTCTATAAAACCTTCGATTGCATCATATAATCTGCAATTACTTATTCAAGAAACAATAGAATTGGAAATTGAAATTGCAAAAGCAAAACACATTACGGTAACATCAAAATGCTTACATTCTCATTATGCACTCGTAGATAAAATAATGATTAACACAGTAATACGAAATATATTACATAATGCGTTGAAGTTTACAGCACAGTATGGTTCTATTACTATTTCAACTGAAGAAAACAACAATTACATTTGTATAGAAATAAAAGATTCAGGGGTTGGTATGACTCAAATTCAAATAGAATCTATACTCCATTCAAAATACTTAAAATCTACCTATGGTACCAACTACGAAAAAGGTACGGGATTGGGATTGGGGATAGCTAAAGAATTTATACTAAAAAACAATGGCACATTTGACATTTCTTCAGAAGTAAACAAAGGCACCATATTCAAAATTCAAGTACCCAAAGGACTGCCCATAGATACAATACAAGAGGTCCCCAAAGAAACTGTACACAACAATCTTTCTATTTATTCTACAATTCAAAAAGATGAAGATATAGTACTATGCATAGTTGAAGACAATGAACATGTACTATCGGTAATACAATCTATTTTTAATCAATATTATACTACACACACGGCAAGCGATGGCAACAAGGGATTTGAACTTATTGTAAATCAAGTGCCCGACATCATAATTACCGATATTGAAATGCCACAACTCAATGGTATTGAAATGATACAAAAATTACGGAAACATCCGATTACAAACCATATCCCAATTGTAATTTTATCGTCAAAAGATTCTGATATTGAACAAATTGAAGGATATCAATCGGGAGCTGATGATTATGTGACAAAACCATTTAATCATGAAATATTATTAAACAAAGTTCAAGCTATCATAGAACAACGCAAACGGTTTTTGCAACATTATAAAATTCAATCGCACACGCCCCAACAAAAAGAATTACCTGTTTCGTATGACGAAAAATTTCTAAAAAATGCAATTAACCATATAGAGAACAATTATAAGCAAGAAAAATTTTCTGTTGAAGATTTAGCACAACACATGGCAATAAGCAGAGTACAATTGTATAGAAAATTCAAAACAATAATTGGCATTACTCCCCAAGATTTCATAAAAAATTACCGCTTAGAAAAAGCTGCTTTATTACTCAAAACTAAAAAATGGCGAGTTGCTGATGTTGCATATGAAGTAGGGTTTAACGAACCACATTATTTTACATCATGTTTTGTAAAACACTATGGCATAACGCCTTCAAAATATATAGATCAACAGTAAGAAGTTCTATAATGTAACATTTTTATACTATTCTGTAACTGAAGTGTTACCCCTCTCCTTGTATATTATCGGATTTTTGTAGTAAAAAATATATACTATGAAAACGATACAATTATCAATATGTGATTCATTTTATGAAAATTACATCATAAAAAAAACTTTAAGAGCATTGTATGTAATCCTTACATTACTCTTATTATGCCTTCACAACGAAGTAAAACCACAAAACAATACTATTGGTGCCGGAAGTTATGAAGTTTACACCGGTTCTGCTTTCCATATTAGGCAACTGATGGATAGCTCTCAGTGGTCGTATGTTCGCAGAATTGGTGATGGAATATTTTGGCATCCGGTAGGGTATCACAATACCGATGGATACGATAATATTACTCCCGAAGAATGGAAAGTACTCGCAAAATATTTTATAGGAAAAAAATGCCTTGTAGAAGGTGATATGGACGCTGATAGAATTGCCGATGATATTCCCGCAATACGTAGGGTAATTGGTCTTGGATTTAATCCAACATATGCATTTGTGAACAGAATCCCCAATACAACGGTGAATTGGATTCCTAGAGTTGATACTAATTTAACTCGCAATGTAAAAAGTTGTACCATGCTTGCTCCACATGTTATGGAAAAGTATCCAAATGGATTTTATGATGTGCAAAATGCCCCAAAATTGACATTTATAAATCAAAGTTATGGAACATCTGTTGATGCACCTACATATTTGTTTGTAAATAGACCGGAGGCATATAGAAAAACGGTTTATGATGCGGTTGATTACTGTCATAAAAATGGTAAAAAATTCTTGTTTTTAATTTCACCGAATGCCAGTGGCGATAATTTCTTGCGAGATGCTATTACAACCGTTCATTATTTAGAAGATAATGATAGAATTCCTGACTTTTATGGAGTAGAAATTTATGGCCTATCATGGGGTATAAATCTAACTCCCGAATCTCAAATAAATACATCTGGAGATATTGTTTGTGCAAATACGGTAACGGGTGTTTCGCGTTGGCTTCTTAAACATGGGAGAGCCGACGAGAAAGAATTAGATTTATGGGTAAAATCGCCCGATGGAGTTACACACAACAAAAATATTGTGTGCGAATCATTCAACGAAGCAAGTCCTATTATTGCTAATGCTTGGACAGGTAGTAATGGAACATTTACCTATACACTTTATCTGAAAAACAGGAGTAAACACATTGATTTTATACCTACAGTTAAAGCAATTGTTTCCGGATTACCAGCAGGATGGATAATTAAATATTCATATGCAGGAATTGACATTACAAATGATATTATTTCAAATGATGGTTATTTATTCTATAAAAATAATCGTGTAATGCCTTTAGATGAAAAAGCAATTACAATAACAATAAGTAAAACTGGAGAAACACAACTCCCTGCCACACTCGATATGTCGTTCGAAGTTCGTCCGCAACCCAACTCAGTATTTGTAAGAGACGTAATAACAATTAAAACATATAGAACAGACATGTGGGATTTTGAAAATTCTGTTGAAAATTGGAATAATCCTACAAGGCTTACCATGTCTGCAAGTAATAGCATTAATACTATAAATATAACCGGTTCCGATTCATACGTTTACTCACCCAATTATTTAAATATTTCAGCAGATGCTTACAAATATGTTATTATTTCTATGCAAAATCAAACAGGTGCAACATCGGCTGAACTATTTTGGACAACAAATGCAGCTCCAACAATAAATTCTACTAAAAGAGTTGGATTTTCTATTGTAGCAAATGATACAAAGCAACGATATTATATTATTGATTTATCAACAAACCCAAATTGGACAGGTACTATAAAACAATTACGTTTAGACCCCTCTACAGCATCGAGCGGAACAGTTAAAATTGATTTTATAAAGTTTACAGGTGCATATCCAAAAACTATAACAAATATACCTGGTATAATTGAAGCCGAGAATTTTAATTTTGGCAATCTTGGAAACAGCTATTATGATGCAACACCTTCAAGTAATTCAGGTGGTTTGTATAGAACAAATCATAGTGTTGACATTGGTAGTGTAAACGACAATGGTTCAAATTATGCAATCGGCTGGGTATCTACAGGCGAATGGTTGGAATATATAGTTTCTATTCAAGAATCAGTTGATTATGATATAAAATTTAGGATTTCTGCACCAAACAACACCGGAAAGATTCAATTATATTTAGATGGAGAGCTGCTTCAAGGGCTTATATCTATTCCTTCAACAACAGATTATAGCATTTTTCAGGATTTTGTTGTAACAAGATCATTACCCGCAGGTATACATGTTTTAAGAATACATGTATCTACCGCTGGTTTTAATATAAACAATATTAGTTTTACAAAAACGAATCACGCACCAACCAATGTAACGTTATCTAGTACAAGTGTTAACGAAAACCTAGCAGTAGGCTCTAATATAGGGCCCCTATCTTCAACCGACCCCGATGCCGGAAACACCTTTACATACAGTTTAGCCGCAGGCGGAACCGATAATGCAAGCTTTACAATTACAGGCAATACATTAAAAACAAACGCTGTATTTAATTATGAAGATAAATCGAGCTATAGTATAAAAGTTCGTACCACAGACCAAGGTGGATTGTATTTTGATAAAACATTTACAATTACTGTTAAAAATGTAAACGAAGCTCCCACAAACATTTCCCTTTCTGCAACATCAATCAATGAAAATCTTGTAATAGGTACAACAGTGGGTACTTTTACAACAACCGACCCCGATGCAGGAGACACGTTTACATATAGTTTAGCTGCTGGAGGAATAGACAATGCAAGTTTTTCAATTACTGGTAATACACTTTCAACTAATACAATTTTCGATTTCGAAACAAAATCTTCGTATTCTATTAAAATCCGCAGTACCGACCAAAGTGGATTATTTTTTGAAAAAACATTTACAATTACCGTTACCAATGTTGATGAATTTACCTATTGGGATTTTGCAACAGATATTGAAGGTTGGAATGCTCCGAATAATCTTACATCTTCAGTAAGTAATAGTATTGCAACACTTACTATTACAGGCAGCGATCCGTTTATTCATTCGACCAACAATTTGAATATCCCCTGCTCGCTTTACAATTATATTATTATTCGTATGCAAAACCAAACAACGGCAACTACTGCCGAATTGATTTGGACTACTTACGAATCGACTAGTTTCAATAGCACCAAACGAGTTGCTATTCCTATTGTTGCCAACGATACACAACAACGATACTATATTGTTGACCTCTCTGCAAATCCTAACTGGACAGGGGCATTGAAACAACTACGCCTCGACCCTACTATTGCGGCAAGTGGTTCTGTACAAGTAGATTTTATTAAAATTACAGGAACATATCCTACTACTGTGGCTGCTATTCCCGGCACCATACAAGCAGAAAACTTTAACAAAGGAGGTCAAGAAAATGCATATAATGATGCTACACCAACAACAAATTCTGGCAATCAATACAGAACTACCGAAGGAGTTGACATTGCTGTTCACCCTCAAGAACCAGGTAACTTTGTTGTTGGATGGACTTCTGCCGGTGAGTGGATGGAATATATTGTAAATGTTGAAAGTAATACTTTCTATAAAATTCAAGCTGTGGTTTCTTCTCCTTCTACTTCAGGTAAAATTCAAATTGAATTAAATGGAAACATAATTGCATCAAAAAACATTATTAATACTACAGCTTATTCTATTTATGATACTTTAAGCTTTATTACTACAGAAAAAATACCTCAAGGAAAATATGTTCTTCGAATTACTGCTTTGAATTCAGGATTTAATATTGATAAAATCATTTTTTCTGATGCGGTTATAACTCAAAATATTACTCTCAACAAAGGGTGGAATCTTATCTCCACATATGTTCAACCCGAAGATAATACTATAGAAACCTTATTTAGCGGACTCGATGTGGCTATGATTAAAGATGCAAATAGCTTTTGGGAAGCGTTCCAACCTTCAGCTTTTAATTCTCTCAAAACAATGAGTGCAGGGAATGGGTATTTGGTTTATATGAATACTGAAGCAACGCTTTCTATTAGCGGAATACCATTAGAGATACCCTTTTTGGGTGTCTCTAAAAATGGGTGGAGTTTAATAGGGTGCCCGTACCAAACCTCGTCTGAAATTTCATCTCATTTTAATGCTACGAACTGTCAAACTGTTAAAAACTTTGATGGCTTTTGGATTCCTAATGCAACTATAAATTCTATTCAAAGCATTGAACCGGGTAAAGCGTATTTTATTAAAAAATAAAAAAATGAAATTATTCTTTTTTGTAATCTCAATAATATTTTTTTTAAACTCATTTTCTCAACCTTCTAATTCGCCTGTTGCTTTAAACGGAAAATTACGTGTTGAAAATAACCAATTAGTTAATGAATGTGGAAATCCAGTACAATTAAAAGGATTTGGGAGTCATGGTCTAATGTGGTTTCCTCAATGTTATAACAAAGAAAGTTTAACGGCATTAGTAAATGATTGGGGAATTGATGTTTTTGAAATAAAAATTAATTACACATTATGGTATGTAAAGGATGTTGAATATGCAAGAAATTATGTAGATAATCTAGTAGAAATTTTAACCGAATTAGGCATTTATGTAATAATTCAAAATGTTGAAGGTGAAAACCCATTAGATTGGATTACTGTGGCAAAAGATGAATTTGAATATTTTTGCACAAAACATAAAGATAAAATAAACATCATTTATGAACCATTAAATGAGCCTCATGGAGTAAATGGTACTTGGGCAAATTGTAAAACTTTTGCATCAGAATTAATACCTGTGATTAGAAATATTTGTCCATATGCATTAATTATTGTACCTACACCATCATATTGTCAAGATGTAGATATTGCAGCAAATGATCCATTACCAGAAAGCCTAAGCTATAATGTTTTGTATTGTTTACATATATATGCAGCTAGTCATGATAATGTATTTTCTAAATTTAATTATGCTTCCGATAAAATTCCAATTTTCGCCGCAGAATGGGGAGTATGCACATACACAGGGGATGGAGAACTAGATTATGAAGCTTCTGACACGTGGCTAAACTTATGGAATGGAAATAATCCAGGGAATCAGATTGTGAGTTGGTGTAATCATAATTTTGCAGATGGTCCAGGTTCTGCATGTGCATTAATTCAAGGTTCGTGCAATAATAATTTATGGAATAATTCATCTCCTTCTGGTAATTATATCAAAAATAAAATTTTAGAAAGTAATAATTGGGCTTCATGCAAATCTATTACCTATTGGAATTTCGAAACGAGTACCGAAGGTTGGAATTCGCCAACAAACATGACTATGAATATTGTGAATGGTATTAATTGGATGAAAGTTAATGCTGCAGACCCTCACGTATTATCACCTGACAATTTACTCGTATCAACATCTCAATATAAATATGTTATTGTAAGACTTCAAAATCAGAGTACTGCATCTACAGCTGAACTTTTTTGGACAACAACAACTAATCCTAATTTTAATAGCACTAATAGAATAAGTTTTTCAATTGTTCCTAATGACAATAATCAACAACGATATTATTTTATTGATTTATCTAAAAATCCTAATTGGACAGGTATTATAAAACAATTAAGACTCGATCCTTCAACTGCATCAACGGGTACTGTTAAAGTCGATTTCATAAAACTTGTAGGGGCTTATCCTACTGCTATTGTAAATATACCTGGCACAATTGAAATCGAAAACTTCAATTATGGCGAATACAATAATGCATATTATGAAACTACACCATTTTCAAACTATGGAAATAACTATAGAATAATTGAATCTGTTGATATTGCTAATCATCCAACAATTCCTAACAATAATATTGTCGGTTGGATTGCTAATGGAGAGTGGTTAGAATATATTGTTAATGTAGAACAACAAACCGATTATTTTATTGACATATATTATTCTGCTCCAGCTGATAATTCGAAGATTTCATTACTTGTTGATGGTACTGAAATATTAACAGTTATTACATTACCTGCAACAGGAGATTATAATACATATAATAAAATCACAAAACTTGTGAAAATTGAAAGTGGTATTCATCTCTTAAAACTTCTAACAGTTTCAGCAGGATATAACATTGATAAAATTGTATTTACCCAAAACCTCTCTCCTACAAATATTTCATTAACAAATTCATCAATATCTGAAAACCGTGTTGTGGGGTCGGTAGTAGGCTCCCTTTCTACTACCGACCCAAACATTGGTGACTCGTTCTCTTTCTCCCTCTCTGGAAATTCTTCAGACAACCAATTCTTTACAATTGAAAACAACATTCTTATATCTAATGCAATGTTTGATTTTGAATCTAAAAAAACATATTCAATTACTATTAGAACTACCGATATTGGCGGATTGTTTTTCGAAAAAAATTTCACTATCTCTATTACCGATATCTACGACAATCTCTATTGGGATTTCACCGATTCTCTCGATGGTTGGAAAAACCCGCATAATCTGACTATGATTCAATCTAACGGTTGTAACTCTATGACAATTACCGGCTCAGATCCTAATGTATATTCTCTTGATTACCTTAATGCCAATGCTGAACTCTTTAACATTGTTGTAATTCGTATGCAAAACAAAACTACTGCTTCTACTGCCGAACTATTTTGGGCTACCTATGATGCTCCCGGATTCAGCAGCACTCGTCGGGTTTCTATTCCTATTGTTGTCAACGATACACAACAACGATACTATATTGTTGACCTCTCTGCAAATCCTAACTGGACAGGAGTATTAAAACAACTTCGCCTCGACCCTACTATTGCGGCAAGTGGTTCTGTACAAGTAGATTTCATTAAAATTACAGGAGCATATCCTACTTCTGTGGCTGCTATTCCCGGCACCATACAAGCAGAAAACTTTAACAAAGGAGGTCAAGGAAATGCATATAATGATGCTACACCAACAACAAATTCTGGCAATCAATACAGAACTACCGAAGGAGTTGACATTGCTGTTCACCCTCAAGAACCAGGTAACTTTGTTGTTGGATGGACTTCTGCCGGTGAGTGGATGGAATATATTGTACAGATTCAAAAAGAAACATTTTACAATATGCAAGCCTGGGTATCATCTACAGGTAACACAGCAAGGATATCAATAGTAATCGACGGAGAAATCATTACTCCCGAAATTGTAATACCTAATACCGGAGCATACACAACATATCAAGCGGTAAATGTTGTAACAAACAAAAAATTAGCAATAGGCACACACGTAATTCGTATTCAAGCAAATACTGCAGGATTTAATATTGATAAACTTATATGTAACGATGCGGTGCAAACACAAACAATTGCATTAGCAAAAGGTTGGAATTTGATATCTGTTTCGGTGATTGAAACCGCCAATGATGGAAACGCGATACATCGAATCTTTACGGGAAAGGACGTGAAAATCGTAAAAAATGCCGATGGATTTTGGAAACCTAACCAACCGAATCAATTTAATTCATTGCAAACCTTAGAACCTGGAAATGGATATTTAGTATATATGAATACGGCGGGAACGATTACAATTTCAGGGATTCCGTGTACGGGCGAAATATTATTCGCCCCCACGGGGTGGCAATTAATTGGATTTCCGTGTACGGGCGTGGGCGAATTATTATTCGCCCCTACGCCAATATCCAATTATTTCAACACAACCAATTGTAAAATGATTAAAAATTTCGATGGGTTTTGGGTGCCATTTGGCACCACGAATTCTATTCAAAACTTTGAACAAGGCAAGGGGTATTGGATGAAGAGGTAATGTAACATTTTTATACTGTTTTGTAACTCAAGTGTTATCCCTCAACTTGTAAAGTATCTGATTTTTGTAGTAAAAAATAAATTCTATGAAAACGATACTATTTTTAATGTTACATTTTTTATTACTTGTTGGTTACAAAACAACATTGTGTCAAACTACAACCATTCCCTATCGTGATTTATATTCAGACACATGGGTTGCAACGGATAACATAAAAAGGAATATACCAACAAATGAAACCGTTGGTAATCCTAAAAACAAAAAAGATGTTGGAATGTTCTATTTTGTTTGGCATTCCGGAGATCCAGCTCAAGGAGTTATTGATCATACTCAAGCATACATTGATGGAGGGATTCCTAAAGTATGGGAAACGATGCACAAAGGAAATCGAGGGTATGCTCATTTCTGGAGCGAACCGTATTTTGGATACTATAAATCTGATGATGAATGGGTAATAAGAAAACATGCAGCCATGCTTGTAAATGCCGGGGTAGATTTTATCTTTTTTGACAATTCAAATAGTTCAATGTATATTACAACTGAAAAAAAAATACTTGATATTTATTTAGATATAAGACAAAAGGGCGGCAAAACACCTCAAATTGTTTTCTTCTTTGGCGAAACTCCTCTCACAGGGTATAAATTTATTAAATCGGTATATAATGATTTTTTAAAATCTGGTAAATACAATGAGTTATTTTATCAATGGGATGGAAAACCCCTAATTTTGGGAAACCCAAAACTTTTTTATGCAACAAGTGTCAGTGAAGTTAAAACATTATTAAATACCCCATACGATAATGTTGCTCAAGATTGGTGGAATGATATTGAAAAAAATAGAGAGATTGTAAACTATTTTACTATAAGACGATCTTGGGCAAATGAATCTGGAGCACTTTACAAAGAAACATTAGGAAAGGATACTTGGTTATGGGCAGACACGTATCCTCAAGCTCCTGGTTATAATTCCGACAAATCTGTATTAGAACAAATGGTAGTAATGTGTGGATTTTGGGCAAATGGAAATGGAGGGAGAAGTAATGTGAGTACAAATCCTACTTTCAAGTCGGCAAAATTTAGTTCAACAAGACCAATGGTGAATGACTTTGAATTTAGTTTAACACTGAATGGATCTTCCGGTAAAGGGTTAGGATTTCAAGAACATTTTGACTATGCTATTTCTAAAAATCCATCAGTAATTTTAGTTACCGGGTGGAACGAATGGTTTGCCGGGCGTTGGGCAAGTAGCATAAATGGTTTGGCAAGTGGACAAATAATAGCAAATACATATAAAGTTGATCCAACAAAACCTGAATATGATGATTACTTTGTAGATTGTTTTAATCCTGAATTTTCTCGTGATATCGAACCTATGAAAGATAAACAAGGCTTAGGTTTTGGCGACAATTTTTACTATCAATTAGCAGCAAACATTAGAAAATATAAGGGAGCAAGAGCTATTCCAAAAGCAACGGTTCAAACCGATATAAATTTAAATATCGATTTTAGTCAATGGAACAGAATAACTCCTGAATTTCGTGATATGATAGGCGACACGTATGCAAGAAATCATAAAGCTTTTGCAGATTTTACAACGTATATAAATAATTCCGGCAGAAATGATATTATTACCGCAAAAGTTTCTTTGAATGATGTACATGCATTTTTTTATGTTGAAACTGCTGAAGCAATCCAACTTATTCCAAATGATAAGGGATGTATGAATCTTTTTATTGATAGTGATATGAATCCTGCAACAGGTTGGAATGGTTACGATTTGCTTATAAATTCGTATAGCACTACAACAGCAGTTTTGCATAAATACAATGGCACCTCATGGGCAGGGTATAAAAATGTTCAATTTACAATGTCGGGTAATAAAATGCATCTTGTAATTGAACGTTCGTTGTTAAATCAAAATGGATTTGATTTTAAATGGTCAGACAATTCTGTAAATGCTTCGAATGGACTTGGGGGTGTGTATAATGATCCACTTAATTTTTTGGATATGGGAGATGCTGCTCCCGATGCACGATTTAACTTTAGATATATTCCGGATAAAATTGTATTATCAAATTCTGCTATTCAAGAAAATAAACCGGTAGGAACAGTAATAGGAAATTTTTCTACATTGTTTGGAAACATAGGAAATACTTACACTTACACCTTTGCTACAGGCGGAACCGATAATGCAAGTTTTACAATTACAGGTAATGCTCTAAAAACCAATGCTGTATTTAATTTTGAGACAAAATCAAGTTATTCTATTAAAATTCGAACAACCGACCAAGGTGGTTTATACTTTGAAAAAATATTTACTATTACTATAAATAATGTTGAAGAACCAACATATTGGGATTTTGTTTCCGACCTCGAAGGTTGGAATAGTCCAAATAACCTAACTGCAGCTGCTGCGAGTAGCGTTGCCACATTTTCAATTACAGGAACCGACCCGTTTATACATTCTATTGATAATTTGAATATTACAACATCGGAGAACAAATATGTGGTAATTTGTATGCAAAATCAAACAAACTCTACCACAGCTGAACTATTTTGGACAACCTACGAATCGCCAAGTTTTAATAGCACCAAACGAGTTGCTATTCCTATTATTGCCAACGATACACAACAACGATACTATATTGTTGACCTCTCTGCAAATCCAAACTGGACAGGGGCGTTGAAACAACTTCGCCTCGACCCTACCATTGCGGCAAATGGTTCATTACAAGTAGATTTCATTAAAATTACAGGAGCATATCCTACTACTGCGGCTGCTATTCCCGGCACCATACAAGCAGAAAATTTTAACAAAGGAGGTCAAAGAAATGCATATAATGATGCTACACCAACAACAAATTCTGGCAATCAATACCGAACTAACGAAGGAGTTGACATTACTATACACCCTCAGGAACCAGATAACTTTGTTGTTGGTTGGACTTCTGCCGGTGAATGGATGGAATATATTGTACAGATTCAAAAAGAAACATTTTACAATATGCAAGCCTGGGTATCATCTCCGGTTAACACAGCAAGGATATCAATATTACTCAATGGAGAAATCATTACTCCCGAAATTACAATACCTAATACCGGAGCATATACAACATATCAAGCGGTGAATATTGTAACAAACAAAAAATTAGCAATAAGCACACACGTAATTCGCATTCAATCAAATACTGCAGGATTTAATATTGATAAACTTATATGTACCGATGCGGTGCAAAAACAAACAATTGCATTAGCAAAAGGTTGGAATTTGATATCGGTTTCGGTGATTGACACCGCCAATGGTGGAAACGCGATAAATCGCATCTTTACGGGAAAAGACGTGAAAAACGTAAAAAATGCCGATGGATTTTGGAAACCTAACCAACCGGAACAATTTAATTCATTGCAAACCTTAGAACCGGGCAAAGGATATTTGGTGAATATGAATGCGGCGGGAACAATTGCGATTTCGGGAATTCCTTGTACGGGCGAAAAATTTTTCGCCCCCACGGGGTGGCAATTAATTGGATATCCGTGTACGGGCGTGGGCGTGGGCGAATTATTATTCGCCCCTACGCCAATATCCAATTATTTCAACACAACCAATTGTAAAATGATTAAAAATTTCGATGGGTTTTGGGTACCAAATGGCACTACGAATTCTATTCAAAACTTCGAACAAGGCAAGGGGTATTGGATGAATAGGTAATGTAACATGGTTATACTTTTTTGTAACATTTCTATAAGAGCTTTTTACAATTACAATCGAACTTTGTGAAAATTCATTTAAAGAAAATTCGGTATGAAAAAAATTACAATTATTTTTTGCCTTTGTATAGGGATTACAAGTCAAATTTTTTCTCAATTACAATTTCAACCGAGTCCCGTAAAATATCCTGCAAAAGTAGCATGGGGCACATTTATGTATTCCGAACAATTATTTGACAATCCCGATAATTGGAAATTTGTACGTGAACATATGGATATGTATTTAATGCATCAGCAATATTGGTTAAACACAAATTATTTAGTGTATTGTCCCGGACCAACTGCAGGAAAAAACAGATGGGCTGAATTTGCTGCAATTATCGGCAACAAACCGGTTGCATTAGAAAATGCGGTATATTTTCATGCGTGGAATGTGCCTACAGCACCCGATTCGGAAGTCGGTAAAATATGGGCACAACGTATTATGACCGACCAAGTAACGCCTATGAGGAATGCTGGTATAAATCTAACTGAAGTTAATATTGATATGGGACCGAAAGCTGGTCTTGGAGGAATAGCACGGAGACATCCCGATTGGAATGAAACAGATTTAGTTGCACTGTATGGAAGCGGAACAACTGGTGGATATATTGGTTCGAAACCAGTTGGCAATGGTATTTGGAAAACATTTACCGAAGAATTATATAAACAAAATCCGGTAGTTTCTGCAAACATTGTTGCGGCTCATGTATTTTTCGACTGGAAAGAACCAGGAAAAACACCACTAACTTCAATCTCATCACATCTTGTTTTCGACCCATTGATGACTCATGATGGAACAAGTCCTGTTTTAGTAAACGGTCAACAAGTGAGTTTTAATTTTGATGGATATCAATGGTTTACAAGTCATTTTAAAGGAGGGAATCCGGCAATACACACCAATTTTGTGTCAGACACTCCTTATGAATATTGGAATTGGTCGAATACAACTGTTCGAGATGATTATAGGAAAATAATAAAAGCTTACGAAGATTGGCTTCATGCAAATGGAAGAGAACATCATATAATTGTAACTGGAGGTGCAACAGCAGCCGAAAACCCTCTTAACGGACAGCCCGATGCTGCATATTGTACAGCTACGCAATCTGTTCGCGATCAGCTCGATTTAGCATATTATGAAAAAAGTATGTTGGGAATACAATTATACCAACGATTAGGTATGCGTCCCGATATGTATGTAGTTGAAAGTTGGCTTAAATATCCGTATGATGTTGCTAATGAAAACAAAGCAGGCTCATTTGCAAAATTAGGTAAAGACATTATAAATTATGTAAAAGGTCCAAATCAAAAACTTGATTTACGAATGGTAGCTCCAACAAATGGTTTTGGCAATGGAGTGTACGAAGCAAAAGCAATTAATCAAAAATATGAAGATGTCCTGCCAGCAATTGGTAGTCAAAAAACGTATGAATTTACATTTTCAAACCCAAGTAGTTTAACAATTTTACCTATGCTTAAAATGCAGAAATTACAGTTAGATGGAACAACTGTTACTGTATATGATGGCACCACAGACATTACCAATCAAATTCAATCTGCCGATGGATATACCTACACCAATCAAATGGTAAATCCGAGTACTACAATTCGAGTTGTTGTATCTAATACAAGCAAAGCATTGAATTCAGAGGGTGGTTACTGTCTTTGGTTATATTGGAATCCGCAAGACCCTTATGGACCTCGAGATGCTATGGCTGTTACGTATAATGAAAATACTCTATATAATTACTGGGATTTCATATCGAGTACCGAAGGGTGGAATAATCCTACTCGATTAACAATGAATATTGAAAATAGCATAAATACAATAACTATTTCTGGGGCAGATGCGAATGTATTATCACCAAATAATTTAAATCTTTCAGCGTCACAATATAAATATGTAATTATTGGTATGCAAAATCAAACCGGTTCTACAAGTGCAGAGTTGTTTTGGACAACTACGGCTGATGGAACATTCAACAGCACAAAACGAGTTGGATTTACCATTGTAGCAAACGACACAAAACAAAGGTATTATATCATTGATTTGTCTTCCAATCCAAATTGGACAGGTACAATTAAGCAATTGCGTTTAGATCCTTCTACAGCTTCGAGTGGTAAGGTACTATTGGATTTAGTGAAAATTACCGGAGCTTATCCCACGATACCGAGCTCTATACCCGGAATAATTGAAGCGGAAAATTTCAATATTGGCGGACTAGGAAACGCATATAACGATATTGACATTGCTAACAATGGCGGTAGCTATCGCACAACAGAAGGAGTTGACTTACAAACCACCGGCGATACCGGAGGTGGCTATAATATAGGATGGATTCGCGATGGAGAATGGCTTGAATACATTATTCAAGTTTCAGAATCTACAGATTTTTTATTCAAAACAAGAATAGCTGCAGCAACTGCTGGTAGTACCATTCAGTATTATTTAGATGGTGCTGCACTTGGGACTCCAATTTCTATTCCTGCAACAGGTGGAATTGCTACCTATCAAGATATAGAGTCAATATATTCAATACCGCAAGGTTTACACATTTTAAAAATACAGTTAATTAAAGGTGGTTTTAATTTGAACAAAATTAGCGTTTCTAAAGCAAACCACCCCCCAACAAACCTTACTCTTTCAGCTTCAGTAATTAACGAAAATCTTGCATCAGGCACAACATTAGCAACTTTAACATCCACCGACCCCGATGCTGCAAATACGTTTACGTATAGTTTAGCTGCTGGCGGAATCGACAATGCAAGTTTTTCAATTGCAAGTAATACCCTAAAAACCAATGCTGTATTTAATTTTGAGACAAAATCAAGTTATTCTATTAAAATTCGAACTACAGACCAAGGTGGATTGTTCTTTGAAAAAACATTTACTATTATAGTTGCAAATGTAAACGAAGCACCCACAAATATTACTCTTTCGTCTTCAGCAATTAACGAAAATCTTGCATCAGGCACAACACTAGCAACTTTAACATCCACCGACCCCGATGCTGCAAATACGTTTACGTATAGTTTAGCTGCTGGAGGAACCGATAATATAAGTTTTACAATTTCAGGCAATACATTACAAACGAATGCTGTATTTAATTTTGAGACAAAATCAAGTTATTCTATTAAAATTCGAACAACCGACCAAGGTGGTTTATAC
>MWCJ01000017.1 GCA_002069975.1 Bacteroidetes bacterium ADurb.Bin217 | reverse complement strand
TTGTATGCAAAATCAAACAAACTCTACCACAGCTGAACTATTTTGGACAACCTACGAATCGCCAAGTTTTAATAGTACAAAACGGGTAGGATTTACAATAGTTGCCAACGATACCCGACAACGATATTACGTTATAGATTTGTCGGCTACGGCAAGTTGGACAGGAGCACTTAAACAATTACGCTTCGACCCAACTATTGCCGGTGCAGGAACGGTTAAGGTAGATTTTATTAAAATAACAGGAGCTTACCTAAGCATTTTGGCTAAAATACCTGGCACAATTGAAGCTGAAAATTTTAATAGAGGAGGACAGGGGAATGCATATAATGATGCTACACCAACAAGTAATTCAGGCAATCAATATCGCACAACCGAAGGAGTAGATATTTCCATTCATCCACAGCAAGCAACAAATTATGTACTAGGTTGGACAGTAGCAGGAGAATGGTTAGAATACGTTATTGAGGTAGAAAAAGAAACGTATTATTCGATACAAGCACACGTGTCAGCACCTACAGCAACAGCTCGTATAGCTGTAGAATTAAACGGGGAGCTAATATCTCCTGAAATACAGATACCTAACACAGGAGCATATACCACATATAAAGCAATAGAAGTTATAACAAACAAGAAAATAGCAATAGGAACCCACGTATTACGCATACATGTAAACTCTGCTGGATTTAATATCGATAAAATAGTGTTTTCTGATGCCGTAAAAACACAAACCATAAGTTTACAAAAAGGCTGGAATCTAATTTCTACCAATGTAGACGTGCAAGATAGTGCAATCGAAAAAATATTTGCAGGACTCGATGTGCAGATGGTGAAAAACACAAACGGTTTTTGGAAAAAAGGTCAAATTTCAGCATTTAATTCACTTAAAACAATTACTCCTGGAAATGGATATTTGGTATATATGAATACGGCGGGAACAATTACAATTTCGGGGATTCCTTGTACGGGCGAATTATTATTCGCCCCCACGGGGTGGCAATTAATTGGATATCCATGTACGGGCGAATCATTATTCGCCCCCACGCCAATATCCAATTATTTCAACACAAGTAATTGCCAAACAATTAAAAATTTCGATGGGTTTTGGGTGCCAAATGGAACTAGTAATTCTTTGCAAAATTTGGAGCCGGGTAAAGGGTATTGGTTGAAAAAGTAATTTTAACTATTTATCTTTGATAGTTTTATATGTTTTTTTAGTAAATTTAAATATAATACGTAACTATTAATAAATGTATATATGTATAAAAATGTAATGATATTTTTTATAGGAATACTTTGTATTTTTTTTTATTCATGCAAAGACGATAACGAAATAATTGAAATAGAAACGAGAAATTTTTATATGGGATTTACGCCTTGGCCATATGATGCAACGCAAAGTGCTGTAGATTGGACATATTCAACAATATTTTCTCATGGTGATATAGTTTCACAACATATAGAAGAGGGGGTTCCTTGGCAAGAATCATATGATTCAACTGCTTTTTCTAGTAATTTTATGAATGAAATTCAAACACGTACAATAAAAAACTACGAAAATCATTCAATTGTACTTTCCTTAAATCCATTAAATATGCAAAGGAATTCACTTGCTCCATATCGCGGAGAATCTGAAGCTATGGACTTACAATCGCCATGGGATACATTGCAATTTAACAGTTCTCAAGTCTTAATTGCATATGAAAATTATGTAAAAAGAATGATTCAGTATGTGCAACCTGATTATTTGATAATTGGAATTGAAGTAAATCTTTTGTTACGAAATAATCCGAAACAATGGGATGCGTATGTAGAACTTCATTCGTATGTATATTCAAAAATTAAAGAAATATATCCTCATTTACCTATTGGCGTTTCTGTTTTTTCTGTGCCTTATTTTCCCGAATGGTCTAACGAAGATAATTTGCAAGTACAATTAGATGGCCTAAAAGACATAAATCCGTATATTGATTTTCTTGCGTATTCTGTTCATCCTTTTATGAGTGGACTTCTTGCTGAATCGTTTCCGGATGATTATTTTAAGCGACTTTTTAGTTATACTACTAAGCCAATTGCAATTTCAGAAAGTAGCTATCCAGCACAACTATGGCAAACTATAAAAGAACCAATACTTACTTGGAATGGAACACAAGACAAACAAGAATCTTTTCTGTATAAAATGTTAGAAGCTGCTCATCAGCAAAATGCATTATTTGTAATATGGTTTACTGTTCGAGATTACGATGCTCTATGGAATGGTGTAATGAATCAAGACCCTATTGGATTAATTTGGCGTGATACCGGATTGTTTGATGAACAAGGGAATAAACGTAAATCTTGTAATACTTGGTTAAAATGGTTACAAAAGGAATATTCTAGTAAGTAACATTTTTATACCCAAAATGTAACTTCCGTGTAAGCTTTTGGCTATATAAAAATGTATTTTTGAAATACTAAATAAGTTCTAAACAAAATACAAATTTGTTGCAAATTTATAGAACAAATAGAAAACTCAATCGTATATAAAAAATTGAATGTGAATTCTTTTATCTAATAATGAATATGTATTTAAAAAAAATTCTCATAATAGTTAGTATCTTTTTTTATACAAATGTTTTTGCTGTAACAAAAACAGCATCTGTTACAGGTAATTGGAATAATACTGCTACCTGGGGAGGTGAAGCAGTTCCCGGAGCATCAGACGATATTATAATAAACAATGGAATTACTGTTACACTAACAGCTGATTATACTACAAGTGCTTCATTTACTTTGACCGGAACTGCTACATTAGAAATGGCAGGATATAATCTAACTGTAGGGAGTTTAATAGCTACTGGTAGTTCAATAATTAATAATTCCGGTGCCTTAAAAAATATAACAATTGGTAGTTTAAATACCTCAACAGAATACACCGGTGTATTAAACAATAATATTACTTTATATAAAGTTGGTACAGGAACATTAACTTTATCTGGCAATAGTAGTTTTACCGGAAATATTATTTTCCCTTCTGCAGCAGTAAATGGAGGGGTAATTAGAGTTGCTCATAATAATGCATTAGGAAGTGGAACTAAACAAGTTCAATTAAATGGATGGAACTCGGTAACTCAAACAATTGAACTGATAGGTGGAGTAACTATTTCTAATGTAACACTACAAACAGCAGGAAGGAATAATGGTTCTTCGTTTTTAATAAATGTATCTGGCAATAATACATGGAGTGGCGATATTGTTATCACTAATACAGGAGGTAATTATATAATTGAATCGCAAGCCGATAATCTAACAATTTCTGGAAATGTTTATAATAATATAGCAACAGTGCGAACATTTTCTTTTTTAGGGAGTGGAAATATAATTGTAAGTGGAATTATAAGTAATCCTTCAGGAGCTGTAAGCATTTCAAAATCAGGAACAGGAACGTTAACATTAAGTGGAAATAATACATTTTCAGGAACAACAAGTTCTTCTGGAGGAATAATACAAGTAAATAATAATTCTGCTTTTGGTACAGGTGAAGTAAGTCTTAATAGTGGTGCAGAACGAATAAATTTTGGAACTGGCATAAGTTTATCAAATAATATTACAATTAATACCGGAGTAACATCTTCAACTGGAAATGGAGCTATAAAAGCAGGTACAGGAGGTACTCTTAGTGGTACAATAACTATCAATGCATCTACTTCTGCGGGTGGTCATTTTAGTTCAGGTATTGGAGCAAATAAAATTACAATTACTGGAGCAATTAATTCTTCTGTTCCTGTTGTTTTTAGAAGTGGTGATGTAGATATAGATGGAAGTGGAACGTACAGTGAATTAGTTATAGGTGCAGGTACACTTAAAATACTTTCAAATAATGGAATTTCAACATCAGCTCTACTAAATATTAGAAGTGATTGGGGAAACACTACAATTGATATAAATGGTTTTGATCAAACATTAACAGGAATAACCCAAACAGCCGGAGCTTATTCCAATACAATTACAAATACAGGAGCAGCAGCATTACTTACTATTAATAATTCAACAAATTACACATATTCTGGACAGATTACCGGTGCCATAGAATTAATCAAACAAGGTACAGCAAAACTTACTTTAACCGGTGAAAATACATTTACCGAAGATGTTACTATAAGTGCCGGCTCTTTACAAATTGGAAATGGAGGAAATACCGGTAGTATACCCAATACCGCTAATATTTTAAATAATAGTGCTTTGATTGTAAATACAGATAATACTATATCTTATTACTTTGATGGAATAATTTCCGGTACAGGAACACTTGAATATGCAGGAACGGGAACATTGGTAGTATCGGGCAATAATACATATTCCGGCTTAACCACAATTAGCAGTACTGGAAAAATATTAATTAATCATAATAACGCATTAGGAGCGACTGATAGTGGAACCCAATTAAATGGTAGTGCTGCACCGTATTCATGTTTAGAAATTGGTAATGGAATAACTCTTACAAACGAAGAAATTACACTCATTTCAAATACGACATCTGACTTACGCTCGCGAGTATTAGTTTCAACCGGAAATACAGGTGTATATACCGGTAATATTGTATTATCGGGTAATGGTACAAATTTAATAGAAGCCGTTGGCAATCTTACTCTAAACGGCACAATTAGCGGATCATGTAATTCTTTACAAATACGAGGTGATATTGCGGCAAATACCGGCACATTGAACTCAACTGTATCAATAGGTTCAACTAATGTAACAAAAACTCATGCAAACACGTGGACTATAAATTCTTCGGCAAATACGTGGGGGTCAACAACTATTACAAACGGGACATTAAAACTTGGTAGTACTGATGTAATACCAAATACAAGTGCTGTAACAATTTCATCGGGAGCTGTATTAGATATGGTTACATATAGCGAAACTGTTGGATCAATAGCAGGTGACGGAACTATTGATGCTGTATCAGGAGGAGGAACCCCGGCTCTTACATGCGGTGGTAATAATACAAGTACTTCATTTTCTGGTAGCATTTTAAATACAAGTGGCACAATTGGTTTAATTAAAACAGGTTCAGGCACTTTAACAATGTCTGCCGGGACTTCGACAATGCGATATATAAATATAAATGCAGGAGCTATAACTATATCTAGCGGATCATATACATTAACAAGCCATATTGGTAATAATCAAGCTATTCAAGCTGCCGGAACATCAGCAGTATTTAATGTTTCGGGAGGTACTATTAATTGTGGTTCAAATTATTTAGTATATGGTTTTGGTGGAAATAGTGGATCTGGTACAATTTCAGGTGGGACAATATCTGCTACTCAATTGATAGCGGGTTGGAATGCTACCGGAACAATTACAATTTCAGGTGGAACACATACGTTTAGTTCTGTAATTCAACATCGGGACTCTGATAATGGAACCATAACCTTTTCTGGAGGAACAGTAACTACACCATTACTAAGAAATTTTTCAAATGGAACAGGAACTGATTATTTAACGGTTAACTTAAATTCAGGAGGAACAGTAATAACTACAAGTGTTACTGCATATGCTACAAGTGCATCTGGAACTCACTTCACAACACTTAATCTTGCAGGTGGAACCCTAACAGCAAGTGCTACAGGAAACATTTTTGCTACTCCTAGTGGAGGTGCTGCTACTAACAATTTGTATATATATGATAATACTGGTGGTCCAACAACAATAAATACTGATAGTTATACTTGTACTGCTCAAGTTGCTATACTAGCTGGTACAGGTGGTGGTATTACTAAAACAGGAACAGGAACACTTCTTTATAATGCAGCAAATACTTATACATCGGCAACAAATATAGCAGCAGGCACTCTTAAACTTGGTGCTGCCGGTGTAATCTCAGATGCAAGTGCAGTAACAGTTACGGGAACTCTTGATATGAACACATATAGCGAAACTGTTGGTTCCATAGCAGGTGCAGGGATAATTGATAATGTTGCCGGTGGTGGAACTCCTACACTATCTTGTGGAGGAAATAATACTTCAACAACATTTTCAGGGGTTATTAAAAACTCAAGTGGTTCACTTGCTTTAACAAAAATAGGAACTGGTACTTTAACCTTATCTGGAGCAAATCTTTATACAGGTATAACTACTATTAGTAATGGTATTATTAAATTGGGAAGTACTACTGCTCTTGGAAGTGACGCTGCCGGAACTACAATTTCAACTGGTGCCGCATTAGATTTAAACGGAATTACATATATGAATAATGAATCTCTTACTATAAGTGGTACAGGGTATTCATCAAGCGGTGTTATATGTAATAGTAATGCTTCCGCAGCTTTATTTCCCGGAGCAATTTCACTTTCTGCTGCTTCAACTATTACAGCTGGCAACCAAATTACACTTTCTGGTACTATTTCTAATAACCAACATTTTACTAAAAATGGCAGTAATTCATTAATTTTCACATCAAATACTATAAGTGTAAATAATTTAGATATAGCTGCAGGAACTATAGTTGGAGGTACCTCAACAATAAATATATATGGAGATTTCACTTCATCCGGAACTTTTACTCCAAATACAAATACGGTGAATTTTGTTGGAAGTGGCTTACAAACAATTGCAGGTGTCACTTTTTATAATATTACTATAAATAATGCATCGGGAGCAACTCTTTCAGCAAATGCAATAGTAAATGGCACTATTACTTTAACAAATGGTATAGTAACAACAAATGCTTTTACCATTGATTTAGGTACGAATGGTACAATTGTAGAAATTGCTATTAACCCAACTTCATACGTTACCGGAACAGTTAAAGCCACAAGAAGTTTAATGCAAACAATAAGTAATAACTTTGGAGGAATAGGTGTAGAAATTACAGAAAACAATTTTGATAATAATTCAACAGTAGTTACTCGCGTTACGGGAACAAGCTGTACCGGTATAGAAGGGAATGAAAGTATCACACGATATTTCACTATAGAACCAGTTACAGATGCCGGACTCGATGCTACACTTGAATTTTCATATTTCGACCATGAAATTGTAGGGCACTCCGAAGCAAATCTAATGATATACAAATCAACAGATTCTCGTGTTACATGGTCACCGGTTGTAACATCTCGTGATGCGGCATTAAATACGTTAACAGTTACAGGAATCACGAGTTTTTCAGATTGGACGGCTTCTGATGGTGTGAATGCTCCGCTTCCTATTGAATTAATTTCATTTAACGCAGTTAATACAGAAAATGGAAATATGTTATCATGGTCTACGGCTACTGAGACTGATAACGATTTTTTTACTATAGAATATAGTGCAAATGGTATTGATTGGGAAATTCTTCAATATGTACAAGGGGCTGGAAATTCTCGTGTTGTCAATCATTATCAAGTATTTGATTTTGTAACATCATCGCCTATTCATTATTACCGATTAAAACAAACTGACTTTAATGGAGATTATTCATATTCACAAATCATTATTGTATATAATACGCTACAACAGAAATCTATATATATTGAAAATAAGAAAGATGAAATAATTATACATTATAAAGACGAATATAAAGATTCAATAAAAAATATTGCATTGATGACATACGACGGTAAAATCATATATTCTTCAAATCAAAATTTTTCAGGTATTAATATTAATCAATTGGCTCAAGGAATATATATTCTTCAAATACTATTACAAAATCAAAAAATCACAGAAAAAATCATAATAGAATAAGCAAAACACAATAATTAATTACTTTAAAAAAATGAAAAGAAAATTTGTAAGAAACATCATTGGAGGATTAAGTTTTACCTCGGCACTATTTATTTTTCAAGCATGCTATGGTACTCCTCAAGACATGGGTGCTGATGTGCTCATAGAAGGACAAGTTCTATCAAAAAGCACAGGATTACCAGTATCGGGAATTAAAGTATCTGTTGCTCATAGTTTGCAATTTGAACTGACTGATGCTGATGGAAAATTCTCATTTTACACAGAATTACAAGATTCTATACGATTACAATTCCAAGATATTGATTCTTCTACCAATAGATTGTATACACTAAAGGATACTCTCATTACAGAAACAAACAGAAAAACGTATGTTGCGATTGAATTAGAAGAAAAAAATGACTAGTATTCGTAATTATTTTTTCAGATATTTTAAGAAACAAGAGGCCGCAATTCATGAATTGAATTATCTTTTTTGGGAGTGTACTACACGATGTAATTTACATTGTTTACATTGTGGTAGCGACTGTTCGCAAGATAGCTCTCATAAAGATATGCCTTTAGAAGATTTCCTGCGAGCTGTAGATACCATAAAAAAACCTGCACGAAACTTTACTGTAGTTTTTACAGGTGGCGAACCTCTATTACGAACAGATATTGAACAATGTGGCAGAGAATTGCGCAAGCGCAACTTGCGTTGGTCTATGGTTTCAAATGGTCATGCATACACACAACAACGGCATATTTCTTTATTAAATGCCGGACTTGGAGCATTAACAATTAGCTTAGATGGGTTAGAAGCTTCACACAATTGGATGCGTAATTCAAATCAGAGCTTTGCCAAAGTAATACAAGCTATTGCAATTGCGGCAAGTTCTTCACGACTTCAATTCGACGTGGTAACCTGCGTAAACCAAAGGAATATAGATGAATTGCTTCAAATTAAAGACTTGCTTATTTCTTTGAATGTTAAGGCGTGGCGATTGTTTACAATAATTCCAATTGGGAGAGCTCAAACAAATCCTGAATTATCGTTAACTGACAATCAATTTGTTTCGCTTATGGAATTCATCAAAAAACAGCGAACCATCAAGGGATTTGACATAAAATTTAGTTGCGAAGGATATGTAGGTAAGTATGAATCAGATGTGCGAGATACAAATTTCTTCTGTAGAGCAGGTATTAATATTGGCTCTATTCTTATAGACGGTTCTATCAGTGCATGCCCAAATATCGACAGGTCTTTTTCGCAAGGAAATATGTATACTCACAATTTTTTTGATGTATGGAATTCTCAATTTCAATCCTTTAGAGATAGATCTTGGACAAGAAAGGGGCAATGTGAGAATTGTAATGAATATAAACAATGTGAAGGAAATGGATTTCATAATTGGCATGGAACCAAAGAAAATGTCCTTGTTTGTCATAAACAAAAAATTGATAATTATTTTCATATAGAATAATATGCTTGTAATTAATTTTTGATGATTGGGGGGGAGTATAAACCATTGAATTCTATTACGAATTTTTAAGCAGGGAAGTGGTATTTTTGAAGAATTAACAATCTGTTTTCTCATTGTCAACAAATTGTTATTATTTATTTACTAAATTATTACATGCACTGCATTTATCACTGTATATTTAGCCCGAATTTAATTCGTATGTAATGCTTGTAGAAACAGCTTTTAAATCGGGGGTATGGACAGAAATAATTGAGGTAAAAGACTTTGTTGCTCAAAATATTACTCCATATTTTGGCTCTCACGAATTTCTTCAACCGCCAACTTCACGAACTCTACATGTGTGGAATATTTGTAAACAAGCTCTTGCTGAAGAACGACAACGGAATGGCTTACGTGCAGTTGATACTGAAGTTGTATCAAGCATGACTGCCTTTAAAGCCGGATATATCGATAAAGACTTTGAGGTTATAGTAGGCTTACAAACCGATGAATTGCTTAAACGTGCTATGAAACCATTTGGTGGATTCAAATTGGTTCAACGGGCTTTGGCTGAACATGGACTAAAACCTAGCAAAGCAATTACCGACTATTTTGAACGATACGCTAAAACCCACAACGATGGGGTGTTTGATGTATATACCGAAGAAATTAAAAAATTCAGAACGCTTGGAATAATCACCGGATTACCCGACAATTATGCTCGTGGGAGAATAATTGGTGACTATCGCCGCGTGGCTTTGTATGGTATTACACGACTCATAGAAGCGAAAAAACATGATTTAGCAACAATTTCGGGTCCTATGACCGACGAGTCTATCCGTTTACGCGAAGAAGTTGCGGCTCAAATCAAAGCTCTCGAAGATATGATTTTTATGGGGGCTATATATGGTCTCGACTTGTCACGACCTGCCGAGAATGCTCGCGAAGCTGTACAGTGGACGTATATGGCGTATCTCGCAGCAGTTAAGGAGCAAGACGGTGCTGCTATGTCACTTGGTAGTGTGTCGTCGTTTCTCGATATTTATATAGAACGCGATTTGCAACTTGGATTAATTACCGAATCGGAAGCTCAAGAATATATAGATCAATTTGTTATGAAACTTCGTATGGTTCGTCACCTGCGTATGGATTCGTATAATCAGATTTTTGCCGGCGACCCTACCTGGGTAACAGAATCTATTGGCGGTATGTTTATCGATGGTAGAACAAAAGTTACTAAAACTTCGTTCCGTTTTTTACATACCTTGTACAATTTAGGTCCTTCGCCCGAACCAAATATTACCATATTGTGGTCTACCCAATTACCACAAGCGTTCCGCGAATATTGTGCAAAAGTATCAATAGAAACTTCATCAATTCAATACGAAAACGACGATGTAATGCGTCCTTCTGCAAACTGCGATGATTATGGTATAGCATGTTGTGTATCGATGCAGGAATTGGGCAAACAAATTCAATTTTTTGGTGCTCGTACCAATCTTGCTAAAACACTCTTACTTGCACTCAATAGTGGAAGATGTGAATGCACCGGAACCCATATGGTTCAAGGCATTCCCTATATTGAAGAACCTTATTTAGACTACAATACTGTATTAGAATATTTTAAAGTTGCCATGCACGAGGTGGCTCGTGTATACAACGAGGCCATGAACGTAATACACTACATGCACGACAAGTATTATTACGAAAAGGCTCAAATGGCATTGATAGATACCAATCCTAAAATAAATATAGCTTACGGTATTGCAGGCTTGTCTATTGTTGCCGATTCGCTTTCGGCTATTAAATATGCCAAAGTAAAACCAATTCGTAACGAAGACGGACTTACTGTAGATTTTAAAATAGAAGGTGATTTCCCTAAATTTGGGAATGATGACAATAGAGTTGATTCTATTGCGTGCGAAGTGGTTCGAATGTTTAATGAGGAATTACAGAAATTACCAGTATATAAAAATGCTACATCAACTATGTCGGTGCTTACTATAACGTCGAATGTTATGTATGGAAAAAAAACCGGTGCTACGCCCGACGGTAGAGCAAAAGGTGTAGCATTTGCTCCCGGTGCCAATCCTATGCACGGACGCGATACCAAAGGATTGATAGCTTCGCTGAATTCTGTGGCGAAAATTGACTACGAAACGGCAAAAGACGGTATTTCAAATACGGTGTCGATGATTCCGCAGTCATTAGGTTCTACGTTAGAACAACGAATTACAAATTTGGTGCAGTTACTTGATGGATATTTTAGCTTCGATGCACAGCACCTCAATGTAAATGTACTCGACAAGCAAACCCTCCTCGATGCAATGGATTATCCCGAATTATATCCGCAATTAACCATTCGTGTATCGGGATATGCCGTAAATTTTGTGCGACTAACACGCGAACAACAACTTGAAGTTATAACTCGCTCTTTCCACAAGCATTTATAGGGTATAGCTTTTCGCATGGAAACTATACGCGTTCATTCAATCGAATCTTTTGGCACACACGATGGACCGGGAATACGCATGGTTGTGTTTCTGCAAGGCTGTAATCTACGATGTGTATACTGCCACAATGCAGACACTATTCCACTCCAAGGTGGCACAGATATGACAAGCGATGAGATTGTATCGCAAGCCATACGGTTGAAGCCATATTTTGGAACACAAGGCGGGGTTACATTTTCGGGAGGCGAACCATTGGTGCAAGCCAAACAGTTGATACCGGTCATTGAACAATTACATGTGCACAATTTTCATGTTGCAATTGATACCAATGGTACAATCCAAAATTCATGTACGAAAGAAATTTTACAACACCATGCCGATTTAGTGTTGTTCGACATAAAAGGCATAGATACCGAACATTTCAAATCTATTACCACACACACATTATTTGAAGCACACATAGAATCTATTCGCATCCGCGAACAAGCCTGTAAACCTTATTGGATTCGCTATGTGGTAGTGCCGGGCTATACCGATGCTCCGCACTACATAGAGGCATTGTGCAATTTTGTGCGACCACTTACATATCTAAAAAAACTACAATTACTACCCTACCATAGTCATGGTATACATAAATGGGAACTTATGAATATGAAGTATTCACTCCATGATATAGAAGCCCCTTGTGAATCCTATATGCAAACATTATATGGTATTTTTAGTAAATTTTGTAAGGTTGAGGTGGGATGACTTCATTTTTAACATTTTTTTAACAATCATTTCTTATTTCCCTTTTTTTCATAATTTTGCAACAACATCATAACAATCATAGAAAAGAAAGGAGGCTACAACAATAATCGTGTTTCATTTATAGTTATGCATATTAGATATGCCACTATACTCATATTCCCCTTAAAATAAATAACTAAACTTTTAAAAAAATAAAACTATGAAATTCAATTCAATTCAATTCAATTCAATTCAATTCAATAAAATTATTTTTATTGGAATTACAAGTTTTTTCTTTATAATATCTTGTACAAAAACAACAGAAATTGCATCTTCAAATGATGAATTAATTCAACAAAAACTTGAGAAATTAGAAAAAACTACTCAGATTATGAACACAGTTTTAGCTGATAAACAAGCATGCAAGGAATTAGTTTCGGTAATTGGAGCAATAGAAAACAGTAGAAATGCTGTAACATTTTCAGAGCTTTTACAAACAGATGAATCGCAGCTAAAAGCATTACAATCAACGCCCTATCTTAGAAATGTTGTTCATCAAGCATTTTCTGCAAAATCACAATTAAAATCAGAAAAAGAACAGATAGATACACTTATCTCATTTTTGACACGTGAAGATGTTTTACTGTATTGCCCGTATCCAATGGATTTTTATCCCACAGACAAACAATACCCAACCATAACCTACCACCCAATTACCAATACTGAGACAAATATTGGATATAGAATAGAACCTCAAGGCATTGTGGAATGTATTGTAGACGAAGCATATGCTGAAGAATACCCGGTTTTTATTATTTCACCTCAATCAGAAATTACTGTTTTACTCGAAGGACGAGAAAATACAAAAAACCTTAAAGCTACAGGACATGAATCAAAATTGGGATGGTTTAGTTGTTCAAATTTTTGTGGTGGAATTTTCGAAGGCGATTTAGAAATGAAAATATTGCGAATACAAGGAACTGTGGTAAGTACTGATGCTACAAATCCGCAGATTCGTGGCGTAATTGGACCAAATACTATTTCTTTTACCTATGCACGCTCTCGAGTACGCGGCACAAAAGAAAAAAATCAGTGGGAACACCAATGGTATCCAATTAGAACAGTTTGGGATACTGATTGGTCTCTCGACAAAAAAGGACAAGGTCTTGTAATATATGAATATGATAAGAAAAAAGAAACAACATTTACGGTAGGTTACACCCTTGAATTTGGAACAGAAGGCACAAAAAACGGTATAAAATATACAACAAAACAAGCAATATCACAAACTATGACTCAAAAAATAGAATCAGATAACGATTTGCTGTATTCAAATGAAATTGCAAGAGGTTGGTATATAAGTAAAAATAAAATCGATCAAGGTAATGGATTACGAGACGGCTTTTCCTTATATAAATTTGGTGGAGACGTATTTATGACAATGCCATATAGCACATACACATATTAATAATCATACCCCGTATTTAATGAATAAATACGGGGTATTTCTAACATTATATATTTATGAAACATATACTCATATTTTTTTTAATTTCGACAATATCTTATGTGGCAATTGCTCAAAATGCTCATCGGTATTCTCTCGGGCTATTATATGCATACGATAATCCCATACGCAAATCTTTAGAAATCGAAAACGAATATTCATTTTTAATGAATCAAGAGTTTAAATTTGGTGTGCATTTAGGGTATGCAAGTATTAAAAACCAAGAATCGGATATTATGATAGTTAAAAACCATGACTCGTATTACTTATTGCATGGTTCATTTTACATTACTCCTATTTATACCAATTCACATATTGTATCTATTGGCCTAGGTGGAGGAGGCAATTACAGAATGAGAGAACAAATAGCAATGCAAGAATATAAACGAGATAATTATTACGTAATTGACATATCTAATTTTAGCAAATTTGAATTTTCATATCATTTTGGAATCGATTATTCGTATCGCTTAAGCAATAATTTTTGTTTAGGTACAAAAGCAAAATTATTACTAAGTAAAATGAATGAAAATTTCACTAACAATGGGAGATATTTAGATCGATTAAATATAGCATCTGCAGGAATTACATTTGGATACTTTTTTGAAAATTAATTTTATATTATAATGAAAAAATTATTAATTATTTGCTTTGTATTATTACATCTGTGTGCATTTACACAAATTGACACAACCAAAAAGTTTGAAATTAAGTCAGGTTTTGGATTACTTCTCGACACGTGGTCATACGATAAAGGCAGTTATGTATGGACAAGTTTTGACTATGTAATGAACCCTAAATATTCTATATCGTTATATGCAGCACATGGCAATATAACATATACACATTTTAAAAACAATGCATATAAGGGAGCAATAATTCCATCGACATACGAAATATACGAAATGAATTTTTATCGTCGTTTGATGATAAAATCTAACAATCAGGTAAGAATTGGCTCAGGTATATATTTTAGAAAATACCAAGATGCAAGACCAGATTATTATTTTACTGAAAATGAAATCGTTTTATATATTAGTGAAACTACATTATATGATATTGGACCAACATTCTTACTCAATTATAAACATCAATGGAAAAATGGTTTTTTTATGGGCTTTGATGCTCGAACCTGGTATGTTTTTGCATTGGGTATTGATTATGCAATGATAAGCCCAATGATAGGAATTTCATTTTAAACCTATGTAAATAAAATCAGATACTATGAAACATTTATTAATTCTAATAGCCATATTAATTCTACAAATATCCTTTACTCAAGCTCAGTCAAACTGTTATGTAAAAGAAATGGCACATATAATTGATTCAATTCAAAAAAAAAATCAATAACATATTGTACAATAAGAACAAATATATTAGATCCTACATTTCATACAATTTCTTCAACACGAGAATCTTTTTATATTCAATATCCTTTTCTTGTTTATAACAATACTAAGTATTACAATCTTAATACACTATTAATGTTTTCTATTACTGAAGATAAAAGTAAAAATGTGTTATATTTTGAATTTAGATTTGATGTATTAGAAAGATGAGTAGAGTTTTAAATTATCGACTAAATTCAATGAATAGTCCCGATGTCTGCAAAACAAATATATAATACACTCTACAAAAAACACAAAAAAATGGACGCAAGCCCCAAACCCAATACAGTATTGAATTGTGGCGTCCACTGATGGTTTAGGGGAAAATGGACGCTAAGGGATTTAGTCATCCGATGAATTTCTTACAAAACACAATGGTTTATGGTAATATATAGTTTTTTGGAACATATTCATCGGATGACTTGGGTGTAACTTGTATGCTACACACTACTAAAATCAAGCTTTCCGAATATTCGGAAGTTTAGCGTAGAGAGGACGGTAGACAGTCAGAATGGACGCTAAAGCATGCCGTTGATTTCTAAAATATGGGGTAAAACCTGTGTATGTATTACTATTGTTGGAATAGTGGCGTTTTTAGAGGTTTTTTGACACATGCCATTTTTGGTGCGATTACATGGGTAAAACAGCAAATAGGTTGGTAAAAAGCTAACTGTTTTTTATTTAAACTCACTTGGGTAGTGCCGAGTTTATTATGATTTTATATTTACGTTGTTTTTAATTTAGGTAATCCAATTTTACGCAACATATCATTTGCTTTTTCCAATTTTTCCGGAAACAGTATTTTGTCATTAAAAAAATCAAGCGAATTGTCAATTACAACAATTGGTGTTTTTTTTGACTTTATATCTTTTAATTTCATATGTATTATTTTTTTCGTTGCACAAAAAAACCTGTATATTCTATATCTTTTCTAAATACCTCCCAATCATCTTGAGTTTCACCCCAAATATAAAAATCAGAAAGAGCTTCATCTATATATTTTGTTATTCCCATTCGATAAAGTCGTGTTCTAGATTTTGTGCTTCCTGTTGCGTATATAAGCGCATCTGTATGTTTGTCAGTAAACGCATATAATGTTGCAACTACAGTTGCCAAAACTTTCTCACTATCACCATTGTTTGAAATTACAAAATCGTCTATAAATCCAGTATCTGCATTTTTATCTCCAAAACCTAAATTATATAATCCTTTATAGTTAGTCGGAGAATATTGTACGATTTTAGTAATTCTACCTTTAGGCCCTTCGCTTATAAACTCAAATACTTCGAATTTTTCGCCAGATTTTAAAGGATATTTTTCAATGTTCATATTTTATTTTGAATATTTGCAAATGTATATAAATATAGGTTTAAAGTCAATTTGCAATCTTAAAATTTTTCTAAAAAAAATGACGCAAGCTCCAAATAAAGTATCCACACACTATAAAAAAACACAAAAAAATGGACGCAAGCCCCAAACCCAATACAGTATTGAATTGTGGCGTCAACGGGTGTTTTTTGGGGAAATGGACGCTAAGGTATTTTTCTGGTTTTCAAAATATGGGGTAAAAGCTGCGGATGTATTACTATTGTTGGAATAGAGATGTTTTTAGAGGTTTTTTGACACATGCTATTTTTGGTGCGATTGCATGGGTAAAACAGCAAATAGGTTGGTGAAAAGCTAACTGTTTTTTATTTAAACTCACTTGGGTAGTGCCGAAGTTATTTTGGTTTTATATTTACGTTGTTTTTTATTTAGGTAATCCAATTTTACGCAACATATCATTTGCTTTTTCCAATTTTTCCGGAAACAGTATTTTGTCATTAAAAAAATCAAGCTATTTCAATTCCATTACGCTGAACTTCTGCAAGAAAATTTGCATCATCAAAATCCTTTTCTATTAAAATAGGTTCTATTCTATCATCAATTTGTCGACGTAATTTCCAAAGTAATGGATGTATTGAAAAATAATCACCTTCAACATGTTTTACAACGATAGCGACATCAATATCACTATCTTCATTATATGTATTTTTAGCATATGAACCAAAAAGATACACATTCTCAAGTTGAAAATAATCCTTCAATAAATGTCGATATGCCTTTACTTTTTTTATAGCCTCTCTTTTATCCATTGTTGTAATTCTTTAGTTTTTTGAATAATTTCAATACATTTTGAATCTGTTAAACTACGCATCAACCTTTCTTTGTGAGAAGGATATCGAGCTTCAATATTCAATGGTTCAACTTGGTCAATAAATTCTTTTTGTTCTTCTGAAAGCGAATCATAGAATTCTCCCCTTTTTGCAAGAAAAGATAAACTGTGTGTATAAGGTGCTGTTTCAGATTTAATTTTTGTAAAATACGCTTTAAATGCTTTTTCTATTGTTTGATGACACATGAAACCAACATATAAATATCTCTTACTATGAAACATAGCTTCTGCTGTTTCTAAATCATAATCAGAAATGTCAATCCAATATTTTATTTTATTATCCATCGTATCATTTTGTTTCAAAGATACAAAAAAAATAAACGAACGCACGTTTATTTAGTAATTTAGCCCACTGGTTTTTTTTTGGGGGAAATTGACGCAGAATTATTTATTTCTTCTTTTTCTTTTGGCATTGCCCCAAAAGAAACAAAAAGTCTAGGCTACAAGAATGCACCTTCCCGCTCAAGCTCAAAATTAAGAAACATTATGAAACCACGTGACTAAAGCAGCTTTCAAAATGTTTCTAAGTTTTGAGCTTTCCGCCCACACACGCATACTCGTAGCCTCTGAAGATATCCCGAAGCTTATTTCAAAATACAAAACCTGTCAGTGTGCGTAGCTCCTGACAGCGTTTATCTTTCAAAATATCATTGTTACGTAATTTACAAAAAATGGACGCCAAGGCTGTATAGTCATCCGATGAATTTCTTACAAAACACATCGGTTTTTGGAAATATATCGTTCTTTGGTACATTTTCATCGGATGACTTAGATGTAACTAGTATGCTACACTCTACTAAAATCAAGCTTTCCGAATATTCGGAAGTTTTACGTAGAGAGGACGGTAGACAGCCAGGGGCTTTATTTCTTTATTCTTATTAGTATTTACATTAAAAGCTTTACTAACCACAAGTGACGCGAACACTTAACACTTGTGGTTGCAGAGGCGTAGATGATTAATAAGCATTTTTTTTAATATAATTATTTATCTTTTTACTTTTAAAACAATGTTTCTTATTACATATATTCTGAATTCCTCCTGCACAAGGTAGAATAGAATCAAAATACCAATTATTATTTATTGAAGATATTAAAAAATCAAATGTTTGTAAATAATGATAAGAGTTATTGTAATTAAATAATAAATTTAAATATTTATCTTCTCTTTCAAGAAAAGTTGGGATTGTATCATTTTGAATATCATCATAACTTGATGCAATAACAAATAGATAACTTTTAAAATAAAACACACCTTTTATATTTTTATCATTTGAATAATAATAGATATTTTTGATTGAAAAAACTTTATCCGATCCTATTTGAAGCCATAAATATATATCATTTTGATTGTAATTACATAAACATGAATTTGCCATTTTAATTACAGAATCTAAAATCGGATAAATCGTCGAATCTTTTATTCTATACTCGACAATTTTCATAAGTGAATCATTTTGAACTCTTTCTTGTGAAAATCCAACATTACATATAATTAACATTATATATATATAATAAAATTTATTATTTACTAATTTTGCCACCATTATTGTATTCAATATCATATATGTTTGGATCTGTAACAATAAAAAATTTAGTTTTAGGTAATGATAATTTAGGTTTGCCAAGTTTTTCGTTTCGCCTTAAAGATTGATTTTGAAGATCAAATATTTTACGTGCAAATCCTGTATCACCTGTATATTTATCATCAGGATTATCAGAATTAATAGGTGTTGGGGTAAATCGATCATAATATTCACCTTTAGGATGAAAATGCTTATGAACTTCTAATTGCATGTGTCTTGGTTCAATTTTAGTTCCTCCATATGATTCTTGTTCTTTCTCAAATGAGGTATAAACTATATTTTTTCCATATAAAACACCATCATTTTCATCTAAAAAATTATCATTATATTTTGCATATGAATATTCAATATTTTTATATCTGGCAATAGATTTAAAAACTTTGTCAGCATCTTCTGAATTATCTCCAAAATCTAAACTTTGACCTTTACCATCTTTTGAATTATCTATTTTTTTTAAAGCTCCTACCTTTGTTGAAGTTATTAAAGTATTTGTTATGTTTCCTTTCTCATCTTTTTGAATTCCATTTTTATTTGATGCATCATAATAATTATCTGCTTTATCATTTGTGCCAATTTTTGTAACCTGCCCTTTTTTATCAACAGAATAATCATCATCTCCATTTGGGTCAATTCTAATAATTGGATTATTGCTAAAACACGCATAAGAACTATAGAATGGTTTTACAACAGGGTCTAAATTCCACCGTCTTCCCAACCTAGCATCATACTCCCAAAACTGTGCAGAATACGTATTCCCTTCTCCATAAATCTCATCATCTTTCATTTGCCCATTAAATGCGGACTTATACCCGTTACTCCCCTTTAAAAAATTGTATGTGAATATGATATGCATTTTTTGTTCAAAATTTAGGTATATCAAATATACTCATTTTTTTTGAAACCGGTATACTCTCCAAAACAAATAAAAAAATATACCCTGTAAAAATCAACGAAAAAAATGGACGCAAGCCTCAAACTCAATACGGTATTGAATTCTGGCGTCCACAGGTGTTTTTTTGGGAAATGGACGCTAAGGTATTTTTCTGGTTTTCAAAATATGGGGTAAAACCTGCGGATGTATTACTATTGTTGGAATAGAGATGTTTTTAGAGGTTTTTTGACACATGCCATTTTTGTTGCGATTACATGGGTAAAACAGCAAATAGGTTGGTGAAAAGCATGAATGCTCGGTTGTCTAAAAAATGAAAATACGATTTTAATAAGTATTATAGCTAAGGTGTGGAGCTATTTTGTTTTACAATTAATTGAACATATCACGTATTAAATACTACAAAAAAACATATATTTGTGTTTCATATTTCACAAATAAACAAACTCGTATGAAGCAAGTATATATCTTTTTTTTATTTCTATTGAGTATGACTGTAGCTCACGCAAATGTGGTATTGCCGGCAATTTTTGCCGATAATATGGTGCTTCAACAAAATTCCGAAATTACCGTGTGGGGCTGGGGCAAGCCATACGAACAAATTACTGTAGTAGGTAGTTGGAACAATGATACAGTAAAAACCATAACCGACAATCAAGCAAATTGGAAAGTTACTCTCAAAACAGGTAATGCTGGTGGTCCCTTTACGCTTACAGTAAAAGGTTATGTAACCATAGAACTCAAAAATATACTTTTGGGCGAAGTCTGGCTGTGTTCGGGGCAATCGAATATGGAATGGAGTGCTCGTTTGGGTATTGACAATGCACAAGAAGAAGTTGCAAAAGCAAACTATCCAAATATTCGCTTTTTTACCGTAAACCATCGTACTGCACTTTCACCAAACTTCGACGTTACGGGTAATTGGGCGGTGTGTTCTCCCGAAACTATGATAGACTTTAGTGCGGTTGCATACTTTTTTGCTCGCGAAGTACAAAAAGAAATAAATGTGCCAATAGGTCTTATAAATGCGAGTTGGGGTGGCACGCCTGCCGAAGTGTGGCTGCCCGAAGCATCGTTGGGTTCAAATAGGGTTTTGGCAGAAGCGGCAACTAAAATCCCTGAAATGGGCTGGAGTCCCCGTGAAGCAGGGCGTGTATACAATGCCATGATTGCTCCTATTACGTCATATAAAATTGCTGGAGTGTTGTGGTATCAAGGCGAAACAAATGTGGCTAACCCCGAAACATATCATACAATATTTGCAACGCTTATCAATTCGTGGCGACAAGAATGGGGATATACATTTCCGTTTTATTTTGCACAAATTGCTCCCTTTACCTATAACGAAAGTCCTACCTGTGGTGCCGATATTCGGAATGCTCAACGGCAAACATTATCTGTTGCCAATACCGGTATGGTTGTTACTGCCGACATCACTGCCGACACTATGAATATTCACCCCACGAACAAACAGGATGTTGGAAAACGCTTCGCTCATATTGCTCTCAACAAAACATACAACAAAACACAATTTGCAGTTTCGGGACCGCTCTACAAATCGCACAAAGTAAAAGGAAATGTGGTTACTATTGATTTTGATTATGCACAAGGTTTATTTGCAAAATCTAAAATTACGGGCTTTCAAATTGCAGGCGAAGATAAACAGTTTAAACCTGCCGATGCTATAATTAAAGGTACTACAATAGAAGTACAATCAAAACAGGTAGCAAAACCGGTATATGTTCGCTATTCATACAGAAATGCCTCGTTTATTGAACTTTTCAATGCACAAGGTCTTCCGGCATCTACATTTGAATTTAGAATTTGGTAAATTATACACCTATGAATACAACAGCAGATTCAATAAAAATAAAAGTTCAAAAACGTATTGTTATAATTTCAATTGTTTTGTTTGTTGCCAAAATTTCGGTGTTTTTTATTACCAATTCTGTTGGAATTTTAACCGACGCTCTTGAAAGTATTGTAAACATTGTAACTGCTATTATTAGTTTATATAGCATTCGTGTTGCTCTTAAACCCTATGACGACGACCACCCCTTTGGACATGGTAAAGTAGAAATGCTGTCGGCTTCGCTCGAAGGAATTCTAATTATTCTTGCCGGAATTTTTATTATATACGAATCGGTTTCGCGGTTTATAGAACCGGCTCCAATCCAACAAATAGACATAGGTATATGGGTAGTTGCAATAGCCGGTGCTATAAATTTTATTATGGGATATTATAGCATCCGAGTTGGAAAAAAACACAATTCTATCGCGTTGGTTTCGGGCGGTAAGCATTTACAATCCGACACATACTCTACTATTGGTTTAGTTGTTGGCTTATTTATTTTATATATTACCAACATAGCATGGATAGATAGTGTAATTGCGTTACTATTTGGTGTTATAATTATTGCTACGGGCTATTCTATTCTCAAACAAACAATTGCTAATTTAATGGATACTGCCGATTTTATGCTCATTCACAAATTAGTAGATATTGTATGGAAATATCGAAAAACAAGTTGGGTTGATATTCATAATGTGAAGATTGTAAAATATGGAAATACGCATCATATTGATTGCGATTTACGATTACCAAAATATTTCAATATTGAAGAAGCTCATACCGAAAGTGATATATTAAAACAAATAATTGCACAACATTACGATATGCGTTTTGATATTACCATACACGTAGATGCGTGTAACGAATCATTTTGTCATGAATGTAGCCATGTTGATTGTCCTATTCGCGAACATTCGTTTATAGAACAAAAACCATGGACGGTAGAATCAATCACTAAAAACTCTTTGAAAAAATCATGATTTCTATAAAAATTACGAATGCCTATATTCTTACCATGAATGAATCATTTGACATTATTGAAAATGGTTGTTTATGTATTGAAAATAATATAATTACCTATATTGGTGATGAATCGGCAGTGTCGCACCTCGAAGCTCATACCGTAATAGATGCACAAGGCAATTTGATAATGCCCGGCCTCATAAACGCACATACCCATGCAGCTATGAGTATTTACAAAGGTATGGCAGACGATATGCCACTAAAAGAATGGCTCGAACATCATATTTTTCCTACCGAATCGGAATTTTGCACCAAAGAAAATGTTGAAATAGGTGCTCGGTTGGGTATCATGGAAATGATAATGAGTGGCACAACCTGTTTTGCCGATATGTATTATTTTACGCCTACAATTGCCGAAATTTGCAAAGAAATGAATATGCGTGCTTTATTGGGGCAAGCTATTCTCGACTTCAAAGCTCCTGATTTTGATACTCCCACACAAGCAATTGAAACTACAAAACAATTAATTCACGAGTATTCAAACAATTCGCTTGTGCAAATAATTCCGGCACCGCATAGTCCATACACTTGTAGCGAAGAAGTGTTGCGAGCTTGCAGACAATTGGCAAATGAATGTAATGTGCCTCTCCATATTCATGTGTCGGAAACCATTGCCGAATACAATACCAGCTTGGCATCGCACAATCTTACGCCTGTGCAATATTTGCATAGCTTAGGCATGTTTGATGGAAAAACTATAGCAGCACACTGCGTTTACATAAGCGACGAAGACCGTCAGATAATGGCACAACAAAAGGTGCATGTAGTAAATAATCCGCAGAGCAATATGAAGCTGGTAAGCGGTATTTCGCCGGTTCCTTTACTATTACAGGCCGACATACCCGTATGTTTGGGTACCGATAGTTCTGTAAGCAACAATTCGCTCGATATGTTTCAAGAAATGAAAGTTGCGGCACTTATACACAAACTCAATCAGAGCGATGCTGCGGTATTGCCGGCACAAGATATTGTACATATGTGTACCAGCGGTGCAGCCAAAGTTCTTGGCATAGACCATATCGTTGGCAGTTTAGAAGTTGGAAAACAAGCTGACATTATTTTGGTAAATATAAACCAACCACATTTGGTTCCATTGTATTCCATTTATTCGCACATAGTGTATGCTATGCAAGGACACGATGTAGATACGGTAATCATTAATGGCACCATAGTGTATTTGCAAAAACAGTTTCAACTGGTAGACCCTATAGAAACAATGATTGATGCTCAAATTATTGCAAATGCAATAATGCAACGAAAAACAGAACGCAAACAACAATAACCATTGTACTTGTGATATCGATACTTATTCCTGTATATAATTATTCTGTGCTGAAGCTTGTAAACGATTTGCATGCACAAGCTACAGTCTTGCCTTGTGCGTTCGAAGTTATTGTTGCCGACGATTGTTCTGATGCTGAATTTATTGAACAAAATGCAGCAATTGAAAAGCTATCGAATGTTCGATTTATTCGATTATCCGAAAATATGGGACGAGCACGAATACGAAATTTTTTGGCGCACGAGGCTCAATTTCCGTATCTTATATTTATGGATTGTGATGCTGAGGTGCTGAGCAATACTTTTTTGCAAACCTATGTGTCGTATTGTTCCGGAACCGTTGTTGTATGCGGTGGTACTGCCTATCAAACAATCAAACCAAACAATTCTTACAGATTACGGTGGAAATATGGTATACATCGCGAGCAAATATCGGCACAACAACGAAATACTCGTCCAAATGCCAGTTTTTCGACATTTAATTTTTTGATTTCAAAGTCAATTATTCAAGCGATACCCTTCAATGAAACAATTCGAGAATATGGGCATGAGGATACTTTGTTTGGATTTGAACTACAGAAACATTCATATACCATATTACATATCGACAATCAATTAATTCATAAAGGATTAGATGAGAACAAAGTGTTTGTAGAAAAAACAAAACGGGCAATCGAAGGTTTACAAATGTTACTCCTGAATCCCTTAATTGATAGAGAATTTTTTACTGATATTAGTCTTGCCCGTATATATTCCCGTATTGAACACTTTCGATTACGATTTCTGTTTTCTCTTATGTATGTTTTGTTTGGTAGTATGTGTAAAACAATAATGTGTAAATATCGAGTGCCAATTCAGTTGTTCGATATGTATAAATTGCTTTATATGTGTTCGTTGAAAAAATAATTTTTTTGCGGAATCTGAGAAACCGTTTACATATCATTATTTATCTATATTTGTAAAATCAATAAAAATTTTTAAAATTCACACATCATGAGACATTTTCTAGTATTTCTAATTGCATTGAGTTCTTCACTAAGTGTTTTTTCGCAAGCAGAAACAATAAAACGAGTTGAATTTGAAACAGAAAATAGAATACGTGGATATATTCCCATGGGAACAAATGGAATATTACAAGATGTAGTTGATGAAGCAAAAAATAAAGCAGATAAGAAAAATCGTATCATTACATGTACGTTATATAGTACCAATTTAGTAAAATTAGGTGATGTTGATGTAATAACTCCCAATGGGTATCGGACAGAATTTACTGCTTCAACCTATCGAACATACTATAATATGGGAGTTAGTGGAAATACACAGTTTATGTTGCATTGTGTAGATATTCCCTCACTTAAAGTAACAACATTGCAAGGTAAAATGCCACGAGGGACATTCATTCGTTCAATGTCGGCGCTTGATGATTATGTAATTGTAAAAGGTGATGTCAGAGGAAATCATTTGTTCTTTTTTAAAAATGTAAAAACAGGAGAGGAGTCTATTTCAAATTTAAAAATAGTTTCTTCTCGTGATTTTAAAATTCTTGGCTATCAGGCTGATACGGTGAGTAATGAATTCTATGTATTGTATCGTGATAAGGTTAATAATGAGATAATTACTGTATTTCAGGTGTATGCAAAAGGAAGTAAAACGCAAGAAGTGATTATAAAAAACGATGAGGGAAATTATATGCAACTTGCTAGTGTTTCAAAGACAAAAGATGGGAGTTATATTATATGCGGTACTGTTGGGAATTTTATAGTAAAAACGTTTACAACGGGAATTTTTATTTGCAAAATTCAACAACAGAAAAAGGTCTTCATTAAGTATATAAATTATCTTGATATTACGAATTTTACAAGTTATTTGTCTGAAAATAAGCAAGAACGAATCGAAAAGAAAAAGGACAGATATGAACAAAAAGGGAAAGAATTAGAAATAAATTATTTAATGGCTCCGCATCGTATTATTGAAAGTAATAATCAGTATGTATTGGTGGGCGAAGCGTATTATCCTACATATCGGCAAGTTTGTCATCCTGTTCCTAATGCTTTTGGTGGTGCTACTATTCAATGTGAAAATGTGTTCGATGGATATCAGTATACGCATTACTTTTTATGTAATTTCGATCAACAGGGAAATTTGTTGTGGTCCAACAGTAAAGAAATGCATATAGACTATAAGCCGCATGATGTGCGGATATTTTTGGATGTAAAATTTACGAATGGAACATTATCTACATTACATGGTTCGGGATTCGACTTTCATTATACTGTATTTGATTCTAAAGGGAATGTTACAAAAACAGCAACCAATAACATGATAGAAACTCAAAATGAGGCAGATAATATTACGCGTTCTTCAATGAATACTAATTATTGGTACAACAATTATTTTATAGCATTTGGTATTCAAAAAATTAAAAATACCGACGAAAAAGATAAACGTAAAGTAAATTATTTGAATAAAATACAAGTGGTTCAATAATCGTATAAGGCTTTGGCAAGTAGCAATATGCAACTAATAACAAATACCGAAATATACGAATACGTGCTTTTAGAAGCCATTCCTAAAGCCAAAAAGTTTGTGTGGATTGCAACAGCCGACATTAAAGATGTGTATGTGAAAAAAGGAGCGAGAATGGTTCCTTTTTTAGAGATTTTAGCAGAATTATTATCGAAAAAAATCGAAGTGCGTTTATTGTTTGCTAAAGAACCGGGGCAAGCATTTCAGAAAGATTTTGATAATTACCCAATACTAGCAAAAGATTTGGAACAGTTTCAATGTCCACGTGTCCATTTTAAAACAGTAATTGTTGATGGCAATTGGGCATATACCGGAAGTGCAAACTTAACAGGTGCCGGTATGGGGGCAAAAAGCAAAAAAAATAGAAACTTCGAAACTGGAATATGTACTTCAAATACAGATTTTGTAGAACATCTTATGAAACAATTTGACGATGTATGGATAGGTTTACATTGTAAAGAATGCGGTAGAAAAGAATTTTGTGGAGAATGGAATACGAAGTAGTTTTCTTACCGGATGTGTAGACTTTCTCGGGGTTTCATTCAGTATGTTCTCATCTCTAACGTATACAAAAAAAAGGACTACGAAAAACTCATAATCCTTTTAATTTAGTGGAACTGCAGGGATTTGAACCCTGGTCCGGAAAAGCATTGCTAATGCTTTCTACATGTGTAGCTCTATTATTGTTTTTCGAGAAAAAACCGGGAACGAGCACTCTATTTTTTCCTTAGCTTGAAAATCTCGCAAATAAACACAAGCTTTATATTTGCTATCCCTTAATTATTGCACTCCGTAATCAGACGACTAAAGGCGGGCCTTCTGCGGAATGTCTTGCCAAAGTACCTAGTACAATGTAAAGCTAATAATCTACTTTATTCGATTAAGCAGCAAGAGCGTAATTAGTTTCGCCAGTTATTGCTTGAAGATGCGTTTTTACGGGACAAACCTTCATCGCCCGACATGCTTACATTCTCAATCAACTCCCCGTCAATACCGGTCAGCCCCTTCGAAATGTGTTGCAAATATATGATTATTTATTTCACTTGTCAATTTTTTATACAGTACTATACAATTTTTATGTAAACTATCGTTAATACACAAAATAGAAAATAATATATGCCTATGAATAAAAATTTTACACATTCTCTTCAAAACGCTCAAAAAATCTCCCAAATTCTCTCCGGAAATCTTGAATTACGTATAAGATTTCTTAAAGACTACAGTAGAGCGTATACTTGTATCAAAACAAGTTCTTTATCAAACCTAGATGTGTTCCTTAATTAGTTAAGGAGTAAAAAGTGAGTAAAGGAGGCTGCCCCGCAAGGACAGCTTCTTTTTTTTGCAGTTTTTGAAAAAGTTTTTACAATTATTCTTTCCTCTGTATAACTATTGGAAACGAACAATCAGCTATTTTTAATAAATATATGCCCGGAAGTAAATGTAAATACGATGTTTCTGTATTACTTATTCCTTGCAAAACTTCTAATCCTTGTAATGAGTAAAGGTGCCAATTTGAATGAATTGTAGAGCATACATATATAGTTCTTTTGTTTTGATTAATAGTGAATTTTGGTGTTGGCGATTCAATAGAAATGCTTTGAATAGGAAATCTGCTAATTGTACCGTCTGCAGATTCGCATTCAATGGCGTAATACAATAGTGTTGAATTATACAAATGGGTATCTGTATATGTGAACGTGTTTTTTGGTAAACGTACAAGCTGTGTGAAATCTATTCCATTTTCTGAAACAGAAATAGTAAAGGCTGTAAACTCAGATTGCGGCAATGTTTCCCATTGTAATTCAATACCTTGAGGAACACGTTGTATTGTACATGTATTAAGATGTGTGGCTAATAATCCGGCATTACTGCTAATTATAAATGGAGAAAAGTCGGTAGCTGTAGCCGATACTGAATATATAGATGTGCTAACCGTTGTAGCTTCAATAGGTTCTTCTAACATATGCCACTGTGTGCCATTAAAGTGCATAATTGCACATAAATATCGTTCAAATGCCGCGAGTTCTCGTGTTTGGTGCCAATAAAAAGTGATTTTTGTGTTGCTACTTTCGGAATCAATTGAAAATAGTGTACCTACAATACCACTTTCTATATTCTGAGCATTCATTACTTGTGGATTTGATGCAACAACAGTATCTAGTGCACGAATTGTGTAATTTCTTGGTTCTGTATCTAGTTTTTGAATTCCTATACCGGCAAACCCTTCAATACTTGGTTTTACAAACGTTGGCAGTACAATAGGGGTGGTGTGTGTAATAGTTTGTAGGTGTATATTGCCTTGAGTTAGAATAATTCCTCTATCAAAATTTGAACAACCGCCAATAGTGTTTTCGTCTATCGTGCAAAATGTTATATCAAACCCATTTGTATGAATAAAACATGCTTTTGTGAAAAGTAATTGATGTAGTATGGTTATGTCTGTTTGCAAAAAAAGATTTTGTCTATTGTTTTCTGCTTTGAGTATGTAAAAAGTGTCGCATTCTATGTACTGATTTCCGCCTCGGGTATAGCTTACAATATTGCCGGTAGCATTGGCTTTAATGTGAGGCGATGAAGGGCTTTGAATAATTAATTCTGCATGTTCGGCTTGGGTTAGAACCCCGGTGCCCGAAAAATCTGATGTAACTTCAAGTATTGAATTGTTTGTGTATGTACCGTCTATTATCATACGTGGTGTTTTTATATTGCCATATATGTGCTTGTTGGTTCCTAACAGCTGAAAAACTCCATTCGTACCATTCATACAAGAGCCATAATTTTCTATATTTCCATAAATGAGTAATCTATCATTGCCATTGTTTCTCAATATTCCGGTTTCGTGAATAATAAACGAACCATATATTGTTTTTACTCCCTTTTTGTCAAGAATTTGTAATTCGCCATAAATATTACAATTGCCTTGAATTTCGAAACAGGCACTTTCTATATATGAAGTAGAAAATGCCGGAATAATACAATTGCCTTGAATAGTAAAGGTTGTATAAAAATCATTATTTCTGAGTAAATTCGATGATATGAGAAGTAGGTCTTGAGCAACGGTAAATACAGGTAATGATTGACATTGAATGGTAGAATGTGAAAATATAAGCGAAGAATTGCAGGTAAAAGTTTCTCCAACAGTATTAGTCCATGTACTGTTTTCAACAAATACTGTATCATGAAATATTTTTTCGCCTCCTATTGTTGTAAATTGAATATCGGTTGTAATGTATGTTTTTCCGAATACTTCAAACGAACAATTTGAAAACAAAGTAGCTTGGGTTTGAATAGTAAGATTGCCTTGAATAGAAAATTGGGTAGTTCCCACGCCACTCCATGTTACACCGTCTATAGAAATGTCTGAAATGACGGTAATAGTTTTAGAATAATCTTGAATTATAGTGCCTTGTAAATGAGCAGTATTGCAAAGTAGTATACCTAAACTACTCTGCATAGAAAGTGTTCCGTACACTTCAAAATGTTGTTGAATATATATGTTTTTTGATTCTACAATAAGCGTACTATTGGGGTCGATACAAATATTTTGTAATGGAATATCCATAATAGGTTTATCGCAAATAATTGTTGTGTTGTTACTAATTGTAACCATATGTGGCGATGAATTTTCGCATGGATATTCATATGCAGGTGCCCAATTTATTCCATCAAAATATTCCCATCCGGCAGGGTTACTCCATTGGTACTCTCCGGATAGTACGGTTCTGTAGTCGCCTATTGATTGTGAACATACAGTAATACATACTAATGCAAAACTGCATATACAGAATAATGTTTTCATATGTCTTTGTGTTACGTTGTACAATTATGTGGTAATTGTACGGTGATTGCAGTGCAAACATACGTAAAAATTACAATATGAAAAATATCAGGTATACTTTTTTCTAAAAAAAAAAGGTTGATATGAAACATACCAACCTTAATGTTTTGTTAGGATAGGAGAATATGATTATCCCATGCAATTACCTTGAGCATCGAACCATTCGCTAGTGGCAAAATGAAATCCTGCTTCACGTAAGGCATTTTCATCACTGTCGGCACCGTGAACTGCGTTTTCGCCTAATGATGTTGCAAATAATTTTCTAATAGTACCTTCATCGGCTTTTGCCGGATCGGTAGCTCCTATTAATTTTCTAAAATCTTCAACAGCATTGCTTTTTTCGAGTACTGCTGCCACAATTGGTCCTGAAGTCATAAATTCAACTAATTCGCCATAGAACGGACGTTCTTTGTGGATGTCATAAAATTTTCCTGCTTTTGCTGTACTCATTCGAGTAAATTTCATTGCTACAATTCTAAATCCGGCATCTGTAATCATCTTAAGAATAGAGCCTATGTGTCCGTTTTTAACCGCATCGGGTTTAATCATTGTAAAGGTAATAGTTCCTGCCATATGTATGTATATTTAATAGTTTTTGAATAGGGCTAATATACAATTTATTTTAAAACAAACTCTTGGTATAAAACATAAAAAAAGGTTACCTGAAACAGATAACCTTTCAATGAAAACATACAGAATATGTTTATTAATATTTTTTCTCTTTAATACGAGCTTTTTTACCTGTTAAATCACGAAGATAAAAAATTCTTGCACGGCGAACTTTACCTTTTTTATTTAACTCTATAGCATCTATCATTGGGGAATTAACAGGAATGATTCTTTCTACACCTACGTTTCCCGACATTTTTCGTATAGTAAATGTTTCAACACTTCCTTCGTTACGACGTTGTAAAACTACACCGCGGAACTTTTGGATACGTTCTTTATCACCCTCTTTAATTTTGTAATGTACAGTTATAGTATCGCCACTATTGAATTTTGGCCACTCTCTTTTCTCAATAACTTCTTTTTTAACTTCGTCTAGTAAATTCATCGTAGTAAATTTTAATAATCCTTTCGATTTTGAGGCTGCAAAGTTATCATTTATTTTTAATTTTTATAATTTTTACGCAAATAATTTTAAAAAAAATGGAAAGGCATGAAAATACTTGTTTGAAGAATAAAAATAATAAGGATACCATATGTTTTTTTTGTTGTATTGTTTGTGTAAAAGAAGAAGATATTATTCGTGGTGGTAGGGTATATTAGAAATAATTGTAAATGCTCTATATACTTGTTCTACAAAAAACAATCGAATCATTTGATGCGAAAATGTCATAGCAGATAATGATATTTTTGATGGAAATGCGGCATAAACGTCGTCTGAAAAACCAAATGCTCCACCAACAATAAAATAAAATTCTTTTATCGATGTTTGCATGGCGTTGTCTATAACTGCCGAAAATTGTTTCGATGTATAGTGTTTGCCATGTTCGTCAAGTAAAAATACGCGTGTATGTTGTGGAATTTTTGCTAAAAGTATTTCGCCTTCTTTTTTTTTAATTTCTGCATGCGAAACTTTGGAAGAAACTTGTAGTTCGGGTATTTCTATAATTGTAAAAGCACAATAGTGTTTAAGCCTTTCGGTGTATACTCTTATGCCTTGTTTAATATATTCATCGGTAGTTTTTCCTATAACTACCAGAGTTATTTTAAGCATGTTTTTTATTGCAAATATAAAAAAAATCAATTTTTCTAAACATACTCAGCATGGTATATATTTTCTCCAATCTCGAATCTCCAATCTGTAATCTACATTCTGTATTTTCTAATTATTGGTTGAAGCAAATATTCTAATCCGTTAAGTTGAATTTCGTACATCAAAGCCAGCAAATTTCCAATTTTTCCTTGCGGATAGCCTTTTTGTTGATACCAAACCAAATAGAATTCGGGTAGTTTATATATAGGAGTTCCTTGATATTTTCCGTAAGGCATTTTGGTTGTAACCAAATCAATTAAATTTTGAGGTTCAAAATTCATTTGTATTCTATTTTTTATTTTTTTTGTAAAAATAAACAATTTCAACCAGATATGATAGAAATAATTGGCTATTGTGCCGCCTTTTTAACCACACTTTCGTTTGTACCGCAAGCGTTACAAGTAATCAAAACTAAAGACACACAAAGTATTTCGCTCCATATGTATATTATTTTTACGGCCGGTGTTGTGCTTTGGCTGTATTACGGTATTTCTATACAAAATCTACCTATGATTATTGCAAATAGCATTACAATAGTATTGGCATCAATAATTTTGTTTTATAAACTGAAAGCCAATTCGTAACAGGTTTACTTATTTCGCAACTGTGCTATATAGTTTGTGAGTTCTATAAATTCTTCTACACCTAACTGTTCGGGACGTTTTAAGCCTATGTCAATAGGTAGTTTTGCGTCGCCTAATAGTTTTTTTAAAGAATTATTGAGCGTTTTTCGGCGTTGGTTAAATCCGGTTTTTACTACTTCAAAAAATTGTTTTTCATCGCAGGGTAATGTGTAATCTTGTTTTCTGAATAACGAAATTACGCCTGATTTTACTTTTGGGGGTGGTATGAATTCGTGTTCGTCAAGTGTAAAGTGGTATTCGGTGGTGTAAAATGCTTGTACCAATACCGATAGAATGCCATATTCTTTACTGCCTTTGGGTGAACATATTCTTCGTGCAACTTCTCGTTGGAACATACCTGTCATACCGGGAATAAATTCTCGGTGTTCTATCATTTTAAAAACTATTTGACTTGAAATATTATAGGGGAAATTTCCTACAATGCAATATTGTGAACGCGAAAAAATATCTGGAACAGATATACGCAAAAAGTCGGCATGTATACACATGTGGGGCTTAACAATCTCATGCGATAATAAATAATCTACCGAGTCGTTGTCTACTTCTATAACTTTAAAATCAATAGGTTTGTCTATAAAAAACTGCGTGAGCATTCCCATACCCGGACCAATTTCAAGGAATTTGGTGCATGTGTGTGTAAGTGCATAGTCTGCAATTTTTTGTGCTACATCGTTGCTTTTTAAAAAGTGCTGACCAAAACTTTTTTTTGCTTTTACAGTATTCATAGTGTAATATTTTTAGCAAAAAAAACAATTATGTTCATGATTATCAAATTAAATTGTGTTTTTTTACATATATGTTTTTGCGAAGAGCGAATTTAAGTAATATGGTATATAAAAAAATATCGATAATTATCCTTAAAATCAGTATAATAGCTATTGCGTGGTGGTATGTTGTTTACAAAATCATCAATATGCCTCACGATGCATTTTTGGTATTCAATAATCCTCTTTTTTCTGTATCTGTTTTAGTTTTTGTTCTGCTACTTATGTTTGTAAATTGGTTAATTGAGTCATATAAATGGAAACGTTTAGCAGAAAAAATTCAACCAATTTCTTTTTTTACTTCGTTGCAGGCTGTGTGTATAGGTATGCCATTAGCACTCGTAACTCCCAATAGAATTGGCGAAATAGGAGGGAGGTCGCTTGTACTGCAAGAACATAAGAAAAAAACTATGCTTGCTACATTTATTGGTAGTATAGTGCAACTTATTACTACTTTACTATTTGGTATTGTTGGTTTTATTCTTTATATAGTTTTTGCGCAAACACAAAATACTGTAAGTAATGCCGGATACGTGGCTATAGTTTCTGTTATTATTAGTATTGTGCTTTATAGAGTTTTACGAAATACGGTGCTGATTAAAAAAATGGGGATGCGAATTTTAGGGCGTCGTAAGTATGTTTCGTTGGTTCATACGTATGCAAAATATAGTCGTGCAGACATTTTGCATGTTTTTGTATTTAGTATAAGTAGATATGTAATTTTTTCGGGACAATTTATGTTGCTCGCACATATGTTTTTACCCGAAATTACTTTTGTGCAGTTGTGTATTTCTGTATTTCTTACTTATTTTTTTACAACCGTTATTCCTACATCTATATTGGGCGAAGTGGGAATTCGTGGTTCTGTTGCTATGGTAGTTTTTGGAATGTTTACAACACACGAAATTACAATTTTTCAGGTAAGTATGTTGTTGTGGATAATTAATATAGTACCGCCAACTCTCTATGGCTCATATTTGCTGTTTCGATACAGAAAGTAAGAGTTACCTACAATAGGTGTAATGCCCAATAATTCTATAAGCAAATAAACAATCTTCAACAACTTGCCCGGAACCAATATTGTGAACAATAAGATACCGTTGTTCATCGACGCTTTTTTTGTTTATTACAATTCCTATGTGAGTTACTCCTCCTCCTAAATCCCAAGAAACAATATGTCCCGGTTTATAGTCTTTCGGATTTTGAGTAATGGGTAATGAATTTCCGTTTCGCGAAAAAAATGTCATAAGATTAGGAACTCTTCTATGATCGATATTCGTGTCGGGCTTCCGTAATCCCCACTTTGATGGGTATGCATTAAAATTTGCTCGCATGTCCTCGTGCACTTCTTTCTGTAAATCTATACCAATTATTCTATATGCTCGAATTACAACATCGGTACACACTCCTGTGTTTGACGGTACATCTCCCATAGGGTAGGGAATAACTATATATGCAGGATTATATTGAACATGCTGTTTTGTAATTTCTATAGCAGCATTGGATAATTTTGATTCGCATTGTTGAGAGTATGCAAATGAACTAATACTAAGCCATAGTAATATATATAGTATTTTTTTCATGCTAATTTTTTTTACCAAATTCCTATTGCGTAATTTGTGTTTATACTAACGAAATGAATGTAAAATTTCGTATGTACTCTGCAAAATGAATAATACAAGTAAAATCAGACACTACTGTTCTGTATTTTTTTTTATAAAAGAGAAAATTATTATTGAATAGAATCTAAACTAATAATTGAATTAGATAGTGCATATATAGTTAAGCCGGCCTGACTCTTAATACCGGTTTTTTGAACTATATTTTTTCGATGACTTATAACGGTATGTGTACTTATACATAAAACATCAGCAATTTCTTTATTTGATAAGCCTTTTACCAACTCTGTTAATACTTGAATTTCGCGTTCGCTTAAGAGTTCTTTTTCGGAAGTATTTTTATTGTTGTGTTCTTCGTTGCAGTCTTGTTCTATTATTTGGATTATATGCTCAGGAGTATCTGTAATGTGTATGCTTGCTTTACATAGTGATAGAATCGCTTGAGGAAATAGTGAATATAGAATAGCAATGGTATGCAAAGAGTGTTTTGAAATTATAGTTTCGAATTGAATTTGATGTTGATGAATAAACTGTGGATTTATAATAAGGATATCATTCCCTTCTAAATATTGATGTATTTCGTCTAAACTTGATATTCGTATTACATGATAGTGAATTCCTGAATTAAGTAATATTGAAACTAATCCTTCGTATACAATATCGGAAGGTTCTAAAATAAGTATGGAATGACTACTTTTTGACATGTGAACGTTTTTTTTCTATTGCATGCATTACAGGTGTTAAAATGACTTCTTCTATTAATGAATGCATATGTAAATCTTGTTCTAATTCAAATAAACTTACTAATATTTTTCGGCGTAAAATTCTATCGTTTTGAATCGGTACGTGTTTAAGTAATAGTTGTTTGAGTTCGCTTAATTTACATTCTATATCTGTATGATGTTCTTTGTATTCTAATGCAGAAAATTTGTTACTTGCCTCAGTAGTTTCTTGTGTATGTAAAAGTGACATAAAAAAAGGAAATGCGGTAGCATTTTCGTATTCCAGATGTTCGTTAACTTCGGCAACATATTGGTAGTAAAATTTTTGAATTAAAGGAATTTCGGGAGCTTTGTTATATTCGCTTAACTGTATAATATATGATTCAATTTCGGGATATTTTTGTGTTTTATAATATACATGACTTTGTGCCAAAAAACGAATCATTACCATACAGTCTTCATTAGAAAATTCTGGTAATGCCGTTGGTATAATTCCATTATAAATGTTTGCAAACAATATAAATACATTTTCGGGTATATTATGATGTGTACAAAATTCATGAACACTATCATCGTGAACAACACAATCGGTATCGAAGTGTTCGAGTAAAACCAATAACGATGGGTTTTCTGATATCAATTCTGTCATTGATACCTGTGGTGTTACAAATAGTTTATTTGTTTGATACATTTATACAGTTACTTTTTGTTTTAACAATGCATGTGATACAACTTGGTCAATTGTATCAACATATGTAAATGTTAGTCCATGAATATATTGTTTCCCTACAGCTTCAACATCTTTTTTGTTTTTACTGCACATTATTATTTGTTGTATCCCGGCACGTTTTGCAGCCAAAATTTTTTCTTTTATTCCTCCTACAGGCAATACTTTACCTCTTAGGGTAATTTCTCCGGTCATAGCTATTCGTTTTTTCACTTTCCGTTTAGTAAATGCACTGAGCATAGAGGTAACCATAGTAACACCTGCCGATGGTCCATCTTTGGGTATAGCCCCTTCGGGTACGTGTACGTGAACATTTGTTGTTTCAAAGAGTTGCGTATCAATGGCAAAATCTTTCGCATGTGCTTTTATGTATTCTAATGCAAGTGTGGCAGATTCTTTCATTACTGTACCTAAATTTCCGGTAAGTGTTAATGTACCCTTACCTTGGCTTAAACTTGTTTCAACAAATAATATATCGCCTCCAGCAGCTGTCCATGCAAGTCCGGTTACAACTCCGGCAATTTCGTTCGATTCATATAAATCGGGCGAAAATAATTCCGGACCAAGAATTTGTTGTACGTGTTCTGTTGTAATTGTAGAATCAATCTGTTTATTCATTGCTATTTTCTTAGCATAATTACGAATTACGCTTGCAATTTTTTTGTCTAAATCGCGAACTCCAGATTCTCGTGTATAATGGTTTACAATATATGCAATAGCATCATGTTCAAAAGAAATATTATGTGCATCTACTCCATGATTTATAATTTGATTGGGAATAAGATGTCGCAACGCAATTTCGATTTTTTCTTCCATAATATAGCCTGAAACTTCTATCATTTCCATTCGGTCACGTAAGGCAGAGCTTATATTTGCAATATTGTTGGCAGTAGCTATAAATAAGACCTTGCTTAAATCATAGTCTTGTTCTAAATAATTATCGTAAAAACTATTGTTTTGTTCGGGGTCAAGAACTTCGAGTAACGCAGATTCCGGGTCTCCTCTAAAATCTTTGCCAACTTTATCAACCTCGTCGAGTACAAATACCGGATTCGAAGATTGAACTTTTTTTAGGTTTTGAATAATTCGACCGGGCATTGCACCTATATATGTTTTTCGGTGTCCACGAATTTCCGATTCATCGTGTAATCCCCCCAAAGAAATTCGGCAATATTTACGATTGAGAGCTTTTGCAATAGATTTTCCTAACGATGTTTTTCCTACGCCGGGAGGTCCGTATAAACAAATAATAGGTGATTTAAAATCGCCTTTAAGCTTAAGCACAGCCAAATGTTCAATAATTCGTTCTTTTACTTTTTCTAAGCCAAAATGATCTTCGTCTAAAATACTTTGAGCATGATCTAAGTCAAAATTATCATCGGAATACTCGTTCCATGGTAATTCTAAAAGAGTTTGTATATAATTAAATTGTACCGAATGTTCGGCAGCATGTGCATTCATTCTCGAAAGTTTATCGAGTTCTTTGTTAAAATGATTTTGTAACGATTCTGACCATTTTTTGACTGATGCTTTTTCACGCATTTCTTGAATTTCTTGCTCAATAGAATTTTCACCTAATTCATTTTGAATTTGTTTAATTTGTTGATGTAAGAAGTAATCGCGTTGTTGTTGGTCTATGTCTTTTCTAGTTTTTGTAAGTATATCGTTTTTAATTTCGAGCAATTGGATTTGCTGAGCCAAATACTTCATTAAAATAATTGCCCTATTTTTAACATTGTCTGTATCTAGTAATTCTATTTTATTCTCAATAGCAGTATCTACATTCGATGAAATAAAATTTATAAGAAATAATGGATTCGTAATATTTTTAATGGCAAAAGTAGATTCTTTTGGAATATTCGATGATAAACTAATAATTTTTAGTGCCATTTCTTTTATTGAACCTAAAATAGCATCAAATTCTTTATCTATTTCGGGTTTTTCATCGTTGCGTTTTGCAACTGTACAATATAAATATGGGTCAATATGGACTTGTTCTACTAATGAAATTCGAGAAACTCCTTGTAGGATAACGGTAATATTACCGTCGGGCATTTCTAAAATTCTTAAAATATGAGCAACGGTACCAATTTGATATAAATCCTCAATCGTGGGGTCTTCAACTTGAGGATTTTTTTGGGTAGCTGTTCCTATTATTTTTGATTTTTTTATATAGTCGCGCACTAATTCTATTGATTTTTCGCGAGCAACAGTTATTGGCATAACAATACCCGGAAATAATAATGCGTTTTTAAGTGGTAATATTGGCAGAGCTTCTGGGATTTCAACATCTGTAAAATCAAGTGAATCGTCATCGGTAAATAATGGAATTATTTCTGAATCAGCACCTAAAAGGTTAAACATAACCGAAGTTTGTAAAAAAGAATTCTGTGAATCGTCCATATATATAAAGTCAAATTGTCAGTACTAAGCTCATTTATTTGTTGTGTGTTAACAAGTCAATAGCTGTGCCACCTGACTAATATCGACGATATTTCTTGGTTTCTTCAAAAATATGCGAAAATATGTCAATTTCAATTTGGTCGAATACCTTTGATCTTCGTGAATATACTCTTTGAGCTGTATCGCATGCTTTTTTTAAGGCATATTCGCTCATACCTTCAGCACCTCCCCACGAAAACGATGGAAAAAAATTACGAGGAAATCCAGAACCGAATACATTTGAGCTAACTCCCACCACTGTGCCTGTGTTAAACATAGTGTTGATTGCCGATTTGGAATGGTCGCCCATAATTAATCCGCAAAATTGTAACCCTGTTTTCATAAATCGTTCGCTTGTATAATTCCATACTTTTACATCGGAATAGTCGTTTTTTAGATTTGAATTATTCGTGTCTGCACCTAAATTACACCATTCTCCTAATACTGAATTACCTAAATATCCATCATGACCTTTATTTGAATATCCAAAAAACACAGAATTTTGAACTTCGCCTCCTACTTTGCAATATGGTCCAATTGTAGTTCCTTCGTATATTTTCGCGGCCATTTTTACTGTGGCATTATTGCATAGGGCAAATGGTCCTCGCACTACTGCTCCTTCCATAATTTCGGCATATTTGCCTATATACACTTTGCCTTTTGAAGCATTAATTGTTGCAAATTCTACTATAGCATCGGGTTCAATAAAAATATTTTCGGGAGCTATTATATTATTTGTAGAGCTTATTTTTTGAGAAGTTTTGTGTTTGGTAAGTAAGGCAAAATCAGAATCAATTTCAAATGAGTTAAGGGTAAATATATCCCATGGATATTGAATTTTTCGTAAGTCCGATAATGTTTCGCTACAGGTATATGCTTCGGGTTGTTCTATAAATGTGTTTTTTGTATTCACAGCAATCAATTCATCATTACAACATAATGCTTCGCCTGATTGTAGTTGCAAAACTTCTTCAACTAAAGTAGCTGTAGGTAAGCAAGCCGCATTAATATATAGTGTTTCTGCAGCTTCAATCATCGGGTATTTGTTTTGTAAGTAAGGTTCGGTTAAATACGAACAAGTAGTATGTAATACTACATCCCATTTTTCTTTAATAGTTAAAATTCCGCATCGAATTTCAGCTACTGGACGAGTATAGGTTAGTGGTTTTAAGTCATTTCTACGGTACGAATCAAACAGAACTACATTCATAGGTTTATATTAAAATTGGGTGAAACTTGTATGTATTTCAATGTATCTAAATTATTGAATGTAATATTACTACTTTTTTTTAACAAAATAGAAATGTATTCATTTTATTATACTATGCGTATGCTTATAAATTAAAAAAGCCGCTTCAAGTATATGAAACGGCTTTTTTTATATTAATAATGTTTTTATTTTTTTTCCAAATGAGCTTTGTATTTGTTACGGAATTTATCAACACGTCCAGCTGTGTCAACAAATTTCATTTTACCGGTATAGAATGGATGTGAATAACTTGAAACTTCTAATTTAATTACCGGATATTCAACACCGTTAACTTCAATAGTTTCTTTTGACGGAGCTGCAGATCTTGTAATAAACACTTCTTCATTTGACATATCCTTAAACGCTACTAAGCGATAATTTTCCGGATGTATTCCTTTTTTCATTCTATATGTATATTTTAAAATAAACTAAATCTATATTTTTCGGGTTGCAAAGATATACTTTTTTTTTAAGTTTCAAATTATTTTTTGTTTTTCTGTGAGTTCTTTTTACTTTTTTTATCGGGAGCTTGTTCTTCGGGCATTTGTGATTTAAAAATATAAGCTTCGGGATTTTGTATAAAGTTCTGTGGGTCTTCGGGGTCAAATACTTGGTTCGATTGTGGCGTTTCTAAATAATTCTCAGGATTTGTCATATTTGGTTCTGAAAATGTTGGGATATGTGCAATTTTTTCTTGTAATAGTTTTGTTTCTTTACGTGCAACTTCGTCTTCGTTTACTAATGTGCCCATGTTATATTCTAATACAGCTCTGCTTGTTCCGTCTTCATTATAATAATTCCATACCCCATTTCTACGATCATTTACGTATGCCCCTTGAATATGAATTTTTCCATCGAAAAAATATACAATGAATGGTCCTTCTAATTTACCATTGGAATATCCGGCTTTCATTCGCATTTGCCCGGTTTCGTAAAACCAAAACCAATCGCCATGTTTTACACTATCTTTCCAATGTTTTATTTCGGCAGGTAAATTATTGCCAACTTGCCAAAAAATTGTAGATGCACCATCAAGTTTTCCCATGGTATAGTGTTCTTCCATAAGTAATTTTTCTTGCTGACCAAAATACTGCCATGTCCCGTGTTTTATTTTGTTATAATAAAACCCTTTTGCCGATAATTCACCGGTTATGTCATACATAGTTACTTGCACATCATTGCTATTGTTGGAATTGTATATCATCAGATATTTTATCTTACCGTTTTGATGATATTTTTTGAATTCTCCAACTGGAACATCGTTTTTAAATGTGCCTTCATATACTTTGTTCCCGGCAGCATCGCGTTTACACCAATATCCTTGTTTTTTGCCGGTTATGTCCATGTAGTTTATAAGCGAATCTTTTGGCTGCTGAGCCATACTTATGAGTGAAAATAGACAAGCTGAAATGCAAAGTGCAATTTTTTTCATTGTATTGTAATTAAGTTTTTTAGTAATACTCAACGAATTTTTGGTTGATATTATTCTTTGAGCAAAGATAAAAAAAGTATCTGTTTTAAACTCACAATCTATAATAGAAATTACAGTTTGTATATGTTTTTGTTTGAATTTGTAAGTATCGAACTTAATCTTTACTTTTGCTACATTAATTAGTTCGGTTTCCATGAAAACATTTATTTCATATTTTAAAGAGTATCATGCAAGTTATTACAATGCTAAATTGTATCTTGTTTTTGCAGGGGTAATAAGTAGTCTTATTTTTTGTAATTATTATTTCGAATTTGAACGAGGTTTTATTCGCCAACAGTCCAATCCTTATATGCAAATTCTTTGGTTTACAATTGTAAATATTGGGCTGTATGCTTTTTCAATAGGGCTTTTGAAGTTGTTTCGTAAATCAAAACTAGTTATTCGTTGGGATTTTGTGCTGTATACGTTTATTGGATTGGTTATTATTAGTATAGATCGTTCTATTAATGTGTTTTCGCACGAAATTAAATATTATGTTCATAGGCATGTGTATCCAGCAGCTTTTTATATGGTTGCTAATGCGTCGTCTCTAATTACAATGCTTATACCCTTACTTATTTATAAATATACAATCGACCGACAACAAGATTTTGGTCTTTACGGATTGCGGTTCAAAGGGGTGAAATTTGCAATGTATAAACCATTATTATTGCTCATTATTCCCTTAGTGTTTTTTGCTTCGTTTATTCCCGAATTTATACAGTATTATCCTACCTACACTAAATTGTATCCTGAATTAGCTGCCCGATATCTTCATTTACCTCAATGGGTTATAATAGGTGTGTATGAAATCTTGTATATTGGTGATTTTTTATTTACCGAAATAGCTTTTAGGGGCTTATTGGTTATTGGGCTCATACGTTTTATTGGTAAAGATGCAATTTTGCCAATGGTGGTTGTATATGTTGCTTTACATTTTGGGAAACCTATAGGAGAAACTATAAGTTCTGTGTTTGGTGGATATATTTTAGGTGTTTTGGCATTGTATAGTAAAAATATATGGGGAGGGGTTGCATTGCATTGTGGAGTAGCTTCATGCATGGAATTTTTTGCTTGGATGCAATTAGAGTTGATGAATGCATAATTCTTGAAAATCTACTAAAATTCTTCCAATTCTTGGTTTATAGCAGAAATAAGAAGCAAACTAAACTGTTTGGTAGAATAACCAAGTCCTATTCTCAGCATATAAGCTGTTTGCTTCTTATTTTGCAATTTGTAATTGTATAAAATATAATTTTTTACTTAATTATTTTAAACCATTCTTTATCTACTTGAACCATATACACACCCGAAGCTTTGTCTTGTAATGAAATAGAGCATGATTCGGTACTCATAATGCTTGTGATATGGGCTCCTTGAATCGAATATACGTGTATAAGAATAGGTGTTTTTTTGTTACTATAAGTTATATCTATAGCATCTTTTTGCGAATTATATACTACTTTATTGTTTGATTGTTGTAATACCGTTTCTATGTCTGTCATAAAGCGTTTGTATACTTTATCGTTTATTACTTTAAAGTCTTGTTGTTCAAGCACTTGATTTTCTTCGGTAATAGAAATAGGTATGGTTTCGGCAGCTGTAGCAAACGGATATAAAACTTCAATTACATAATCTCCTGCAGGAATGTTTTTAAATTCATACGAGTAGGAATCTGTTAAATTCATGTAATCATAATATGCACGGGTAAATGCGACTATATCAGTAGATTTTTGTTGAGTTCGTAATACAACTTGCACATTTGCAATACTTGAAATAGATGCGTTTGTTAATGAGTCTATGACTATGGTTCCTCGAATAGTTCCTCCACCTGTTGGGTAAATTATTTTTTGTAATTGAATTTCAATTCCATTATTTTGTTCTGCCGAGCGTACGGTGTCGGCTTGATGCCACTCGGCATATCCTTGTTGTGAATAATACCCACACATAATTGTTGAGTCATAAGGTGTTACAGAAATCAAATACTCACCCCCAATAGGAACAGTATTAAATGAGAATTCTCCACTTTGATTCAAAGTTGCCCACGATTTAATTGTTCCTGTTTCTCCGGGCATTACACTTATTAATTCTAAATAGGTATACATAGAATTAATAAGTGGTGTCCCATTTACCGAAACTGTTCCCGAAATAGTTTTGGTTTGTGTAGTTAGCTTGTATGCTTCAAAATATTCAAAATCATTTCGTATTCCAAAATATGAAACAGAATCTATAGCAACCATAGACTCCATTCCTCTATTAAAATACTGTAAAACATCTCCGGTTTGTGTTGAAATAAGTAGCATGTTATCGAAAATAGTTCCGGGTATTGAAACTGTGGGTTCTAACGTTTCACCCCATTCAATATTTGAGTTTGAACCATAGCTCATATGAGGAACCATTAAAATCATGGTTGTATCAGAAATATTCCAATAATGATATAATTGATGTTCTATGATATTGTCAAATGTAGTTGTTGATCCCAAAACTTTTGCCCATTGTTTTTGTCCGTCTGAATTTATTTTAGCAAAAAGAATTTGAGTTGCATATGCATTGTCTGTTCGTTTGTAGTAAGTGTCGCCCATAAATGTAATTTGAGCATTTGCAAACCGTGAGCCTATATATATATTATTATCGGCATCAACTCGTATATTTCGCAATCGTTCTTGATAATATAAATTTGATGTAAGTGGTTGTCCCCAAATGATGTTCCCTGTAGAACCATTCACTTTTGCTAAAAATACATTGTAATAATTGCTCCCTCCTGATGTAGGTGGAAAATTTCCAACAGGAGATGCAACAAATTCGTTGGAATAATCACCGCACAAATAAATATTACCATCTGCCAACACTTTCATGTCAGATAATTGTTCGGTGCCTCTGAATAAATACGTTTTGCCTAATTCTACCGTTCCGTTTGAATTTATTTTATATAAAAACAAATCAGTATATGTATAGTCATATTCGTCATTTATTGTATCATTTTTCACAAGCACACCATCGATTTCAATTGCTCCTGTTACGTAGCCTAATGTTCCGCTAATATAAATATTTTCTGCTCCGTCTATACCGTATTCTACATTTCCTATATATGTGTTAACTCCAACATTAACTGATTGCTTCGACCATATTTTTTTAAAATCAGAATTTAATTTGCAAATGAAAAATGGATTTGATACTGCTGATTTTCGAATTATTGTATCCGTGTTTATTATTATGTATGGAGCATCGTATGTTCCGCACATATATATATCGCCATTAGAAGTTACAAAGTGAGAAACATCATTTATATAATTATCATTGTTTTTACGACCAACATAATAGAAATTAACGTGTTCCCAAGATTTTGTAGAGATATTAAATTGTGCTGAAACATAATTTGGTAATGTGTCTGTTCTAAAATCAAAAATCTGATTCCCAATGCTTAGTGGTTTATTTACACTTAAATTAGCATGTGCATATATAAAAATATTTCCATTTGGCATTATAAAATGTTCTGCAATACCTACACTATTTTGATCGTCACCTAATTCAGATACGAGTTTAATTGTACCATAGGTGGAATTCCAAATAACTAATGCTGAATTTAATTCATTTCTCTTTTTATATGATGTTGGACCTACAGTAATTTCCTTGGTTCCTGATAAAAAAGAATAATAATCCTGTTCGTTAATTTTTGTAAGTTCAGTAGCTTGTGAATAATATGAATCTACAGTTATTTTGTTTGTATATACGCTCGTAAGCATTTGGTCTGAAGAGAAAAATTGTGTTTGACCATATACTACTATAGAAACACAAAGCATAAGGGGTAATAATAATACTTTCATAACAATAAGTTTTAAGTAAAGGTATGTAAAAATAGTATTTTATACCTATAATATCAAATATTTAACACAAAAAAAGCTACACGGGAGTGTAGCTTCTTTTTACTGTAATTGATTTTTGTTTTAATTTGTTGTTGTTCGTGTAGGTAATTTATAATATGTTGTTGTAATTTTCATATTGTTTTGTGTAGTTTCTGAATACCCTATTTGCGTGCGTTGTGTTGATTCTGATTTGTAGTCTATATCATGATAATAATCATATCCATCTGGGAATAAAATTAATTCAAAGTATACATCGTCGCCGTCTTTTCCATCATATCTGTATCCTCCTTGTTCTCCTGCCATTACAAATACTTCAATTTCAATTTCATAGGGATAAACAATTGTTCCTCTGTGTGTGTTTTCTACGTATTCATAATATACGGTATAAAATCCGGGTGAAGTATTGTAGTAGGTATCCCAGTAAAAATTATCGGGAATTACACCTCCTGGTTCAATATAGTCGGGTTCCCAATCGCCGAAATTCATTTTGAAAAACGCTCTACCGTCACGACCATCTCTACCATATGGATCTGGTTCGGGGGCTTCAATTATACATGATTGCATGATTACTAAAGCTAACACTGTGAGTATACTAATCTTTTTCATAACCGTATTTTTTTTGATTTTTTAATCGCCAACCAATTTATGTGCCAAGAATTACAATTGTTGTAGAAGTCTATTAAACTAGGTCGAACAGCGTTGAATAATGCAATTTCATTTTTTTTATGCAATAAATTGTCATTCTAAATCTTTATTTGTTTTTTTGCACATATATAGCAATGTAAAATATATGAATATAGATAGTGTAATAGCTCATAATGTAGCTCAAGCAATTCAAACATTATATGGTGTTGAAATAGACGAGCAATCGATTCAAATTCAAGAAACAAGAAAAGAATTTCAAGGCGATAAAACCTGTGCCGTATTTCCATTTGTTAGATATTCTAAAAAATCTCCGGAACAAACAGCAAGCGAAATAGGCGAGTATCTGTTACAACAGGTTTCGCATATAGAGTCGTATAATGTGGTAAAAGGATTTTTAAATATAGTATTGTCATCAACCTATTGGATGCATGTATTGCAGCAAGCGTATTTGCAAGCAGAATTGTACGGAAAAAAACCAATAACTGAAAATTCTCCGGTAGTTATGGTTGAATATTCATCTCCCAATACAAATAAACCTTTGCATTTAGGGCATATTCGCAACAATTTATTGGGGTATTCAATTGCACAAATTTTAGAAGCAAACGGACAAAAAGTTATAAAAGCAAATTTAATAAACGATAGAGGTATTCATATATGTAAATCAATGATTGCGTGGAAATTATTCGGAAATGGCGAAACTCCGCAAACATCTGGATTAAAAGGCGATCATTTGGTTGGAAAATATTATGTGTTGTTTGATAGTACCTATAAAAAACAAATTATAGAATTGCAACAACAAGGAGTTTCTGAAGAACAAGCAAAACAGGATGCTCCTATAATGAAGCAAGCTCGCGAATTGTTGGTTAAATGGGAGTCTAATGATACTGACACTATTGAATTGTGGCAAACTATGAATGGTTGGGTGTACGAGGGATTTGCAAAAACATACGAACGCATGGGGGTTACCTTCGATAAAATGTATTACGAATCGCAAACATATTTGCTTGGTAAACAGGTTGTAATAGATGGTTTAGCTGCTGGAGTGTTGTACGCAAAAGAAGATGGTTCAATTTGGGCAGATTTAACCGATGAAGGTTTAGACCATAAATTATTGTTACGTCCCGACGGAACTTCGGTGTATATGACACAAGATATAGGAACTGCAATTGAACGATTTCGCGAATTTGGATTATTACAAGAATTAATTTATGTAGTTGGGAATGAACAAAACTATCATTTTCAAGTTCTCCGATTGATATTAAAAAAATTAGGATATCAATGGGCAGATAGAATTTATCATATGTCGTATGGTATGGTTGAATTGCCCGAAGGTAAAATGAAATCTCGCGAGGGAACTGTAGTAGACGCCGACGATTTAATGGAATCGATGCTACAAGATTCTATTGCTATTTCAAATGAATTGGGTAAACTTGCAGGATTACCAACGCAAGAAGCTGCTAAAGTTCACGAAACTATAGCTCAAGGTGCATTAAAATATTTTATTCTTAAAGTTGAACCTCGTAAAACCATGTTGTTTAATCCCAAAGAATCTATTGATTTTAATGGTAATACAGGTCCTTTTATTCAATATACGTATGCTCGTATTTGTTCCGTTTTGCGAAGAGCTCAAGAGCAACAAATTCAGATAAGTAATAGAATTCCGCTTGTAGTATGTAATGAAAAAGAACGGGAAGTAATTAAACAAATTTCGCGATATTCTGAAGCTATTGAAATAGCCGGAAATGAACATGCCCCTTCGCAAATAGCAAATTATGTGTATGATTTGGTTAAAGTATATAATCAAATGTATCATGATTGCCCTATGTTGAACGAAACTAATACAGATATACAATTATTTCGATTGCAAATTTCGCAACAAGTTGCACACATTATTAAATCAGCTATGGGTTTACTTGGTATTTCGGTACCGCAGCGAATGTAGTTTTTAAGTAAAAATGTTGAATTTGATTTTAAATTAATACAAAAGTGTAAAAAAATGTATAATTTTACCCATGATTTATAGCTAATTATATGGAAGTATTATATTCATGCGATTGTAAAACTATTACTCATCATCAGATAGGTGTTGTGTTAAAGCATATTTCTGATGTGTTTCATGCAAAAGGTTTTTCGCAATATATAATACGTAAGGTCTATTCAATATCATCGGAATGTCTCGATAATATTCTACAACATGGCTATAATACCAAAACAATTGACTCTAAGCCCTATTTCGAGATTACATATGATGAACATAGTATTTATATTTTAGCTAAGAATGTAATTAAAAATCAAGATTTGGAGCATTTGCAACATACCGTTGCTCTTATGAACGAAATGCGGTATGAAGAGTTAAAACCGTATTTTCAAAATACGATTAAAGAAAAGAGTATGCATACTACCGGTGGAGCCGGTGTTGGGTTAATTATGATTAAGCGAAAATCTGAACTGCCAATAGAATTAATGGTAGAATCTATAAGGAAAGATATTTCGTATGTAACATTTAATATAGAATTGGAGATAGGAACAATGAAGAAATTTAAAAAATTAGCTACGAAACATACACCTCTTATACATTTTAGTTTATTATCGGGTTTATTTACTATGGAAGGTGTTTCGCGACCCGAAAATGCTGATGCATACTACCAAGAGGTGCTCTCATGGGTTGAAGAACATGAACAAGAAATACGAGCACTCAAATCACTCGTGTTGCATATTGAATTAGATTACGTAAACTCTGTGTCGTTGAAAAATATTTTACGACTATTTCGATTAATTTTATCATTAAATCATGCTGCTATTACTGTTGAATGGGTATACGATAAAGAAGATGAATCTTCGAGAGAAGAAGGGGAAGAATTAAGTGAAATATTAAAAAAGGAATTCGTGTTTATTGAAAAAAAGTAAAAGATATTTTTTTTTAATGAGTAAAATTGTACATTTGTACTTGTAATTTAAAACTATTATACATGAAAAACATTGAAATAGAAGGTTCACCAAAAACTCCTGAAATTAATTTTAATGCAGAGTCGGGAGTTATTGAAATCAAAGGTAGATCAATACCTGAAAATTCAATTGAATTTTATAAACCTATGATTGATTGGCTCGAAGAGTATGCTACAGCACCTAAAACCAAAACTACGGTAAATATTCAATTAGAGTATTTTAATACCAGCTCTTCTAAATGTATTCTCGATGTTTTTAAAAAACTCGAAATTATTTCTAAAAACGGAAACGAAGTTCAAGTTAATTGGTATTACGAAGAAGATGATGAAGATATGCTTGAAGCTGGCGAAGATTATCAGTCAATTATCAGAATCCCTTTCAAAATGATTGAAATTGAGGAGTAAAAAATAGAAAAGCTGCCAGAAACGACAGCTTTTTTTTTACTATATCTTCTTCTTTTCAATTATATACCTTTGTTTTTTTTATAATAAGTCTTGTATAAGTGGTTAATACTGCTCGTTATCTAGGGTTACATTAGTAAGTTATTTTCCACTCATTCAATTTTCAATTCTTTTTTGTAGATTTCTATTTTTCTAATGTGTAGGTTTACTTTGTATATATACTTCATACACTGTCAATTTTATTAAAATAATTTAACAAAACGTTCAGCGTGAAACTTTGTATAGCCGAAAAGCCAAGTGTGGCAAAAGAACTTGCTCGAATACTTAAAGCTACGAATCGTAAAGATGGTTATTTTGAGGGCAATGGCTTTCAGGTTACGTGGACGTTTGGTCATTTGTGTACACTCAAAAACCCCGAAGATTATACTGTAGAATGGAAAGCGTGGCGATTACCATTATTACCTATGTTTCCAACTCGTTTTGGTATTAAGCTCATAGAAAACGAAGGGGTGCAAAAACAATTTTCTGTTATAAAATCACTTGTTTCGCAATGTAGCGAAGTTATAAATTGTGGTGATGCCGGTATTGAGGGGGAACTCATTCAACGATGGGTGCTTACTAAAGCCGAGTGTAAAAAACCACTCAAACGGTTATGGATATCTTCGATGACAGATGAAGCTATTCAAGAGGGCTTTCAACACTTAAAACCAGGCGAACAATTCGACACACTCTATGCTGCCGGAAATGCTCGTGCTATTGGCGATTGGTTGCTTGGTATGAATGCCAGTAGATTGTATACCCTTAAATATGCCAACGGTAAAGGAGTGCTGTCTATCGGACGTGTGCAAACACCTACATTAGCACTTATAGTGTCTCGATTTTTAGAAATTCAGCAATTTGTATCGAAACCGTTTTGGGAAATTAAAACGTTGTATCGTTCCGTGTGGTTTACTTCTACTATGGGGCGATTCGAAACTGAAGAGGAGGCGCGAATTGTAATAGATGCTATAACTTCGCATGAGTTTGAAGTGGTATCGTTTGAGCAAAAAAAAGGAACCGAGGCTCCACCAAAATTATTTGATTTAACGTCGTTGCAGGTAGAATGTAATAAGAAATTCGGTTTTACTGCCGACGAAACATTAACGTATATTCAAACCTTGTACGAGAAAAAAATGGTTACATATCCGCGTGTAGATACACAATTTTTACCGCTCGATGTATACCCAAAGGTTCCCGATATTTTAAAGAAAATGGATCCATATAAACAATGGATTTCACCTTTGCTCGAAAAACCGATTAAAAAAAGTAAAAAAGTTTTTGACGATACCAAAATTACCGATCACCATGCTATTATACCTACCGGTGTTGCTCCGCAAGGTTTGCAATTGCCCGAAAAACGGGTGTATGATGTAATTGCACGGCGGTTTATTGCGGTGTTTTATCCCGACTGTATTGTGCAAAATACTACGGTAATAGGTGATGTTGCCGGATATGAATTTAAAGCAACAGGTAAAATTATCTTGGAAGATGGCTGGCGTGTGTTGTATCCTAAAAAAGATACTGATGC
>MWCJ01000016.1 GCA_002069975.1 Bacteroidetes bacterium ADurb.Bin217 | reverse complement strand
AGTATGGTTTTCGCATGTAGATTTTGTGGTAGGTTCTGAAGAGAAAGTGGTCACGAATTCTGCCACGAAGCCATAGCGTCAACCGTTGGCAACTATTGAGATAGTGAAAGTTTGATAATTTGAATATTTGATGATATTTTGTATCTGTGTTTGAAATAAAAAAACAATAATATGACAGTAACATATCAAACGATAATTAACGAAATAAATCAGATACCTGTTTTATTTTTGCAAGATGTTTATAATTTGTTACCCAATCAATGTTTGCTGATAAACGACTTACTGAAAGTGTGCTTCTTCGATAGTCTAACATACTGTAAATCTACAAAATTTATAGAAACTAAAGTACCTGCAATGAAATTGCAGGGTTTTAACCATTTAATTTGATAATAAAATGAAACTAAAAATCTTCCTTTTTCTTGCTGGGTTGATGTTGGGGGCATCGGCTTTTTCTCAGGTTGTGAAAGAAACCCATAGGTTTGCCATTAAAGGCAAGGATACCCTCTACGTCGATCGGATCTTCGATCCTGCCGTTGCTGCGCCCGAAAACCGACCAACCATGATTTACATGTACGGCGGAGGTTGGGCTTTTGGAAATAGGGGTGGCGACTTTCGGTATTTGACCGATATTGGGGTTCAGGTGGTGTCGATCGATTACCGCAAAGCCTTGACCCGTTATGGATATTCGAACGTAATAGGGACGATGCCCGACACTATGATCTATGCTATTGATGTTGCGTTGCAGGACCTGACCGATGCTATAGCCTTTGTGCTTGGCAAGACCAAAGAGTGGGGCATCGATATAAAAAAGGTGATGTTCTCTGGATCGAGTGCAGGTGCTGTCACCACGCTTCATGCCATTTACGACATCTGCAACCATGGGAAGTATTCGAAGAAGTTCCCGGCCGATTTTATGCCTGCGGGATACATTGCCTATGCGGGTGCCATCATTTCTGAAGAAACCGAGTTGAAATGGAACACCAAACCTTGTCCGATGATGTTTTTCCACGGTTCGGCCGACATGACCGTGCCTTTTTCGAAGAGCAAGGTGAACAAGCTTACAGTGTTTGGACCCGGATATATATTAGGGCAACTGCACGAAATGGGGGTTCCTAATTGGGTTTATATCGAAGAGGGAGCCGATCATGTGATGTCGTACAAACCCTTTTCGGGCTACAATACCGCCGAGATTCAAACGTTTGTTAAGAAATTTGTGGTTCAGGGGCTGAAACTTGAAATGCAAACCAAGGAGAAGAACCTTGTGGCTCCGTCGAAGTTGCCAGGCTATTAGGCGCATCAATCAACCCTGTGAAGTCCCAAAATAAAAAAACTTAATTGTAAATAGATTATAATTTAATAATTAATTGAAAGACAAAATGAAAGTTGCTAACATACAACATGCGTCCATGCTGGCATCCGGATATTCAGCATTTTACGTATTTAGCGGCATTTGTGCCGGTAGATAAATTGGTGCAATTAAGATACTGAATGCCAGCACGGCGCATAGTTGTTTTTCGTTAGCAGCAACAATAGGATGACTATGAAACAAACAATATTACTTTTGACTTTGACAGTTTTCGGACTGACATCTTGGAAGCATAAACAGACAACTGAGATTCGTAACGACTTTAAAAAGTATTACGACCAATTCGATGTTGATGGCTCTTTCGTGCTGTATGACCCACAAGACGACAAATATATTTTATACAACCAAAACCAATTCAATCAAAGATTTACACCTGCTTCTACATTTAAAATTTGCAATTCACTTATCGGCCTTGAGACAGGAGTTATTAAAAACGAAAACTTCATTATTCCATGGGATAGTGTTATGAGAAAATACCCAAAATGGAATAATGACCATGACTTAAAAACAGCATTTAAAAACTCAACCGTTTGGTATTATCAAGAGCTTGCACGACAAGTTGGTGGACAACAAATGAAATATTGGCTTGACAAAACAAACTATGGAAACACTGACACTTCGGGTGGCATTGACAAGTTTTGGCTAACTGGCGGACTTCGTATTTCACCTAAACAACAAATTGATTTTTTAAAACAATTTCACGACAACCAACTTCCTTTTTCTCAACGTTCATTGGACATTGTGAAAAACATTATGATTGCAAAAGATACTTTGGGTTATACAGTAAGAGCAAAAAGTGGTTGGGGTAGCCAAGATAATAAAGAGATTGGTTGGTATGTAGGTTATTTTGAAAAAAATGATAAAGTTTATTATTTCTCTAATTGTATCCAAACAGCTGATTTAAACAATAAAGACTTTGCAAAAGCAAGGATTGATATAGTATATCAGATTTTTGATGAACTTAAAATATTAAATAAATAAGAATTGCAGCTGCTAACAACAAGCATGTAAAAAAGCGGGGCGACGAGTAGGTGCAACTGCATTTCTCGCTTGCGAGGTTTTCGCTCGGCGGACAGAACACAGTTCACGAAGTCCGCTTCATTACATGCTTGCAGGCGTTATAGCTCCAAAACCAACTTTAATATCTAACACACTTGTTCCTTCTTGTAATGTAGTTCTTCGCAAATCAATTGTTACCTCACCAAAGGTACATTCAACTTCACCACCTTTAAATTCAGGATCAAGTATAATATGTTCACTACTTTGAAATGCACTTTTTTTGAAAATAAATCCATTATCATTTTTCCATGTATCTGATTTTGGACCATGTGGATGATGCGGAAAATGATTGTGATAGTATTTTCCGGGAAATACTCGATGTAATATTATTGTAATTCCCGCTGCAATAACTAATAATGGACAAAATGTTCCTACATAATTTTGTGGCAAATCTGTAATAAAACTATGAAGAATTTCTGCAATCTTTGGAATAATAAAAAATGCACCTACAAAAAATGTAAGTAATGCCATAAAAATACGCTTTTGTATAAATTTATATAAACCTATACATATTAATAGCATCTGCCACGAAAAAATTACCGAAGCAATTGGAGCTGAAAATACATTCAGTTTCGATAATAATGCAACTGTACCAACTATTATTAAAATAATTGCGAATTTATTTCCATTATTATGAGGTTTAAAATTTTCTTGATTTTCATTACAATTTTTCATATTCATAAATTTTAAAATTAAACATGGAACAAATGAATGTGCTATATGATTTCGAAACTACTAAAAATCGGTGAACATATAGTTTTTTATCGATGAAAATTAAAAAATAATTTATGAATATCAATAATAAAGAAAAATTATTCTTGTATTTCTATTACTTTATTAACCTTTTTAAGATTATATGCATATATAATTATTGCTCCTAAAAAGTAAATAATCATTTGTAAAATTAATCCATACCATTCTGTTTCAAATGATGAAAAATCAGATCCTTGAATTTTTAATTTTAAAAAAGCAGGAACGGCTAATGTAGATGGAAAAATATATGACAAAACGTGAATAATTTTGGGTAATGCTTCTATTGGCCACGAAATACCGCTTACAAATAATACAATTGGCGAAAGAAATACAAGAAATAATAATGAATGTACCCTTTTCTTGAACAATACACTAACAATAAAACCTAAAAAAATTGTAGATAAAAAATAAGGAATTAATACAAAGAAACTTTGCAAAAATCCACCTTTATCAGGATAATCAAACCACGAATAAATAAGTAAAAATGCAGTAAATGAATTAATTACATAAATGATTAAATATGTTAATGTTTTACCTGCAATTATTGTAAATGCTCCTCCACGCTGAGAAATTTTTTTGTTTTTTTCTTTAAATGTTCCTCCAACCAATCCAATTCCAATTAATAAGGTTTGTTGCATTGCTATTAAAATTATAGCGGGAATTATAAATGTAGCATAGCCTGCAGCAGGATTATATAACTGATATGTTGAAATATCTAAAGGTGATAATTTTTCAACTGCTTGTGTAAATGTATTTCCATTCGCCACTAACTGTTTTACTTCTATTCCGGCACTCAAAGTTGATGTTGCCGCTACTGCTCCTGAATATAATTGTTTGTAAATTAATACATAACTTGCATCTGCATACACTATTACTTGTGATTGTTTATTTTGTAATACACGTTTTTCAAAATCATTCGGAATTAGAATTATTCCTTTTATTTTTCCTTCATAAAATAAACTTTCTGCTTCAAGCAATGATTCAAGTTTATATGTTACATGAATTTGCTCCGTTGCATCAAGCATTCTGCTATATGTACGGCTTAATGATGATTTATCTAAATCAATAACAGCAATTTCAGATTCTTTTAAAACCTCATTTTTATATGCTATTGAGTAAATTATTGGATAAATAATTAAGGCAAGAAATAAAATTAATATGGCTCCCGAATCGTGTATAATTGCTTTTAGTTCTTGATTACAATTATATGCAACTTGCGATAATCCTGTTTGAATTCGTTTGATATATATGTAAAATGATTCTTTCATTTGATTTTATTTATTCTCTTCCCCAATATTTCGGATTTTGTAAAATATATTGTAACCGAGGCAAACTCAAAATTCCTAATACTATAAATAATACAAACCAATACATTGATTTAAAACTTATAAATAATGGTTCTCCACGCATAGCTTGTCCTATAAAGATTTGCAACCAATGTGTAAATGGAAAAAACTGTGAAAAAACATGTGCTTCAGTAGGCATTGCATAAAGTGGAAATGTAAGTCCCGAAAATGTTAATGCCATCATTATATAGGCACTTGCAATTGATAATACTAATCGTAAATTTTTAAAAATAGCTATTAAAAAAATTACAATTGCTTGATAACTGAAAATCATACAGATTTCACTTAATATAATTACTGGAAAACTTCCGCGAATCGGCATTGCAATTATGTCGAATAAAAACACATTCATTATCATTGTCATGCAAAAACTTGCAAGTGTATATGGTAATAATTTACCAAAAATTGCTGCAGCAAAATTATTATTCGCTAAACCTAAATACATCTTTCCCGAACCATTATATAATTCTCTTCCTATTCCATATCCGGTTGAAAGCATTGTAAAAATCATAAGTAACATGGGTAAAAGAGCTGCTACTAAAAAATAAGAGTAATTTAAATATGGATTAAATAAAATTTTTGATTGTAATAATATAGGCATACTATTATCATATGCTTGTTGCCAATTTTTACCTTTACTTACATGATATTTTAATTTTACTCCCGTCGAAATAGTTGCCAAAGCTTTTTTTAACCCCGAAGTCAATAATCCGGATGTAAGTAAATTAGTATTATTTATATATAGGGCTATATCAGCTTGATGACCTGTTATTACATTTTTTTCCGTTCCAGACGGAACATACACTACTGCATCAACATCTCCTTTTTCCAACGCATTTTTGGCATCTAATAAACTTTGATATGAACGATGAACTTCAGCAATAGGTGTTGCTTGAATCATTCTGCATGTTGTTCGTGAAAAAGAAGTAAAATCGTCATCAACTACTGCAACCGGTAGCTTTCGAGGAACGCCATCAATAAAAATAAAATATACTAATAATAAAGAAAATAAAGGACCTACAATACTTATAAATAAAGTAGGTTTATGACGAAAGATATGTCGAATCTCTCTCATAAAAATCCTTTGAAAACTTTTATTATCAGCTGCCGCCATACAATTAATTATTTAATGGAATTTTCGTCAACCAACACACTCATTCCCGGACGCAAACCAATAATTTGTTTTGTAGGTACTGCATGAACTTCAAACGTTTTCATATCAAAATCACCCGATGTTTTAGTGGCATTCCATGTTGCAAAATTGCCCATTACATTAATATAACTTATTTGTAATTCAATATTTTTGTTATCCAATGCAGGTACAGTTGCCATTATTTTTTTCCCTTTAGGAAAATTCCCTAATATATCTTCACGAATATTAAATACAACCCAAGTATCTGTTAAATCTACAATTGTAACTACCGGATATCCTGCCGGAATTAATTCTCCTTGTTCAGCTAAAATATTGGCAATTTCGCCATTAATCGGCGCGAAAATTTTTGTTTCGTCCATATAGCTTTCTACTTCACTAATAATTCCTTCGGCATTCGATACTAAAGCTCCTGCTGCATTTTTATCTTCTACTCGAGCTCCATTTTTAGCTTTTATCCATTGTGCTTTTGCAGCACTTGCTGTTTCTTTTGCTATTGTATATTGTGTTTCGGCTTCATCGTATTTTTGTTTTGGTACCACACCGTCATGATATAAATTAGAAACTCGTTTAAATGTTTTTTCGGCTAAATTAGAAGCTGCATCTGCTTTTAAAAACGTATTATATGCCGCTTGTATATCTTCAATTTGAGCTCCTGCCTGAGCTTTTTGACTTTGAGCTTTTGCTCCGGTTAATGCAGCTTTTGCTTGCATAAACTTTGCCTGTACTTCCGGACTATTAATTGTGTACAATAATTGTCCTTTTGTTATTACATCACCACGATGAATTAATAAAGTATCTATTCTTCCGATTAATTTAGAAGAAATTCTAATTTGTTTTGCTTCAACCTCTCCTTGAATTTCAGGAGTTTTTGGTTTATTAATAACAATAACTGTATATATAATACTTGCTAAAAGTATTACTATTCCCAAGCCCGTAAATAGCATTCCATTCTTTTTCATACCATTTTATTTATTTTGTTTATAATTTAAAAATTGATTGGCAATTCCAGTATAATGCAATAATATAGCTAAATTAACATCATATTCATACATAGCATGTAATTCATCTATTGTTTGTTTTGCATAATTTAATCTCGCATCTAATAAGTCTGTTGAATTTATAATACCTTCATCAAAAGCCTTTTCTTGAATTCTCACATATTCTTTAGCAAAGTTTTCAGATACTACTAAACTTTTTAATTGATCTTTATTTATAGCTAATTCATTATATGTTTTTTGAATCATCAAATTTATATTAGCTAAAGCATCATTATAATATTCATCAACCTGAACAGTTTTTAATTTTGCAGATTGAACTTTATGGCTACGGGCTGATCCGTCAAAAATTGTCCACGACAAACCTACACCTACCATCCAATCGGGAACTAAAGGCGACAAATCTACATTTGCAACATTATAGGTGCCCATTGCAGCAAGTGATGGTAAATAATTGGCACGTTCAACTGAATATCCTTTATATGCTTGTTCGTATTTCAATTTTATTTGAGCTAACATTGGATTTTTTTCGTCAGCTAATTGAATAAAGTATTCTAAAGGTTGAATAGAATCCAATACAAATAACGAATTAACAGTAGATAACGTAGTATAATTTTTATCGGCTAAAAGATTTGCAAGAGCAGATTTAATAAGATTTTCAGTATAAACCGCTTTAGAGAATTCTCTTTCAGCTTCAGCTTGATATATTTGTACATGTAACAATTCGGCATCTGAAATTTGCCCTTGTTCTACTAATTTTCGAGCATCTGATACATGTTGAATCATTGCATCTAACACATCTTTACGCACTTTTGTAACTTCTTGAGCCAAACACAATCCATAATATTGCTGAACTAGATTACAGAGTAATTCCCCTTCTTTTTGTTTTACATAAAACTCAGATTCATCTTGCTGTAGCTGCGAAACTTTATTGGCAGCTCTTACTTTACCACCTGCAAACAAAACCCATTGAAATGTTACATCTACTGTTCCGAATTGTTTTTCTTGTATTACTTGTTCCCAATTGGCAGCTTCTAATTGAGCTTGACCATCGAGCAACTGTTTACGAATAGCTGCTGTCGACATTTCATCATTCAAATAAGGCATAAGTGGATTGCCTGTGGGCACACCCGAAAAATCTCCAAAATTTCCTAAGGCTCCATAAATCGGTGTTATAGCATCTTTTACCGGATTTAAATCCATGGTAATATTGTCAGACATTGCCACATAATTTGCCGAAACTCCTATTTTTGGCATATACAAGCCTTTTTGTGCTTTTTCAAGTTGAGTTTTTTCATCAAGTACCGCTTGAGCTTGTTTTAAGCTATGGTTATTTTTTAACGAAATTTGATATGCTTCATCAAATGTTAAAATATTAGTATTTTGACTAAAAAGAGGCATAGAAAAACCAACTATTCCTCCAACTATTAATGCATATTTTACCTTTTTCATACCCTGCATTTTTATTATTCTTTTTTAAAAAAGAGCTTTTATTACAATTCGCAATACCTTTTGTATTGCATCTTCATCTAATTCCGAAGTATCAAAATAATTTTTAATTCTATGATTTATAAATACTATTGGATATGAAACCCCAAATAAGTAAATATCTTCTTCACTAATTTGTGGATCTAATTGATTATGAGCCAAGCCTATTTTTTTAATGGCTATACATTGATATATAATTTTAGATTTTATTTCTTCATCTATCACAAAATTATAATCATTCATTAAGGCAAATAAAAATTTTATTCTATGCGGCTCTGTCTTAGCAAAATTAAAAAACAATCGAATTACGATTTCAAAAATTTTTGTTAGTTCCTCACTTTCTTTTTGAGATTGTTCAAGTGTTTCAACTATCTGATTCAAATTGCTACGCAACAAATCTTTTACTAATTCTTGTTTGCTCGGATAATGTCGATATAAATATCCTTCGGCAACTCCTGCCATTTTAGCTATTTTTGATATAGAAGCTCCTCCATAACCATTACTTACTATCAATTCAATTGCTGCAAGTTTTATTCTTTCGAGCTTTGTTTCATCTATTATTCGTGCCATATTGTATATTTGAGTGAATAATCATTCATTTATTCGGCAAATATAAATATATAATTGTAATACATGCAAATTATTTACTAAAAAAATTCATTGTTGTCCGATAAAAATTTAAGAGAAGGAAGATGTTATTCTTCCTTTCTCTTTTTTTAGTAGATTTGGTTCGCTAAAATCTATTCTACTATGGACAAATCTACACATTTTTTTGGTACTTCTGTTTTCGGACAGCTCATTTCTTTAATTGACACAAAATTTATTAAATCCTCAGCAAAAACTTGCAATTCTGATAGATATGTAAAGAAGTTCACAACAAAAGACCATCTTATAAGTATGTTGTTTTGCTCATTTGCAAAGTGTTCATCATTGAGAGAAGTGTCCGGAGCAATGCTTGGTTTAGCGGGGAAGACAAATCATTTTCAATTGCAACACATTCCACATTACCGCATATAAGAAAATCTACAAAAAATTTGCATTTAAGTAACTTTTAAGTTACGTTTGTATAAAATATTTTAGTAAATTGAAAGAATTAGAACAGTAGTAGCTTATAAAGATTATTTTAAAGAATTTTTATTATCTCAGCCTGAAAAAGTTCAAAATAAAATATATAAGATAATCGAGATAATTGAATATCAACAACGTATACCTGAAAAATTTATTAAACATATTGAAGGTGAAAAAGGATTGTATGAAACAAGAATTTCTTTAGGATCTGATATTTGGAGAGTCTTTTGTTTTTTTGATGAAGGAAAATTAGTAATACTTTTAAATGGATTTCAAAAGGAAACACAAAAAACGCCAAAAAATGAAATTGAAAAGGCAATTCTATTGATGGAGCAATATTTTATTGATAAAAAAGAAAAATTATGAAAAATGTAAATACTTGGTCTGATATAAAAAATGAAGTATACGGACAAAAAGGAACAGTAAGAAGAGATGAACTTGATAGAGATTTTAAATCTTTTAAAATTGGTATGCAACTAAGAGAAGCAAGAGAGAAAAAAAAGATAACTCAAAATCAATTAGGAGAAATTATTTCTAAAAAAAGAACGTTTATTTCTCGAATTGAAAATGATGCAAGTAATATGACGCTTAAAACTTTGTATGATATAGTGGAAAAAGGTTTGGGCGGAAAAATAAAAATACAGATTGAAATATAAATAGAACTTACATGTGGTAACACACACTAAGCCTCATGGCAGGGTGTTTACAAGCCTTAGAGTTAGTTTTTCGCTTTCAAGTCTGGTATTAGCCGACAGGATAGGAAGCCCGAATTCTGCCACGAAGCCATAGCGTAAAACCTCAAACTGTCTAAAAACCTTCAAATTTCGCATAAATATTTGATTATCAGTAAAGTAGCAATTAAAATATTTGGTAAATATCTGATTTTCAACTATATTTGTGTATGAAATATATACATGGAGAACATAGAAACCAAATTCATACCTGTTATAATCTATAGTTCTATATCGAAATACTTATTTTTTTGTATATTTGAATAATGAAGACTCTGCAAATATATAAACTAATTGTTGCATACATTTTTCTCCAATTGTTAGTCGAATGTACGTATGCTCAAGAAACGCAATTGTTTACCAACGAAAAACGTGCAGAGTATATACTCAGTTTTTCTAAAAATGTAACATGGCAAAGTGCTTCGTTCCAAACATTTACTATAGGGCTTGTAGCGTCTGATTCGTTATTGTATTTTCGGTTACAACAACAAGCCGAATCTATTAAAACCCTTCACAATAAGCCTATTAAAATTCAATTGTATGAATCGTTGGCTGCTGTAAAGCCTTGTCAGGTATTGTTCGTGATGTATAATTCTTCTATACGCATCGAAGCTGTGTATGCCGCGTTGGTACACAACCAAACCTTGTTGTTAACCGAAAATTTTCCGTTTAGTAAATCTATGATAAATTTTACTGTTGTAAATGGTAAACGAAATTATGAAATAAACGAGCAAAAATTGACAGAAAGCAATCTTAAAGTGAACCCTCTGTTACTAAAGTATGCTGTTAAAACCAAAGAAGATTGGGAAGCTTTGTATGCCAAAACCGAAGCATTGCTTGTAAAAGAACAAGTCGAAAATGTTGAGAAAACTCAAATTATTGAGAAACAAACACAGCATATCAGTTCGCAAGAACAAACTATTCAGAATTTGAAACTGTCTATTGAACAACAAAAAAAAGAGTTGCTATTGTTGTCAAATGCGGTGGGTGCAAAACAGCTTGAATTACAAAAAACAATGGTTGAAATATCTACGCGAAGCAGTGAATTAGAAATTCAGGAACTACAATTGGCTTCGCTCAACAAAAATATAAAACAACAACAGTCTATTTTACGAGAACAAGCAACCTTAATTCATGCGCAAGAAAAGACTTTGGATGTGCAAAGCAATAAAATAGAAACACAAAAAAGTATAATCTATTTAATTGCAATTATTTTAATTGTTATTGGAACTTTAGGGTATTTTATATTTCGATTGTACCGCAAAACCAAACGGATTAATTTATTGTTGCATTTGAAAAACGAAGAGATAAAAAAACAGAATGAACAAATTGCGTGGCAAAATAAAGAAATTACCGATAGTATAGTGTATGCCCGTAGAATTCAACATGCAATATTGCCGCCGCAAGAAATTATATCGCAAACTATTTCAGAGCATTTTATATTGTTTAAACCACGCGATATTGTAAGTGGAGATTATTATTGGATGACTCAAATTCAGAATAAAATTATAATTACTGCTGCCGATTGTACCGGACATGGTGTACCCGGTGCATTTATGAGCCTTTTGGGAATTACATTTTTGCACGAAATTGTACATGAAAAACAAATTACGCAAAGTGATATGATTTTGCATGAATTACGCGAAAAAATTATAGAATCTTTAAATAAATCGGGACGAACCGAAGACTATAAAGATGGCATGGACATGGCGTTGTGTGTTATTCATAAAGATTCTATGACATTAGATTATTCAGGGGCTTATAATCCTTTATATATTGTGCGGAATGGTGAATTACTTGAAATTAAAGCCGATAAAATGCCGGTTGGACTTTCGGAAAAAGCTCATGAGCAATTTTCTATAACATCGCACGCGTTGCAAAGTGGCGATAGTTTATATATGTTTTCCGATGGATATGTTGACCAATTTGGTGGTCCGCAAAACCGAAAATTTATGTCAAAACAGTTTAAAGAACTTATTTGTAGCATACAACACGAATCTATGGAATCGCAAAAAGAAATTCTGGATCGTACAATAGAAACTTGGCGAGGCAACACTAAGCAAATAGATGATATAATTGTGATAGGTTTAAAAATGTAAAGTATGTGGGAACAAACTATAAAGCAATTTGAATTGTATTTGCGATTAGAAAAATCTTTGTCGCCCAATAGTATAGAGGCGTATACTCGCGATATTTCCAAATTACACGAATTTACCATTATACATCAATTGCAGGTTTCGCCAATACAAGTTACCATAGATATACTTCGCGATTTTATTTATTGGCTCAATATGATGGGTATTGCAGTTCGTTCGCAAGCACGCATGCTATCGGGTATTAAGTCATTTTACGCGTATTTGTGGCTCGAAAAAAAAATAGAAATAGATCCTACCGAGCTTATAGATTTACCTAAAATTGGGAAAAAATTACCCGATTTTTTATCAATTCAAGAAATAGATACAATGCTTACATCTATTGATTTTAGTAAAGCCGAAGGGCAACGAAACAAAGCAATTATAGAAACATTGTACAGTTGTGGACTCCGTGTAAGCGAACTTGTTGATTTGCGTATTAGTAATTTATTTTTTAGCGAAGGGTTTATTAAAGTTGTTGGAAAAGGTAATAAAGAACGTTTGGTTCCAATTAGTGTAAAGGCAATGCGAGAAATTCAATACTATTTTGAATCTACACGAAATCATATGACTCCTCAAAAGGGGAGCGAAGATGTGGTATTTTTGAACAGAAGGGGGAAAAAAATTACACGAGTAATGATTTTTACAATAATTAAAGATATTGCAAAAGTTGCAGGAATTACTAAAAATATTAGTCCTCATACATTCCGCCATTCTTTTGCCACTCATTTGGTAGATGGAGGTGCCGATTTGCGAGCCGTGCAAGATATGCTTGGACACGAATCTATTACTACTACCGAAATATATACGCATTTAGATAAACAACATTTGCACGATACTATTATGATGTATCATCCAAGAGCTCATATGAAAATATAGCATAGAGTATGGCAGCAAAAAAAAGAAATAGAAAGAGTTGGTTTTCAATAAATACAATAAGTATACTTGCCGTATTTGCTATTGCGATGATGTATATCGTATATACCCAGTCGCCTAAAATTATAGAATCGTATAACCAAAACGAGGTAGATATACATTACGGAAAAGAAATAGATTTGTATGCCAGTACGAATCAATTGCCGGCACACTATTTAAAAGCACTTGCTATGTTAGAATGTTCGGGGCGCAAAGACTTTCCAAAACGCTTCGAAAAGCACGTGTATACCCGCTTGCGTGAGGTTAAACAAGGGAAACGAAAAAAATATGAACATGTTACTCCTCAATTACTTAAAGATGCCGATGATAATGCTTTGCGTAATTTAGCCACATCGTGGGGGCCATTTCAAATAATGGGGTATAAGTGTATAGAAATGAATATTAAAATAGAAGATCTTCGAGGCGAAAATGCCGTATATTGGGGAATACAATGGATAGAAAAGTCATACGGTAATCTTCTCCGTAGCGGTAAATTCAAAGATGCCTTTCATATTCACAATACCGGACGATTATATCCCAAAAACAATAAACCGCTTACTCATAATCCTCAATATGTTGCCAATGGATTGCGATATATGGAACTTTTTGAAATTGAAAATAATGAATTATTAGATATGAGATATTAGATATGAGATATGAGAAGTATTTACTAACCCCTATACCCTATACCGTAAACCCTAAACCTTATACCTTTTCCCATCACAGTATATCAAAAAATTAAAAATTAAAAATTTAAAAATTTAAAAAAAAGTACTACCTTGCTTGTAATTTCAACTTGATTAAAGTTTCTATATAATACTATGATTTTAAAGATAATAAAAAAATATACACTCATTGTAATATTTACAATAACTGCATGTTTTGCAGTTTATTCACAACAAAATTTTTCGTTCAAAACTTTCAATCAAGACAATGGTATTATCGATAATTATATTGAATGTATATACGAAGATAGTCGAGGTTTTATATGGATTGGTACTCGTGGAGGATTAAACAGATTCGACGGGCATTCGTTTACTCGTATTAAATTACCAAAAATGAAATCAACTTCGTCAATTGATGTTGGACAGCACTATGTTAATGCGTTGAAAGAAGATTCGTCGCAAAATCTATGGATTGGAACCTTAGGTGGTGTGTATGTGTACAATTTAACAGATGATACGTTCGAAATGTATGAACATATTCCCAATGATCCAAAATCATTAAGTTTTAATTTAATCGAGGGGTTTAGTATAGATAAACACAACAATATGTGGGTTGCAACTCGAAACGGACTCAATAAATTCGATGCTGCCACCAAAACTTTTACACATTATGTGTATGACGAGAACAATAAAAATACAGTTACCGATAATTACATATATTCAATATTGCACGATAATGCCAATAATTTATGGATAGGTACTCTTACCGGAGGATTGAATGTAATGGTTAACGGAAGTAATGAGGTTACAAGAACATATACCAATAAAACCTATGCTTTTCCAGAAGTTCGTGCAATTTTTCAGGATTCGAAACAAAATATTTGGTTGCTTACTTCGCAACAAGGAATATTTATAAAATATACACATTCCAAAGAATTTGTAAAATTCGAAACCGATGCCTATAAGCAAAATCCTAAATTTTTTACGGCATTGTCTGCTATTAATGAAGATATTAACGGAAATATTTGGATAAGTTCGTTTATGGGGGGGGTAGCTATTTATAATCCGCAGTGGAAAACTATGCAGTTTTACAAAGAAGATATGCCTGCTCCTCAAAGTATATGCGGTAATAGTATTCGTGCTATTTATCGCGACAAAACAGGCAATATGTGGTTGTGTTCACATGGAGGGGGTATAAGTATATATAGTCCTATAGCTTCGTCTATATCTACATATGCTCGCAGCCCATACAAAAATAGTGTGCCGGGCAATATTGTGAGTTGTTTCCAAGAAGATGCCGATGGTTCTATGTATATTGGGACTGACGGGGCAGGTTTTTCTTTGTTTAATCCTAAAAAACAGTCGTTTACAAATTTTGGAATTAAAGACGGGTTTTCGTCAGATGCTATTCTTGATATTAAGGAAATAAAGCCGGGTATTTTGGCTATAGCTTCGTGGAATGGTGCGTTGAATATATACAATACCAAAACTAAAAAAATTGATAAATATTCGTTTAAAGCAAAGAAAACCAATACGGTGGCTTTAAATATTTATGGAATGTATTTCGATAAAAAAACTAATTTACTCTGGTGTAATACCTATGGCGATGGTATTGTAGTGTTCGATTGTAATACATTTTCGTTTATTCCCGAAGATAAACTATCACAACTATTTCCTCAATGGAATCAGTCTATGTTTACTTCTAAAATAGTTTTCGATAAAGTTGATAATTCCGTTTGGTTTATCGATGGTATTGTGTTGGGGCGTGTTTCTAACAATACGGTGCACATGTTCTACGAAAGTGATTCTACATCGGAATGTACCGACGGATTTTTTTGTAACGATATTATTCAAACTACATCGGGTACAATATATACAGCAGGCTATAGTGGGTTTAAATGGTTCGATCGTAAAGATAATTGTTTAAAAAATATTACATTCCCTCATTGTAATTTTGCCGATGCCAAATCATTGCTCGAAGATGCACATGGAACTATTTGGGTAACTACTCCCGATGCATTGTATAGGTACAATCCTAAAGACAAAACTATACGAAATATATCCAATGTATGGGGTATGCCTCGTATTCAATATTATAGAAAATCTGCATTTAGAACTGCTGATGGACATTTGTATTTTGGTAGTTTAAAGGGGTTTGTAGTGTTGCACGAGGACAGTTCCTATACCTACAATATTACACCTTCGTTGTATATTACCAAATTGTATATCAATAATGTGGAACAAACACCCGGTATCGAAAATAGTCCTATAACAAAAGATGTAACTCTTCTCAAAGAAGTTCGGTTAAATCATAATCAATCGTTTATTACCATAGAATTTGGGGTACTCAATTTTATTGACAACGAAAAATCTCTCTGTAAATACAAAATGTTGGGATTCGATAAAGATTGGATATATGCCGGTAAAGAACGTCGTGCTACGTATACAAATATTCCTCCGGGTACTTATACGTTTTTGGTTTCTACTACCAATAGCGAAGGCGAGTGGATAGATACTCCTCATTCGTTAACTATTGTAATTTTGCCCCCATGGTGGAAAACTCTGTGGTTTAAGTTATTGGTTATAGCTTTGCTTGTGTTTGGGGTATTTGTATTTATTTACTTACGAGAAAAAAGTATAAAAGAAACCAATAAACAATTGGAGCAAAAAGTTGATGAAAAAACAAAAGAATTACAATTGGCAAATACTACCTTGCTTGAACAAAAAAATACGATTGAACAACACTACGAGAATTTACGCGAACAACAATTAGTAATAGAGATTAAAAATTCACAATTGCAAGAGGCGTTAAATACTAAAAATAAATTACTTACCGTAATTGCTCACGATTTTAAAAACCCGCTGTCTACGCTTATAGGTTTTGCTAAATTAATGCAAGATAAAATCACAGCTAAGAAAAATTCTGAATTGTTGCCAAGTATACAATCTATAGTAAATTCTGCTCAAACAATTCATAATCAAATGATAGAGGTGCTTGAATGGAGCGTGAGTAAAGACGATGCGGTGAAGTATAATCCTATGGATATTAACATAGAAATTCTTATAAAAGATACGCTTTCGCTTATACAAGATACTGCTGCGCAGAAAAATATACTGATAGAAGCTTCGTTCAAAATTACTAATGCAGCATTTGTCGATCCTCGTATGATGAGTGCAATAATTCGTAATTTGGTAATCAATAGTATTAAATTTACACCTCGAAACGGAAAGGTATCTATTCTGGTAAGTCAACAAAAAACGGCAATAGAAATTACTGTTAAAGATACAGGTATAGGAATGAATCAAGAACAAATAGATAGAATTTTGTCTGATACCTATATGATTTCCGAAGATTATAAAAGCGGATTTGGTTTGCAGTTGTGTAAAACATTTATAAAACGCAACAATGGAACGCTCCACATATATAGCGAGGTTGATAAAGGTTCTACTTTTGTAGTACAAGTTCCCAAAGGAAGTATGCTCGAAAAACCTATTGAAAAGAAAAAAGAGGTAATATATGATTCTAATGCCGATTTTGACGAAGAAGATTCGCAACGTAAAATGTTGGTAATTGATGATAATGTTGAAATTACATCATATCTTCGTGAATTATTCTCTGATTCGTTTACGGTGCTTACTGCAAAAGATGGAAAAGAGGGATTAGATAAAGCATTACTTTCGTTACCCGAAATTATATTGACCGATATCAATATGCCAGAGATGGACGGAAAACAATTGTGTCGCCAGTTACGAAGCAATAGTTTGACTAATCATATACCTATTATACTTATCAGTGCCCAATCCCAACCACACGAACAAATAGAAGGTTTGCAAATGGGAGCCGACGATTTTATAGAAAAACCATTCAATGCTAATGTGTTGAAGCAAAAAGTATATATGCTGTTGCGAAATCGCGAAAAATTGATAGAACATGTAAAACAATCGCTCAACACCACAGAAAAGTTCAATTTGCCTGATAGTTTTGACGATAAAATTATAAAAGAAATAACCGATGTAATAATTGAAAATATAAGCAATGTAGACTTTAAAGTAGATATGCTTGCCGATAGGGTAGGTTTGAGTCGTTCGCAATTGTACCGTAAAACTATATCGGTATTGGGCCAATCGCCAAACGACTATATTAAAAGTCTTCGCCTGCAACAAGCAGTAGAAATGCTAAAAACCGGTAGATACCGAATTTCGGAAATTGCTTACGAAGTTGGCTTCTCAGACCCGGGCTACTTTAGTGCTTGCTTTTTCGAAAAATATGGTATAAAACCATCGGATTATGGGAAAATGAAGGAATAATATGTTAATTTTTAATTTTTAATTCTTAATTTTTAATTGAAAATACAGTAATATAATCCCGAAGGCTTATTGAAAATAATCCACTTTTTTGTGTCTTAGTGACTTTGTGGCAATTTTAATAAAGTTGGGGTTACGGTATAGGGTTTACGGTATACGGTATAAGGTTTACGGTATAGAGAAATATTGACATTCAGACACTAAGACATTCAGACACTAAGACATTCAGACACTAAGACATTCAGACTTTTAAGACATACAACATGAAACACATAGTAGTACTCACAGGAGCAGGAATCAGTGCCGAGTCGGGAATCAAAACATTTCGCGATGCCGGTGGCATGTGGGAAGAATATGATATTATGGATGTGGCAAGCATAGATGGATGGTTCAAAAATCCGGCGTTGGTATTGGACTTTTATAATAAACGACGGGCAGATTTGGAGCATGCACAACCAAACAAAGCTCACTTGTTGTTGGCACAATTAGAACAACATGCCAAAGTATCTATTATTACCCAAAATGTTGACAATTTGCACGAACGAGCGGGGAGTTCCTCAGTACTGCATTTGCATGGCGAGTTGACAAAAGTTCGCAGTACTGCCAACGACTTTGATGTGCAAGATATAGGATATGCTCCAATACATATGGGCGATGTATGCTCGCAGGGATATCAGTTACGTCCGGATATTGTGTGGTTTGGCGAAGCTGTGCCACTCATACAAGATGCTGCAAAGATAACATCACAAGCCGATGTACTTATAATTATTGGTACTTCTATGCAAGTATATCCTGCCGCGGGTTTAATTCAATATGCAAAACCACACATTCCAATTTATTTTATCGACCCCAATCCGGCAATTGAATCGACCTCGCAAATTACAGTAATTGCAGAACAAGCAAGTAGTGGTATGCAAAAGGTGTATGATGTGTTGGTGGAGTAATTACACCTCAAACAACCCATTTTTAATCGCATAAATAACCAATCCTGCGGTATTTTTCGATTCGGTTTTGAGGAGTAAATTTTCGCGATGTTTGTCTACCGTGCGTTTGCTTATGCATAGATTATCAGCTATTTCGGCATTCGAAAATCCTTTGCAGATATTATACAGTATCTCAATTTCGCGTTCGGTAAGTTCGGTTTGTATGGGTTTGTTGTCCTTTTTTTTATATAAATTTTTAATAATTGCATCTAAAATTTCGGGCGAAAAATATGTGTTGCCTTTGTACACTTCGCATATAGCCTTTTGCACTTCGCCAAAATCAGAATGTTTCATAAGAAACCCGCGTGCTCCGGCATCTATCATCTGGCTATAGTAGTGTTCGTATCCGTACATCGAAAGAGCAATAATTTTTAGGTCAGGATATGTTTGCATAAGTTGTCGTGTTGCTGTTATACCATCCATTATAGGCATTTCTATATCCATTAATACAATATCAGGAGATATGTTTGCTATATTTAGTATCGATTCCAATCCATTTTCGGATTCATCGATATGGGGAATATAATTGGTGGTTGACAATAAAAATTTCAATCCTTCGCGAAAGAGTGTGTGGTCATCGACTATGTGTACACGTATAGAATCCATGATTAGGAATGATAAATTTTTATAAATACTTGAACACCTTTTCCTACAGAACTTTCAATAGATACAGTGCCATGTATAGATGCAATTCGCGATTGAATATTCGATAATCCCATGCCGGAAAGGTTTGTGTCTTCGGGCGAAAAACCAATACCATCGTCGGTATATATTATTGTTAATTCTTTGTCGGAGTCTTGAATATACATAGAAATATTCTGAGCTTGTGCATGATGCAGAGTATTCGACAGCAATTCGCATAATACTCGGTACAACACAGTTTCTGCCGTGTAATCGTATCGTTTTTTTGCAATGTTCGAACGAAATGTAACAGCAATGTTTTTGTTAATAATTATGGTATCCAAAAAATTGCGTAATGCTTTTTCTAATCCAAAATTAGTAAGAATATGTGGACTTAATTTATTAGAAATTTCTTTGATAGTTATAATAGCTTCATCTATAGCTAAATTTGTTTTATGAATAATTTGTTTGTTTGTGTCGTCTGTAATCGATTGATTAATTGCACTTACAGCCATTTTTACCGACGATAAAATTGGACCTAGTCCATCGTGTAGTTCTTTTGCAAAGGTTTGTCGTTCGCGTTCTTCAGTTTTAATAATAGCAGAGAAAATTCTACTTTCATTTTCCTTACGTATTTTATCAATTCTGTCTTGTAAATCAAAAATTTTTCGGATATAAAATGCACCGAGAAATATAAGGAGCGAAACTACTACCGATAACCAATTGCTTATAATCGATTGTTTTTCTAAAGCACCTTCGCTTTGCAGTACATAAATTAAATCGTACATTCTTCGCACTGCCATAAGAGTAAATCCTATAGATATAAGAATCCATGATGCGTTAAATTTAGTGCGTTTTATTAAGCTTACAGCAAGCACCGAGGCTCCAAGTTGCAACAAAATTGCTAATATAAGTGCTATGAGAATTGCCATACTTCAAAGACGTTAAAATTAAAATCAAATATACATGATTTGAGATAATTGCTAATTATGAATTAATAAAAAAAAATAACAATTATATTATCCTTTGTATAACTATTTTTATTTATTTGCATAAATATTTATATTAAAGCATTAACTATGGAATCACAATCATCGCATGTTTGGAAGTTTTCGCGTGTAGGCGGAGTTAATAGAGTAAATATTGAGACCGGTCAAGATTTATTACATTTACATGAACTTGACCAAAAATTATGGACAGTATTAAGTTGTCCGGTGCAAGGACTCGAAATAGACGAGGCAACTTTGCGATTAATAGATACCGATGGCGATGGTAGAATTCGTGTGCCAGAAGTAATAGCTGCGGTGCAATGGGCGTGTTCTATGCTTGTAAATCCATCGGTATTGTTACAGCAATCTTCAACTGTCCAACTTGCCGATATTCAAACCAATACAGAGCAAGGTGCACATATGTTAGCTTCGGCAAAACAAATATTGCAAAATTTAGAGAAATCTCAGTCTCAATCAATTTCTATAGATGATACTGCCGACACTATAGCTATTTTTGCTAAAACAAAATTCAACGGCGATGGAATTATAACCATAGATTCTACCGACTCCGAAGATTGCAAGAAAACTATTGAAGCTTGTATGAATACTATTGGAGCCGTAACCGATAGAAGTGGAAACCCGGGAGTAAATCAAGAAATAATAGAGCAGTTTTATACCGATTGTGCTGCATTTTCCGATTGGTATGCAATTGCCGAAGCAAACCCCGATATTTTTCCGTTTGGCAATTCTACTCAGGCAGCGTTAGAATTGTATACTGCTATAAAATCGAAAATTGACGATTACTTTTTACGGTGTCGATTAGCAGCATTTGATCCGGAATCGGTTCATGTATTGCATGCACTAACAGCTCGTTTAGAAGCAATAAGTCCTAAAGATATTACTACCTGTATTGATGAAATTGCTACCTATCCGTTATCAAAAATAGAGGCTCATAAATCATTGCATATTACGCAAGGAATAAATCCTGCGTGGGAACAAAAAATGAATACTTTTCACAAGGAAATAGTGCAAGTAGTTTTCCCTAAAAAACAATCTATTAGCGAAGATGAATGGAAAACAATACAATCTAAATTTGATGCATATATAGCATGGCAAGCACAGAAAGCCGGAGCAAGTGTTGAGTCGTTGGGATTGGAAATGGTGCGTTCTATACTTGCGAAAAATGTAAAACAAGAATTGCTCGATTTAGTAGCTCAAGATAAAGCATTGGAAACCGAAGCAAATAATATATTTCTTGTAGACAAACTTGTTCGATATTCGAGAGATTTGTATTCGTTACTCAAAAATTTTGTTACGTTTTACGATTTTTATGCTCCTGAATCTAAAGCCATTTTTCAAACAGGTAGGTTATATATCGATCAACGAAGTTGTGATTTGTGTATTTCTGTTAGCGATATGGCAAAACATGCTGCTATGGCAGGACAAAGTGGTATGTTTTTAATGTATTGCGATTGTGTGTCAAAATCACGCGATAAAAAAATGTCGATAGTAGTAGGTGTAACAAATGGCGATATCGACAATATTATGGTTGGTCGGAATGCTATATTTTACGATAGAAATGGCAACGACTGGGATGCAACCATTACTAAAATTATAGAAAATCCTATAAGTATTCGACAAGCATTTTTTTCACCCTATCGCAAAGTAGCTCGATTTATTGAGACCCAAGCAAATAAGTTTGCCTCATCAAAAGAAAATCAAGTTACAGGCGAAGCAACTGCAAAAATTGAAAAAAGTACAGCAGCAGCAGAATCCAAAGATGTAACTGCTGTTTCGCAAGTGCCCGAACAACCCAAGCCTGCACCACAACCTTTTGATATAGGGAAATTTGTAGGTATTTTTGCTGCTATAGGAATGGCAATAGGAGCTATAGGTACTGTGTTGGCTTCGTTTATTTCAGGATTTTTAGGTTTAACATGGTGGAAAATGCCTTTGGCATTTCTTGGAATTATGTTAGTAATTTCAGGACCGTCTATGTTTATTGCGTGGTTGAAGTTGCGTAAGCGAAATTTAGCTCCAATTCTCGATGCCAATGGTTGGGCAATAAATGCTCGCGTACTTATAAATATAACATTTGGAAATACATTGACACATATAGTTAAATTACCTAAGAATGCTAAAGTTGACCTTAAAGATCCATTTGCCGCTCAAACTACACCATTGTGGTTGAAGATTCTTTATGTAGCGTGTGTATGTGGTGTGATTATAGCGTTGTTATGGTATTTTGGATATTTAGTGAAATGGGGCTTGTTGTAATGTTTGTAAAATACCATTGCATTAGCTTTTGATTCTGCAATCTTTTAAGTATGAAACATGGTGTTATTGTGAGTGTTAATTCATATAAATAAGGCTATTTGCTATTATTAAAAAAAAACAATACCTATGAATTTAAAAAAAATAAAACGTAATGTTCGTATAACTCGATATGTGGTTTATAGAGAAACGCTCGTAGATTATAAAGAAATGTTTTGGTCGTTTGTAGGAGCATTTTTTGGAATAGCAAGCATTGCCTTTGTGCAAAGTTTTTTTGTGGAACATGTTGATTCTGTATTTCTCATAGGTTCTTTTGGTGCTTCAAGTGTGCTTATATATGGTGCAGTGCATAGTCCTTTAGCTCAACCTCGAAATTTAGTTGTTGGGCATGTTATATCAGCTATTATAGGAGTTACGGTATTTAAAATTGTTCCCGATATTCTATGGATTTCGGCTCCACTTGCAGTTGCAAGTTCTATAGTGTGTATGCAGCTTGCTAAATCATTACATCCACCGGGTGGAGCTACAGCTTTAATTGCTGTAATAGGTTCCGAAAAGTTGCAATCGTTAGGCTATTGGTATGTGTTGTCACCTGTATTCTCTGGGGCAATAATATTGCTTTTAGTAGCTCTTATATGCAATAATTTTTCGACAAATAGAACGTACCCTACAAGCAAAAGATTAAGAAAAATATTAAGATTACCATAAATTAACGAGTGCGTATTCGAAAATGAAATTTCAGCTTATTCATGAAGATTATATTCTTTCATTATGCGATAATGATATAGAATTTATCAATCGGTTGTATCAATCATATTTGGAGCAAACTGCTGATTTAGAACAAAAACTTAGACAGTGTATTCTGCAATATGATTATGCCCAAGCAAAACGGATTATTCATACTCTAAAATCATCGTTTTCTGTATTGGGTGTAACTTCATGTAATGCCGAAATAGCTTTAAGTGAATCCGAAACATTTCATACATTGTCGCATACAGATTTTTCTGAGGTAATTGAAAAAATTATTGCAGTTTATATACAAGCATCTCAAGAATTTAGTATCTTTATTCAAAATTTACTAAAATCATAAATTCATGGTGCAAATAACGTTTGATAATGGTATTGCTATAGCTTCGTTTAAGAATGTTACTCGTTTTAACTATGTAATCTCGCAAGAGGTTAAAGACCAGTTGAATACTGTGATGAAAAAACAAGGTGCCAAGCTTATTTTTAATATGCAAGGTTTAGATTTTATCGATAGTTCTGCAATAGGTACTATTATATCTGTTTTAAAATCTGCCAAAGAATTTCAAGGTACTTTTTGTTTATGTAATTTATCTCCCGAAGTGTATGATTTATTGGAAGTTATGCAATTGCAAACCGTATTTGAGATATACCCTACATTAGAAGAAGCTCTTTCTAAAGTTTGATTAGTACAGCTCAACTCTCATGCATGAATTTTGCCCCTCACATATTAATAATTGATGATAACCCTATAGCGATTCGTTTACTTTCAACGTATTTACAAGAACTTAATTATACCTGTTTATCGGCTTCGCACGGAAAACAAGCATTTGATTTATTGTCGAATTATGCTTTTTCGCTTATTGTATGCGATTTGCATATGCCGGTAATGAGCGGGTATGATTTTATAACAGAATTTAGAAAGCATCACGAATATGATTTAATACCTATTATTGTAATTTCGTCTGACGATAAAGAAGAAAATATTATTAAAATTTTGAATTCCGGTGCCGATGATTTTATAAGCAAACCTATTCGAGAACAAGTGTTTGTTTCAAAAATTAAAGCATTACTTCAAAAAAATGAGATTCAGAAGCAAAATATTCAAAATTCTGCTGTAAAAGTTCTCGATGTATCCAATATGCACATTTTGTATTGTACCGGCGAAGATTCCGGATTTGCCGATACGTTATTTTCTCAGAGTTCTTGTTCGTATACCGTATTGTATACAGCCAAAGATTTATTTGATTCGTTATATTCATTGCAACTAAGTATAATATGTGTTGATGAAACTGCAACATGGGTATTTCAACGATACCAACGGTTTATGAATGCTCTCGATGCATCGGTGCCGGTTTTTATAGTAGTTTCGCAAGGTGTGGAATTTCCTATGGTTGATGCTCATGTTGGGGTAATATATAAGCATTTTGCCCCGTCGTATATTATGCAACAATTAACATTTGTAGCTTCACTTTTACAGAGAAATAAAATACAACATGTAAATAGTTTAAAAAAAGCCTTATTGCGTTCTTCATTTTTGTTCGAACGAGTCAAAGAATTTGAGTGTGGGGAATTTTCAGTATCAATATTGCATGAAAATTATAACGATATCCCCGGAGGTGATTTTTACGAAGTGTTTGAGTTGCAAAACCGATATACACTTATTTGCATGGGCGATATTATGGGTAAATCATGGGGAGCGTGGATGTATGTGCCTATTTATTTAGCATATATTCGTTCTACTATCAAATTTATTACAGCACGAAATATTTCAAAATTATTACAATCGCCCAATAAACTTTTACACATGCTTAATCAATATTGTGCAAAAGATTTACAATTATCGGAAGTGTATACAACCTTAACATTTGTAGTACTCGATAATCAATCAAATACAGTTGTTATTTCATCGGCAGGAGCTATTTCTCCATTACTGTATACACAACAAGGGATTAGCGATGTGGCAATTCATGGAACCGTATTGGGAGTAGATGTTGCCGCATTGTATGAGCAAAAAGAAATAGAATGTAATTCAGGAACAGTATTGTTGCTCTATAGCGATGGCTATAGCGAAGCCATAGAGGTACAGAGCGGTAAAATAGTAGGCAATCAAAAAATGAAAGAAATTTTTGCTAAAACTGTACAACAGAATTCACGAGTTACAACTTTAGATTTTGAAACAAATTATATGAATATGTGTGATATTCAAAAGTTTAACGACGATAGGTCTTTGTTGGTAATATCGCGAAAATAATCACAATATTCAGTAATAGGACAATTTAAACAGTTTGGTTTTCGAGCTGTACATACATATCGACCGTGTAAAATAAGCCAATGATGCATTGCATGAATCTCGTGTGTGGGGGTGTGAGCTGTGAGAATATCTTCAACGTGACGAACAGTTTTTGCTCCCGGAGTTAAACCAATTCTGTTAGAAACCCGAAATACATGCGTATCAACTGCCATTGCAGGAGCATTGTGTAATACAGAAACCATAACATGTGCAGTTTTTCGACCAACACCGGGAAATGTTTGTAATTCCTCAACAGTATTGGGTATAATGCTGTTAAATTGTCCTACAAGTATTGTTGCCATTTGGTGTAAATGTTTGGCTTTGTTGTTTGGATACGAACACGATTTTATAATTTGAAATATTTGTTCTACAGAAGCATTTGCAAAATCTTGTGGCGTAGGAAGTTCTTTGAAAAGTTTCGGTGTTATCTCATTTACTCGTTTGTCGGTGCATTGCGCCGAAAGTATTACCGCAACAAGAAGTTCGAACGGGGAATTATATACAAGTTCAGTTTTAGGCTGAGGATTAATGGCTTTAAAAATAGATATGACAGACGTGTATTTTTCGTTCAAATTCATAGTAATTTTTATTCAAAAGTACATTTTTTTTGGTGCGGTTATTGTATTTTTTAAATAATAGTACTAATTTTATACAAATTTTTAATATGAAACGAAACATATACATTTCAATCATTACCTTTATTACAGTTTTTACAATTTCGTCATGCGAATTTTTAGAACAATTAGCCGGCGAAAATCTTGATGAACTTACTACAGAGCAAGTAATTCAAGGTTTAAAAACAGCGTTGGAAATAGGTACAGATTCATCGGCTACTACATTGTCGGCACGAGATGGGTATTACAAAAATTCATTGTTAAAAATACCGTTACCTGACGAAGCTCAACAAGTGAGAATGCAAGTAGTTGCTTTGGTAAACAATGTTCCGGGATTGGCAGAATATTTTAATTTAGATGAAAAATTCGAAGATGTAGTTGAGTCAATAAACCGAGCTGCCGAAGAAGCGGCGAAAGATGCAAAACCAATATTTGTTGATGCAATTACAGGTATAACCATCGATCAAGGTTGGGATATTTTAAACGGGGTAAATCCATTGTCGCAAATGAAATCAGAAGGGTTTGATTCTACTGCGGCAACAGGGTATTTTAAAGAAGTTACCTTTAGTCCCTTACAAGGATTGTTTGCACCAAAAATCGATGCTCAGTTAAATAAAGATTTAGGTTTGGGTTTTAGTGCAAATCAAGCATGGTCATCACTTCGTAATGCAATTAATACCGCTCTTAATACTATTGAAGGTAATTTTTTATTAAATACTTTGTATCAAAGTTCGGGATATACCGTAAACAGAATTAGTCAAGAAAGTATAGGAGATTTTGCGACAGAAAAAGCTCTTAACGGATTGTTTTATAAGGTAGGAGAGGAAGAAAAGAAAATTAGAAAAAACCCATATATATGGGCAGAAGATATTATTCAAAAAGTATTTGGAAGTGTATATGTTAAATAATATTAAAACAATATAGATATGAAAACGAAATATGTAATCATAATAACAGCATTATTTTTTGCTACAGCAATTACAAGTGTTTTTGCACAACCCGATTGGGCTCGTGTGAATTACGAAACATCTACGGTGTTTACCGGTTATGTTAAAGTAAATGGCTTAAATGCAGATGTAAACGATATGGTTGCTGTATTTGTTAATAATGAGTGTAGAATGGTTTCGCGTATAATTATGCATAACGATTCTTCATATGTGTCGGCAGTTATTCATTCGGTGGGAACTCCAGAACAAGCAGTAATTAAATATTGGGATTCGCATACCAATACAGTTCATACGTTAGATACTATGGTAACTATTTCAAATCATGGAACAGTTAAACGATTTCCAATAGAAATTAAATCAGAGCAAATTCCTGATGATCCTACGGATGTGGTAGTAGTGGGTAATACATTAGAAATTTATCCATCTCCTTTTACCAATACTATTCAAATAGAAAGTTCAAAACCTATTTCATCGGTTCAAATTTTTAATTCAATAGGTAGTAAAATGTTTGCTAAAAAGGCTAATGGTAGTTTGCAGGTAAGTATTGATGGTAGTGAATTATCAGCCGGAATGTATTTGGTTTCAATAGAATTTAACGATGGAACAATACAAACTAAAAAAGTGTTCAAGAAATAGTAATATTTGTAAGTATAGATATGAAAGTGCAGGAGCAAATACAGGAAAAAGAGAGTATTGAAGTTGAAGAATTGTCTGCAGATTTGTATTCATTGTTATTATATAACGATGATTTTAATACATTTGATCATGTTATAGAGTGTTTGATACAGATATGCAATCACGAACCAATACAAGCAGAACAATGTGCGTATTTAGTACATTATACCGGAAAAGCTGATATTAAACATGGTGTATTTGATGAATTACAACCTTGTAAGCAAGCATTACTCGATAAAGGTTTGTCTGTAGTAATAGAAAAAGCAAATTAAGACAATCAAATCATTGTATTTTTAAATAATAGTTATATTTTTGCAGCGGTTTTAGTAAAACACTTTAGGAAGGATGGGTGAGTGGCTGAAACCAACAGTTTGCTAAACTGTCGTACGGGTAACCGTACCGGGGGTTCGAATCCCCCTCCTTCCGCAAAGCTCACAAGAAATTGTGGGCTTTTATGTTTTTAAGTAGTAATGAAACGAGCAGAAAGGGGATGAGAACCCCGTTCGAACCGACGACTGTAAGGAGGAGCTCATGAGGCGAAGCATGAGACGAATAATCCCCCTCCTTCCGCAAAGCTCACAAGAAATTGTGGGCTTTTATGTTTTTAAGTAGTAATGAAACGAGCAGAAAGGGGATGAGAACCCCGTTCGAACCGACGACTGTAAGGAGGAGCTCATGAGGCGAAGTATGAGACGAATAATCCCCCTCCTTCCGCAAAGCTCACAAGAAATTGTGGGCTTTTATGTTTTAAAGAAGTAATGAAACGAGCAGAAAACATAAAGATTTTTGAGTACTTGACTTTTCAGACAAAAAGGTAATGAGGCAATCAGACTTTCAAATACTCGTATATAGTTTGAAAATACGGCAAATAAAAAACCCTAACTCTATTAAAGTCAGGGTTTTATATTTCTCCAATGTTGTCCCGTAAGGATTCGAACCTTAAACGACTGGACCAAAACCAGTTGTGTTACCATTACACCACGGGACATTGAATTCGGCTGCAAAGATACATATTTTCGGAATTTCACAAAATTTTTTTGTTTTTTTTTATTGATGACTTTAAAATTCATTAAAATATCGCACATTCTTCAATAATGATAAGGGATGTAATGGTGTAATGTTTATGAAATAATTTTTGGCTGCGTTAATTAAAGTAATTACATTTGTATTATTCGTAGTTTTTATGCGATAGTTTGGTTAATGTTTCATCTGCCTAAAAAAGTACAATGATTTCATTTTTAAATTCAAAATATAGTATTCGTATATGTGGATTATGTATTTGGGTTTTCGTTACATTGATATATATGTTTTCTGCCGAAACATCGGTAGATTTTTGGGAAAGTGGACATACTATTGTTGCTGCATATGGATTGCAAATTCCCAATGCAGCTACCCCTCCTTTATATATTCTTATTGCACGTTTATTTTCACTCTTTTCGTTTGGCAATGTTGCATATAGTATTACTTTGGTTTCAGTATTTGCAGCATCTCTTACAGTAGTGTGTTTGTATAGTACTGTTATTTTTATAGCACATTCTGTTATTCAACGTATTACTAGTATTGAACAATTGCATAAAACAATACTCGTAATTTTGTCGGGTAGTATTGCTTCTCTCTCTCTAGCATTTAGTCATACATTTTGGAATATTGCCACACAATCTTCGCCTCATGCTTTTACACTTTGTATAGTTGTTTGTATACTATGGGCAATGTTTCGCTGGGAACAATCTCAAAACAACCGATGGATATTACTTATTGCTTTTGCCATAGGTATTTTAGCTACAGGAAATAGTTTGTATTTACTAATTTTACCTGCATGTGCAGTATTGTATTATTGCAAAAAATATACATTTACACGAATTGGTATTATAATCGTAATTTTTGTTTCTTTTGTAATTACTGCATTGATTATTGGATATATAATTCCGGGAATATCTTATATGCTGTTTTTGTCAGAACTGTTGTTTGTAAATAAATTTTCATTGCCTCAACATTTTGGTGTTTTTATTATTTGTTTTGTTGTACTAGCTCTCATAATTATTGGATTATATTATTCGCACATTCGTGCAAAATATTTACTCAATACTGCTATTCTGTCGTTCTTATTGTTTTGCATAGCATATTCATCGCTTACTGTTTTTGTAATTCGTTCACAAGCAAATCCACCTATAGATTATAAAAACCCCGAACATGCATATTCGCTGTTTCGGTATATTACAGACTCTCAACATACCAACAAGCCTTTATGGTTTGGGCAATCGTATGCAAGTCCTGTGGTTGAGGTGCAAGAATCAACACCTTTGTATACCTTTGAACAAAACAGGTATGTAACAAACAATTGTATTCACAAACCAATTTACGCACGAGAAACTCAAACATTATTTCCGCGTGTATGGAGCTCTCAGTCATTACATGTACAAGAATATGTAAAATGGGCTCAAATTGAACCCGAAAAAAACACAAATGCTTATTATATCAATGGAATTACGTATCACATTCCAACGTTTTTACATCATTTGAAATTTTTTATATCTTATCAATGTAATTATATGTATGTGCGCTATCTTATGTGGAATTTTGTAGGACAACAAAATGATATTATAGGAAATGGTGAACCGCATAAGGGAAATTGGATTTCTGGTATTCCATTTTTTGATTCATTACGATTGGGCCCACAAGATTCGCTTCCCGATGTTTTGCAAAACAATAAAGCTCGTAATACATATTTTTTTATTCCCTTTTTACTTGCTATTGCAGGTTTTATACTTGTAATTATGTATCATAAACGCTATGCAATTGTTATTACATTAGTGTTTGTGTGTGGGGGGGGACTGTTAGCATGGTATTTTAATTATACTCCATTGCAAGCTCGCGAACGCGATTACGAGTTTGTACTTTCATTTTATGCCTTTTCTATGTGTATAGGGTTAGGAGTTGTATCTTTGTATGTGTTATTATATCAATATTTTAGCAAACATATTCTTTATATTTCTATTGCAATTTCCGGTTTGTGTCCAGTTCTTTTATATGCACAAAATTATGATGATTGTAATAAATCGGGAAGACTATTTGCTCATGATTTTTCAAAAAATTTGTTAACTACTTGTAAACCAAATTCTTTATTATTTTCCGATAGTGACAATGATACATATCCTCTGTGGTATATACAACAAGTAGAAAAATATAGAACAGATGTACGAGGTATTTCAGTTTCGTTGCTTTCAACCGATTGGTATATATCTTCGTTGCGTCAGCAAAACTACGCATCAAATCCTGTTTTATTAGGTCTTTCCGATTCTTCTTACCGTTTAGGAACCAATGAGCACGTATTTGTTTTAACACATTCTCCATTATCTCATTTGTTTTATCCTATTCAAGATATTATTAGAATATTAGCTTCGCCTAATCAAGAATACAAAGCGAAACTTCCTAATGGTAAATATGTTGATTATATTCCTGTTCCAAATATTGTATTGCCTGTAAATATAACTCATGCACTTGAGTCAGGAGTGTTGTCTGCAACAGATACCAGTAGGGCTGTGCAAGGAATTCCGTTTACTCCTTTACAATTAAATTCCGATGGTAGTATACGAGATACTGTAATTACAAAAAGCACTCTTGCAATGCTCGATATTCTTGCTCACATGTCGTGGGTCCGCCCGCTCTATTTTTCTAGTTCTGTTAATTCAGACCAATTATTGCATTTACAGAATTATTTATATTCTCATGGATTAGCCCATTTGCTTACACCAATTGAATTTTCGGGGACTCAAGAATTTGAAACGCAATTGCAACTCGATGCCATATATTCTAATCTTTTGCATGAATATACATGGGAAGCTTTTGAACAAAAAAATGTTTATATAGATGATTATATCCGACTGCAAGTAATGCAATATAGAAATATGTTTGCTCAAGCAGCTCAAGCTTGTATACAAAGTAACCAAAAGGAAAAAGCTATAGAATTATTACAAAAGTGTATGCAATTGTTTCCTAAATCAGAATTTCCTTATGATTTTACCATGATAGACATAGCTAAAGCGTATCAACAAATAGGAGAAAAAGATGTTTCGCAGTTAATTGTAAATGAAGTTATTATGCGTATAGAAAATAATGTTTTATATTATAGAACTGCACCAAAAAAATTTCAAAAATCATTGAATAGCGATATAGAACAAGACATAGGTGTGCTTATTCAATTATTTGAATATGCCATAGAAATTGGTGATGAACGATTGGCGCAAAAAAATGCAAGAATTGCAACAATGTTTATTGAAGAATATTATTCATTTACTCGACAAATTTCGGTATGTTTGCCGCAAGAATTTCAATCGGCCAATATGTGGGTATATCAATTACAAGGAAACCTACCGTATATAGCATATTGGTACAATTCGATGAAATACTTTATGATGCAAAATCAGATACAAAATTTTTAATATGAAGCAACCGCTTTTGCATATAAACAAACCACAGCCTCCACTAATAGTGGAAAAACTATATTCCAATGTGTTTTGGCGAATTCCCCAACAACAAAAAACAGTTTATCTTACCTTTGACGATGGTCCTGTACCTGTTTATACACCTTGGGTTCTCGATATTCTTGATTCATATAATGTAAAAGCAACTTTTTTTTGTGTTGGAGATAATGTAATAAAATATCCTGAAATATTTAATTCTATAATACAAAGGGGGCATACTGTAGGTTCGCATACATTTAATCATTTAAATGGATGGAAAACCTTAAATACCAATTATTTTGAAAATGTATGTAAAGCCGCCCAATTAGTTAAAAGTACATTATTTCGCCCACCTTATGGGAAAATTACCTTTAAGCAAGCTCGTGTATTATCCGAAAAATTAACCATAATAATGTGGGATGTATTATCTAAAGATTATGATCAATCAATTGATGGACATACGTGTTTCGAGAATGTGAAAAATTATATAAGTAATGGGTCTATCATTGTATTTCATGATTCGCAAAAAGCATTTAAAAATTTAGAATACGCATTGCCTAAAACTATTGAATGGCTCATAGAACAAGGGTTTGCATGTTCTCATTTAACAATAGATTAATCATAAGCAACAGATATAAATGCAAAACTCAAAATACCCAATTGTACCAATAAATTCATTAAAGAATAATGTATAAGAGCATGAAATTATCTGTAATTATTGTAAATTATAATGTAAAATACATACTCGAACAATGTTTGCATTCGGTGTATGCTGCTATTCAAAATATTGATGCAGAGGTTTTTGTGGTAGACAACAATTCGGTAGACGGTTCGTGTGCAATGATTGCAGAAAAATTTCCTTGGGTGCAACTTATTGAGAATAAAGAAAATGTTGGTTTTTCGAAAGCAAACAATCAAGCTATTCGTATATCACAAGGAGAATATGTGCTTTTACTAAATCCCGATACGGTAGTAGAAGAAGATACATTTACCAAAACTACCCAATTTATGGACGAGCATCCAAATGGCGGTGGCTTAGGTGTATCTATGATTGACGGGAAAGGTAAATTTTTGCCGGAATCGAAACGTGGATTACCTACATTGGCGGTATCATTCTTTAAAATGTTTGGATTTCATAAAGTATTTCCACATTCCAAACGATTTAATTATTACTATTTAGGCCATTTATCTAACAATGAAGTTCATGAAATTGAAATACTTTCAGGTGCATTTATGTTGTTACGTAAATCGGTTCTTGATTCTATAGGATTACTCGACGAAGAATATTTTATGTATGGTGAAGATATTGATTTGTCGTATCGTATTATCAAAGCAGGATATAAAAACTATTATTATCCACATGCTACAATTATTCATTATAAAGGCGAGAGTACCAAAAAAGCAAGTTTTAAGTATGTAATGGTTTTTTATAAAGCCATGGAAATATTTGCTCGTAAACAATTACATATGAAAAAATACAGTTTGTATTCATTGTTTATACATACAGCTATTTGGGTACGTGCTTTAATGGCAATGCTCAGCAGAATTCTTAAAAAAGTACTTTTTCCACTTATCGATATAGGAGTGATATATATGGGGTTTTATGCAACAGCACAATGGTGGGCTTCGCATCATTTTGGTCCAGACTCGTCATATCCTATTGAATATTTTACACTTATTGCACCTAGTTTCACCCTATTGTGGTTGTTTGCCATTTATTTTTCGGCAGGCTACGAACGTCCGGTTAAAATAGGAAATATATTTAAAGGAGTGTTTGCCGGATTATTTGTAATACTTATTTTATATGCATTATTTCCCGAATGGTTACGGTTTTCTCGAGCGTTATTGTTCTTTACTTTTGTATGGACTGTAACACTTGTACCTCTCATTCGAGTGGTATTTCATGTTTTAAAAATTAGTAATTTTAGAATTTTAATAGAAAAAAACAAACAAATTATACTGGTAGGCGACGAACAAGAAAATAACAGAGTATACGAATTTTTAAAACAAACCAATGTTCAGGCTCATGTAATAGGATTTGTAAGCATTGATACTAAAGTAAATGATGAACGATATTTGGGCACATTAAATCAACTGAATGAAATTGTAAGCATATATGTAGTTAACGAAATTATTTTTTGTATGCGTGATGTTGGTGCAGGAGCAATAATTCAACATATGCTCAAATTTTCCGATTTACAAGTTGATTTTAAAATTGCTCCGCCAGAATCATTTTCGGTTATTGGAAGTAATTCGTCGAATACAACCGGAGAATTATATACCGTAGAGTTAAATTCTATAGCAAAAGGATTAAACAAAAAAAAGAAACGTATTTTTGATATTTTCGGTTCATTACTTTTATTGGTATTAGGACCATTTGTATGCTGGTTTACCGAAAACAAAAAAATATATTTTGCTCATTGTTTTACCGTATTATTTAATCAGAAAACGTGGGTAGGCTATTCTAAAAATATACATGAATTACATGCCGATTTACCCAAAATTAAACCTGGTGTTGTATATCCCGGAATGCAATTAAAAACAACTAATACTGCTATTATAGAACAAGCTCATATAGTATATGCTAAAGACTATAAAGTTAGAAACGATATTATGTTGGTAGTACACTGTTTTTCAAAATTAGGTTCAATATAAATTACTGTATATGTTTAAAACATTAGGAATAACTTTTTTGGCAGTTTGCATAAGTGTAACTGTAATGTCTCAACAAACCAAATTGTATAGATCTACTATTTCAAATGATATAGGAATGAGCTATGTGGGGTTAGGGTTTAATATTATTTCAAAGCGAACTATTGATTCTATAGGGTCATTTGAATTGCGAGCTAAACCAATGTGGCAAGGTTCTTATCATTTTTTTATAAAAAAATGGTTCTCGGTTGGATTAGCTGTATCTACACAAAATTTATCGGGTACTATTTACGATTTTCAATATAAAAATAAAGATGTATTAGAGTATTTAGATATAAATTTTGGTATTCGAAGAACAAAGTTTGGATTGTGTCCAATGTTTCATTATGGAAATTTTCCAAAATTAGATATGTATTCGGGCTTCAATGTTGGTTATTTATTGACCAAAGTAACTCTTAATGCAGAAATCCCGGGTGTGAGAGCTCAAGATTTGTTTAGTTTTAAAATAGGTTCACGAGTATCTATGCAAATGATGTTTTATGGAATACGATATTATTTTACAAAGAATTTTGGAATACATGCCGAAATAGGATTGGGGGCTCCATTTTTTGGAAGTACTGGTATTCAAGTTCGATTTTAATATTCAACAAGAGAGTAAATCATATATTTTGTAAGAATGTTGAATAAAATCAGTAAAACGTAAAAAAAAGTATCTAATTTTTTTTGGAGTTTGTAAAAAAAATCTATTTTTGCACTGCATTTAAAAAATGGCACGGAAATGTAGCTCAGTCGGTAGAGCACAGGACTGAAAATCCTGGTGTCGGCGGTTCGATCCCGCCCGTTTCCACAAAAAACAAAAAGCTGTCTTATTTAGGCAGCTTTTTTTTATTTCCCCAAAACTACCAAATTCTATTACAGTTTTAGAATTTTTAAAGAGTATCTAATACCTCTTCGGGTAAAAATAATTGTATTAGTGTCTTTTCTCTGCTCATTTTACATTTATATTTTCTATATAAATGTAATTAGAGAATTAGTCAACAAATTTTCGTCTTGCCTCCTTCTTACGTTTCGAGAGGGCTACTTTAATTAAGGGCTGGATTATATTTCCCCGATATGTATTGCCGAACGGCATTATCTCGGAGTGATACATATAGGTAGAAAGAATTTTGAATATCTAAAATGTATGCATAAAATATACAAATCCACAAAATTTTAACTTGAGCCCCAATATGACTTGATTTGAATTCTGATTTAAAACAAAAAGCCCTCTGTACTTTCATACAGAGGGCTTTTGTACCTCGGGCGGGAATTGAACCCGCACGGACGCAATGTCCACAGGATTTTAAGTCCTGCGTGTCTACCAATTCCACCACCAAGGCGAGTGTGGAGCGAGAAACGGGACTCGAACCCGCGACCCCGACCTTGGCAAGGTCGTGCTCTACCAACTGAGCTATTCTCGCAATTGCGTGGCAAATATACTATTTTTTTTTATACCACATAATCTCTAAAAAAAAAAATACATTATTTTTTTAAAAATTTTACGGTCTCGGCATATGAATCACCTTTGATTTTTATAACATTCAAATTATCTGTTAGATACGAATATGGTATACATACAGTTTGTGTAGGCGAAAATTGCATTGATTTTTGTAATTGTCCGGTAATGCTGTAAATTTCTATACTATATAGGTATGAACAAGGTATAGAAAGTATAGTTTCTTGTATATGTATAGTGCAATTTTTAGTTATATCTACAATATCACTTGTTTGTCCCGATATATAAATGTTTTTTGTAGCTTTAATTCCGCTTCCATCAAATGCAAGTGCTTGTACTTTTACTGTTCCATTGCCATATCCTGTAGCAGTAAGCAATCCGGTAGTATCAATAGTTGCCAATTGGCTGCCACTTGTAATTGTCCATACTACTTTGTTGCTCGAAGCTGTAAGGGGTTCTACTATTGCCGATAATTGTAAACTGCCTTGTTTTGTTGTAATTTCTGCGGTTCCTGTTCCTTGCGAATGTTCTATAGTAATAGATTCTACCGGAATACCTTTTTCAATTTCGTATACATGCACATTATCGAAATATAGGTATTGAGCTTCTGCTAAACCGCATTCAAATACCATACGAGTTTTGGCTTCAGAGGGTGATTCAAATGTAAATGTAGACGAAAATGTTTGTTTGGTAGTATTCAACGAAATTTTATTGTCATGAATTACAGCATAGGTTCCACCGTTGTAACTTATTTGAGCTGTTAAAGGAGTTTCGCTCGAAGCATATGCATCAAATACCAACGTGTATGTGCTTCCGTATGTTAAAGGAAATGTCCCATATACAAATTGAATATGCCATTCTGCAGTACCATTTTGAATTATTTCTACACGTGCTTCTTGGTTAACTGTATCTACTGTTGCAAGTGCTCCCGATGCTGCATTTTTGTATACTACCCATGGATTTAATCCGCGTTCAAATTTGCTGTTTTTTACTATTATGGTATCGTACATAGCACAATCACATGCACCTACAGAATCTGTTAATGCTGTGAGTAAGCTATTGTAGTAACAATCTAATGCTGCATCATAAATGCCAAACCCGCTACAATATTCCCAATATGCTGCACTAAATTCGTATTCGGCAAAAACTTTTCGCAAATGTCCAGCCCACCGAGCTCGCGATGTATCGTCGGCATTTTGAATTGCTCCAAATTCTCCTATATAAATAGGTACATTTTTAGTTTGCGAATATGCTTTAATTATTTCCATATCATTTTTTACAGCATTTATTTGAGATGCAGTACTGTCCCAGGTAACATTTGTAGTTGTTACTCCTGCAAAATCAGCCCCTTGATGTGTAAAATTAAAAGGATTATAATAATGCACGGTAACAATTAAACAGGTGTCGTTCGAAGGTATTTCTAATTTTTGTAATCCACCTATACCACCATACTCTGCGGTTCCAATAATAACCATTCGTTTAGGGTGTTTGTCGCGAATAGTAGCTAATCCTTCGAGCAAATATTCATTCCATAATGTAGCAGTAAAATTATCATGCGGCTCGTTAAAAATTTCTAGATACAAACTATCTGAATAGTTTTCAAATCGAGCCGAAATTTGTTCCCAAATTGCCAAATATCTATCTTTATGAGCAGCAGGATCTTCAAACATTTCTTCATAGTGGTGCATGTCTAGAACCACATATAAACCTTGTTGCAATGATTGTTTTACAGCCCATTCTATGGTATCCATAAAATACGATTGAACTGTATATGGTGCTTGCTCAAGAGCATGGGCTGACCATCGTGCAGGAATTCGAATAGAAGCAAATCCTTTTTTTGCAATATCTGCAAAATATGTAGAATCGGGATTTACACCCCATTCACCTAAACCGGTCGCTTCATATGCATTTCCTAAATTTATACCCATTCCTAATTTTTTGTTCATTGTAAATGCATAGTTTTGCGAAAATACTTGAACACTTTGAAAGCAAAGTATACTTATAATTATTAGAAATTTCTTCATTTTTATTTTTCTGTTTTTTTTATTATATAATTACAAATTCGTTCTATTAATGCCGGACCTTCATATATAAATCCACTGTAAAGTTGTATTAACGAAGCACCTGCTTGCAATTTTTCGTAAGCATCTTCGGGAGTCATAATACCACCTACGCCAATAATTGGAAACGCACCATGCGATTTAGTATGTAAATACCGAATTACCTCGGTAGACATATTAGTTTCCGGAGCACCACTCAAACCACCTGCACCTATTGAATCTATATATTCTTTGGAATATGTAAGATTGTCGCGTGTAATGGTGGTATTAGTAGCAACTATTCCGGCAATTTTTGTTTCCTTTACAATGTCTACAATATCATCGAGTTGACTATGAGTTAAATCAGGTGCAATTTTTAAGAATATAGGTTTTTGTTTTGGTTTTTGAATGTTTTCATACATCAAAGTTTGTAGTAATTCGGTAAGTGGCTTCTTATCTTGCAATTCACGTAAATTGGGTGTGTTGGGGGAACTTACATTTACTACAAAATAGTCTACATAATCGTATAATGCTTCAAAACAAGTTATATAATCGGCAGTAGCATCTTCGTTTGGAGTTGTTTTGTTTTTTCCAATATTTCCACCAATTATTAGATTTGAATTACGCTTTTTAAGTTGTGCAACCATAAAGCCAACTCCATTGTTATTGAAGCCCATACGGTTAATTATTGCTTTATCTTTGGGTAAGCGAAACAATCGAGGTTTAGGATTTCCTGGTTGTGATTTAGGGGTAACGGTTCCCACTTCTACAAATGAAAACCCCATAGCTCCAAACATCTTATAGGCTTTGGCATTTTTATCGAGTCCGGCAGCTAATCCAACAGGGTGGGGGAATGTAAGTCCACATATAGTTTTTTGTAATTGTGCTGATTGAGGAACTTTATATGCTTTGCTAATAATATATTGACTCAATGGTAATTTGCTTACTACATGCAAATAGCCAATAGTAAAATTATGAACTGTTTCGGGGTTGAACTTAAATAAAATAGGCCGAATAATAGAGGTATATACTGACATACTGTAGATGATTATAAATTATATCCGAATTGTTTTAGTAATAAATCATTGTCACGCCAATCTTTACTTACTTTGACATATAATTCGAGATGTACTTTTTTTTGTAAAAACTTTTCGATTTCAAGACGAGATTCTGTACCTAATTTTTTAATTCCGGCACCTTTATTTCCTATTATAATTCCTTTTTGAGAATCGCGATTTACCAAAACTAATGCACGAATAAAATCACGTCCGGCTTCTTCGTTGTATTCTTCTATTACTACTTCGGTAGAATAGGGGATTTCTTTTTGATATAGTAAAAGAATTTTTTCGCGAATGATTTCCGATACAAAAAAACGAACAGGTTTGTCGGTAAGTTGATCTTTATCGTAATATGGTGCTCCTGCAGGTAAAAGTTCTATAATTCGTTTAAGAATATAAGATACATTAAATTTTGTAAGTGCCGAACAAGGAATTATTTCTGCTTTAGGCAATCGTTGTTCCCACGTTTCTACAATTTGAGTAAGCTTATCTTGGTCGGTAAGGTCAATTTTATTTATTATTAACAAAACAGGTGCTTTACTTTTCGATACTTTTAATAAGAAATCCTCATTTTTATCTGGTGTTTCAAATATGTCGGTAATGTACAGCATAATATCGGCGTCAACCAAGGCAGATTCCGAAAATTTCCGCATCGATTCCTGCAATTTGTATACAGGTTTTAAAACCCCCGGAGTATCGGAAAAAACTATTTGATAATTTTCTTCATTTACTATTCCCATAATTCGGTGACGAGTAGTTTGCGATTTATTAGTTATTATAGATATTCTTTCGCCAACCAATTCGTTCATAAGAGTAGATTTTCCTACGTTGGGGTTACCTACTATGTTAACAAACCCAGATTTGTGTTCGGTATTATTCATATGCTCCTTGTTGTAAAATTGCTACTTCGGCACGGGTCAAAAATCTCCATTTGCCACGTGGTAGATTTTTTTTGGTTAATCCTGCAAAATATACTCTGTCTAATTTTTCCACGGTATATCCAAATGTTTCGAAAATACGTTTAACTACATGATTTTTACCGGAATGAATTTGAATGCCAATTTGAGATTTATCGTCGGTATTTACATATTGTAAATCATCTACTTCTACAAACCCGTCTTCCAACTCAACACCTTCGGCTATAGTCTGAAAGTCTTCAAGTTTCAATGTTTTATCTAAAAAGGCATGGTAAATTTTCATTTTATTATAACGAGGATGTAGGATTTTTTCTGCTAAATCGCCATCGTTGGTAAATAACAAAATTCCGGTAGTGTTTCTGTCGAGTCTACCTACCGGCTCTACATTTTCCGAACATGCTCCAGCAATATAGTCAAACACCGTGCGTCTGCCTTCCGGATCTTCTTTGGTTGTAATACAATCTTTTGGTTTGTTGAGTAATATATATACTTTCTTTTGACTAACTAATGCTTTTCCATCCATTAATACGGTATCGGTACGTTTTACTTTATATCCCATTTCGGTAACAACCGTTCCATTTACCGTAATTACACCACTTGCAATTAATTCATCGGCTTCGCGGCGAGCGCAAACTCCGGCATTTGCAATAAATTTGTTTAAACGAATTAAATCGTCGTCTTTTTTCTCAAATGTAATATGAGGTCTTTCGCCGATATGTTCTGCGTCTGATTTTGTGAATTTTGGTTTGTTTGAATGTTCTTCTGAATCTCTATTGTAACGTGGTTTTGAATATTCAGTTCTATCTGAATATTGTTTTTTTCGAGAATCGTTGGAACTGTATGAATCGCGAGAACGTGATTGTGATTTAGGTCTATCGTACGAACGCGAATCCGATGATTTGAAAGCTGGTTTTCTGTCTTTCGATTCAAACGATGAGTTGTCGTCGTGCGAACGAGGTTTTGAATATACTGGTTTATCGGAATATTGTTTTTTTCGTGAATCGTTGGAACTGTATGAATCGCGAGAGCGTGATTGTGATTGTGATTTAGGTCTATCGTACGAACGCGAATCCGATGATTTGAATGAAGGTTTTCTGTCTTTCGATTCAAACGATGACGAGTCGTCGTGTGAACGAGGTTTTCGAGTTGAAGTATTCGGTTTGTCTTGATTATCAAATGATCTTTGAGACCTCCGAGAACCTGTAGATTCTATATTATTTTTTTGTACTATAATTCGAGTACGTTTTTGTTTCTCTGCCATGTTTTATAATTTTGACAAAGATAGTAATTATTTGTGTCGTTATTTCCTAAAAATAAAATACACAGCCAAAATCAAGCAAATAAATCCAACAATATGATTCCATTTAAATGTTTCGTTTTTGAATACAATAAGGGTAAATACGGTAAATACTACTAAGGTTATAACTTCTTGTATTACTTTGAGTTCAACAAGTGAGAATGGTCCGCCGTTTTCTCTAAACCCAATACGATTTGCGGGAACTTGAAAACAATATTCAAAAAGTGCAATTCCCCAACTTATAAGAATTATTGACACAATACCCAAACGGCTAAACCAACTCATTTCAGAAAATTTAAGATGTCCGTACCATGCCAAGGTCATGAAAATGTTGGAAAAAATCAATAAGCCAATTGTAAGTAATCCTTTCATATGTATTGTAATTATGTAAAAACGTTATAAAAAAAGGAGTTACACTTATGTGTAACTCCTTAATAGAAATATAATTAATAGATATTATTCATCTTCATACTCGTCATCAGCATCTTTTTTGTTTTCAGGTTCCGGTTTTGCCTCATCTGCAGGTTTCGTGTCATCTGCAGGTTTTGTTTCATCAGTTGGAGTTTGAGGTAATTGTGGACGAATATTGGTATATCCACCACCTGTAGTAAACCGTTCTACGAATACATTTTTGAATGCAATAGACGATAAGCGATATTTATATTGTGCTTCGTTACGACTTACCGACATTGCTCGTTTAGGCTCTTTAATTGCTTCTAACGCTAAATTCATACCAGCTTCTGACGATATAAACTGCATTTCTTCTTTATTATAGTGGAAGAAAAACCATTTGCTATCATCAAGTTGGAAGTAGAACGTAAACATATCGCCTGTATATAATTTTGCATATTCATAATATCCTGTAACCATTTTGTTAACCGGTACACCATTAATACTGTGAATACCTATTTGTCCTACCGAACGATATGACGATGCTACTGTATCCCAAACTAAATCAAGATATGAGAATGTAAAAGTATGAGTAAGTTCTTTTGGCATTTTACGCACTTCGCCGTATAACTGAATTTCATCTAATACTACTTTCGCTTGTTCGTTTCCGAGCAATTCTGTTATACCTTTTTTAAAGGCACTTCGGGTTCGGTCTACACCTGGTACTCCCGGACGTTTTGTAAGAGTGTCGGTAATAGCATTAAGAATTCCTTGGTCAAAGAAAAAGTCGATATATGATACTGTTTCTAAGGTGACACGATTAGAATTAATATTGTGTGAAACACTACCATATGAAGCTTCTTTAACTTGTCCTAAATCTAAACCTAAATTAAGTTTACCTTCGCCATACGTGTTACAGAATTCGCGATGATACGATATTAAATCTCCTTGAACTTCTTCGTTCAATATTTTTTCTCTTGTTCCAATTTTATATCGTCGCGATTTTTTGTCGTAATGTAAAAAACCTTGAGCTTCAACAATTTTTGTATCATCTTCTAATTTTTGAGGCGATAAAAATGCTGTATAAATACCTGCAGGATTTTGAGTTACATATATAGAAGAACCTATAGTGTCATTATTTCTATCAACAGGATAGTAGCCAATAGGAATAAATATTTCGTTCGGGTCTATTTCGCTTCTAAATTTGAACCATAACGGTTTGTTTAAATTACACTCGTTTGCAATTAAAACATTTCCAATAAATGTTAAATCTTTTCGCCATGCATTTACCCTAAAATCACCATAATAACTATATACGGGCGATAATTTGAAATTATCGGGTTCGGCAATTTTTCCGGTACCAAATGTTCTAAATACCGAATCTACACCAATATATGTAAGCAATAAGGTTTGTTTGTCTTTGTTTTCGTCGATATAATCTATAGAACCATTACCTGTAAAGTCGAGTTTTCCATTAACATTAAATGTAGCACCATATATATAATGATATTTATTATCACGATTTGCATACATTGCAGCATTGTTTATTGTACGCATTTTAGCTTCTTCGCGAATACGAATTATACTGTCTTTATGAGGTAATATACGCGAATCGGCAACATCAATATGAGGTACTTGATATGCATCAATTATATATTTATTAAGGTCATATTTAGCATATGTAGATTTAAAATTTAGTGTATCTTGACGAGGATGTACCGAATAAAAATGTAATCCTGGTGCAGTTCCTTCTTTAGATAATGCTTCGGGGTTACCTAATTCAATTTGTTTGGTTACCATGTCCCAGGTAAATTGATTAAGATAACAGATATATTGATTTCGAGGGAACTGAACTATAGTTAAATCATCGTTTGCTTTAAAGCTTGCTTTTTTCTTTTCAAAATCTACTTTAGTTGCTACATTTTGTGTTTTAAATGCTAATTCATTTAATCCTTCTTTTGATAATAAATCAAAATTTGAGGTATCGGCAAGTACTTCTTTTTCTTTAAATGTAAATGAATTTGATGTAATTTGAGCTTCACTGAATGTATATTTACCCCAACCACCTAAACCTTTGGGGGTAAATATTAACCCTCCTGATAAGTATGTGCTGTCTCCATACATTTTAAATGCTTTTCCTGTTTCTTTTGAAACCCAACGATTTTTATAAGGTTCCCAATGCACGTCAATATTTTCACCATTTACATCGGGATATTCAGCGCCTTGAGAAATATTTTGTTTTTTAATAGAATATTTATCGGCTATACCATTGGTAGAGTCGGGGAAGAATGTAAATCCTTTTTTCGAAACAGCTTCGGAATTTAAATAATTAATTTTACCGTATCCCACTAATCCATTAAAACTTAAATTGATAGTATCGGTAAACTTACCTTTCCCTTTATAAATAGGATATCCGCCGGCACCGGTAGTTCGGATAAACCCAAATGAATAGTCTTCTTGTACTACAATTTTTTCACGCATTGGTACAAATATATCGGCACTAAAAAATTCTCCGGCAAAGAATAAACCTTTGGTAGAAAAACTGTTAAGACTATCGATAACAAAGGGGTCGACTTTGAAATAGAATTTTTTACGGTCGTATACACCTTTATAAATAGCAGGGTAGTCGTAAAATACATACGAAGGCTGTTTACTGTCGAATATAGGATATTGTGGATAATTCTTGATACTGGATTTATTATTAGGAGCATCAATCATAATTTCACCGGTAATATATTCAATTGCATTTTTTATTTCAACTAAATCTTTTACACCGTATTGATTTGCTTTAAACGCCTCTACCTTAATTTTCAATGAGTCAACATTTTTAAGGTTTATTTTAAACTGCTCGTAATTAAAGTCAAATCCACGTCCATAGTATGTAAAAAGACCCGCATCAATAACACCGTCGAAACGGAAATTCCTGTTTTTAGACATGGTTAACTGACTACCGCGAGGATAGAAAATCACATTTTGCGAGTCACTCACCTGAACTCTCGATACCCCTACAAGGTCAAGTTCAAACGTGTTAAGGTCAAGTTTCGCATTATGTAATCCTTTAATATCATGCTCGGAGTTGAATCGAATAACGTCGTAGTCGATTTTACCTACACGGGCATTTAAATATTCATATACACGAGGTTTTACCGTTATTAATTGTTCTTCGCGGTCGTATGCTATCAAACCCTTAAATGAGAGGTCAAGACATAAGTGGCGTGTGTCTGATTCCGGTATTTTTAGATATTTAGCAAAATCACCTACCGTAAATGTTTCAGATTTTTTTTCTTTTGCCATATTACGCAATGCTATAAGCGGATGTGTTCTGTCGTATAAACCAATTTCCATATAGCGAGCCTCGCGGAAGTAATTCGACGATTCAAAACTAGCTTTATTTACAGTTGTACCTTCCAATCCACTCATAATCATTGTAGGATTATCGATTTTCCATGTCAACTGTTGTACATCCATATCTATCATATGATAGGTGTTAAAGTATGGAGTTCGCGACAAGTTTTCGCTATCGTTGTTACGTATCAGCGTTACTTGACGCGTTGGAACATCGTAGCGGAACATTAATCCCGGGTGATAAATAGAGTCTTTTTGAATATAAATACTCACCGCACAGTTTCTACTTACAATACGGTCGTTACGGAAAATATAATTAAGGGCTTGGGTATATACCGTTCTGTTATTGTCTTTTTGAAATGTAAGTGTAGCCGGTTCTTTAATAGTACCCGAACCAATAAACTGTGACCCACTCATGGTAAATCCACCGCGATAGGTAATGCCAGGATACACATTTTCTAACACAAATATATTTTGATACGATTGAAATTTCGGATAATTTACTTGTTCTACGTCGCGAACCACAATTACCTTGTCTTCAATTTTACCAAGAATTTTTTGTTCATAGTAGTTATTATTTAAAAACCATACAGAATCGGCAGAGTATGAGTTTTTTGTTAAATCGAGTTTGAATTTTTGTAAATCGGCATATACGTCTTCGTAATTAAAACCGGAACGTTCCCAAGCTACTTTACCTTTGGTTCCAACAAAAACATTATCAAATGGTAAATAATATCCTTCAGCTTGATATATAATCATCTCGTTTTTGGCAGATTCGCATAACAAATCAGAGGGGGGCATAGTAACTTTACATACGTTATTTGTAAACGAATACGTAAACGATTGCATTTTTAATATTTTCCATGATACGGATGATTGAATTGACAATGCATTGTTTTGAAATAATTCAATTGCAGATACTACAAATCTATCGGAAGCCGATAAACTCTTATTTTGAATAAGATATGCAAAGGCATCGTCCCATGCGTGATAGCTATCGGTAGGGTGTTTTGCTTTAAAGAATAGTTGTATTACACTATAGTAATTTAAAAAATTAGGGTAGGGTTTACCGAATTTTTTAAGCAACATATTCGACCGTTGAATAATTCGTTTTTTTTCATCATCGGGTATTGCACCTGAATCCCAATATTTTTTAAAATCTTTATGAAATGCTAAAAGTTCGTCACTCCTTGCCGAGCCTTCGAAAAATGTTTTGAGTTGTGTAAAAAACTCTTCGTCATTGTCAGAAAATTGTTTGATAGCTTGACCATACGACATGTTTACCATCAAAACACTTAGAATAATAAATACTGTTTTCAAAAATCGATTCATAACATAAATGTTTAAAAATTTACTTTTTATGAGCTATTTGCAAAATACTACAGATACCCAATTATTTTTAGCGTTGAAAGATACGAATTTTAAATGATTCTGCAAAGCTTGTTTTTCAACAATTGGCATATCTTTTTGGTAAAAACCGCTTACAATCAAATATCCACCGTTGCTTAGGGCTTGTGAAAAAAAATGCATATTTTGTACAAGTATATTACGATTAATATTTGCTAAAAGTATATCAAACTCTTTTCCTTCAATAATTGAAACTACCCCTGTTTCTGCTTTCATATTTGTTATTGCATTTTTTTCAATATTTTCAATTGTGTTTTCATAACAAATAGGGTCATAATCGAATGCAAATACCTCCGATGCTCCCATGAGTGAAGCTGCAATTCCAAGTACTCCGGTGCCACATCCACAGTCTGCCACGCGTTTATTGGCAAAATTTAACGATAACATATTTTTCAATACCAAATAGGTAGTTTCGTGATGCCCGGTACCAAACGACATTTTGGGTTCGATAATAATATCATATGTAAATGGTGCAGTATCTATAAGGTGAAACGGTGCACGTATTATGATTTTTGAATCTACCTTTACCGGTTCAAATTGCGATTCCCATTGTGCATTCCAATTTACCGTTTCAATAGATTTAATACTGTATGGCAATGTACCTAAATGAATTTCTATTTCTTTTATTGTACTTTCTACAAGTATTTTGTCAAACAGTGCAGTTTGTATGTAGGCTTTATATTGTCGGTCGTCGCAGGTAAAACTTTCGAACCCAATGTCGGCAAGTTGTGCGGTAATAATATCATCGGCAAAGGCTTGTTTACCTTGCAAATCAATGTGTAATTCCAAATAGTCCATATGTTGTAAAAAAAAAGCCTCTGTAGTACAAGCTACAGAGGCTTTGAATATAATATTCAATAATTAGTATGACATAATAATAGTGTTGAAATCAGCAGCTTTTAACGAAGCACCACCAATTAAACCACCATCAACATCGGGGCTTGCAAATAATTCTTTTGCATTCGATGCATTACAGCTTCCTCCGTAAAGAATAGAAGTTTCTTGTGCAATATCGTTACCGAATTTAGTTGCAATAGCATCGCGTAATGCTTTGTGCATATCTTGTGCTTGTTGTGTTGTAGCAGTTACACCGGTACCTATAGCCCATATTGGTTCGTATGCTATAATTATTTTTTTGAAATCTTCGGGTGAAAGAGTAAATACTGTTTCTTGCAATTGGTTGATTACAAATTCATTTTGTTTTCCAGACTCACGAATAGGTAATGCTTCGCCACAACAATATATTGGTGTTAAGCCGTTAGCTAAAGCTAAAGCTACTTTTTTGTTTAAAATTTCGCTTGTTTCGCCATAGTACTCACGACGTTCGCTGTGACCTAAAATTACATATTTAGCACCGGTAGACTGAACCATAGCTGCAGAAACTTCGCCGGTAAATGCACCTTTTGCTTCGGCTGCACAGTTTTGAGCTGCTACCGATATTGATTTGTTTGTAATAGTTTTTACAACTTCTGTTATATGAGTAAATGGTGTTCCCAATACTACTACCACATCGGTAGCTGTTACAATATCATTTACTTCTTTTGCTAACGCTACACCTTCGGCTACTGTTGTATTACATTTCCAGTTGCCCGCTACTACTTTTTTTCTCATTTGTATTTAATTTTTAATATATTTATTTAATAAGTACTTTCTTAAATTCTTCTATACTTGGAATATCGTTTCCATGCCAATTGTCTATAACTACCCCATTTTTTAATAAAACTAATCCCGGATTTGCACGAACTATTGTTTTTAATGGAATATCATCGGCATCGAGATACGTATACTGCACGTCATGTTTTTGTTTGTAATCTTCTACAAGTTCATTTAAACTCGAAGTTGCAGCATAGAATGTATATCCTTGCTCATTAGCCCACGTAAATAATTCATTCAGTTGTTTTTGAGGTTTTGTATTGGTATGAACAACATCGTACTGAACCACCAAAAATACATATGAGGTGTCGCCAATAATTTCGCAGGTATAATCTTCGCCTTGTTTCGAAAATAATAAATTATCTACTACAAATGTTCGTTGTTTAGGCTTTTGAATACTGTCAGTTTTTGGCTGTAATTGAATTTTTTCGTATCGTATTGCAACTGTAGTATCGTATTGCCACAATGTGTAATCGGGATAACTTTCGGTTATTTCAAATTCTTTCTTTTCGCCTGTTTGCATGTTTTTAAATTGGGCATACATCAGTGTTTTGGAATTCTCATCAGCCGCTATTTCAGAACATGCCCCGTTAACTAATAATGTCCCTTTTTTATATGGACGAAAATCAATAGGAGGTAAGTGGAGTAAGGCATATGCCGATAGTCCTACCACTGCAATAGTGAATGCCGATGTTACAATCATAGAACGTAATGGATTTAAAACATCTTCGACCCGCTTGCGATACAAAAATACAATGGTAATAGGTATTAAAATGATAAGATTCTTTATAAATGTTTGCCAATTGGTAAGAACCAAAGCATCACCAAAGCATCCACAGTCATGCACCAATTCTTTTCCTGTAATGTTTTGTTGAAATGCCAAATACATAGTTATGGGCGTAAACACTATCATAAACAACAAGCCCAGTAGCGATGAGTATTTTGTGTATATTTTAAATAACAGTGCAAGACCAACAACAAATTCTATGGTGCTTAAAATTATACCAAACGTAAGTGCCCACGAATCGAGGAAACTCATATTCCACGCTTCGAAATAATCAATAAATTTATATTTCGAACCAAGTGGATCAACCGCTTTTACAAATCCCGAAAAAATAAATAAAATTCCACTAAAAATACGGGCGGTATTCAATACATATTGTTTGGTGTTGAATATAAAGCTTAACCCCACCGACCCCACTAAAATTGTAGTTAAAAGAACAAATAATTTAGTCCACGTAGCATCTTCGAACGAAGAAAATTGTGTGGTAGCATATAGTGCAGCAAATACAGCACTCAGCCCAATTCCGTAAATAAACCATTTTCTTTCTTTCATAATTTTTAATATTTTATTCTGATTTTTCAATTACTAATTTGATTAACGCAAAAATTGCGTAATTTATCATATCAAAATAATTGGCATCTACACCTTCCGATATTTTGGTTACACCTTTATTATCTTCTATTTGTTTGGTGCGATGAATTTTCATCAGAATTAAATCTGTGTACGAACTCACACGCATGCTACGCCATGCTTCGCCATAATCATGATTTTTGTTTGTCATCAATTCTTTGGCAGCTTCGTAGTATTTTGAATACAATGCAAGCGTGTGTGTCTTTTCTAATTCTATAGGTGCCGATGAATCCAATTCTAACTGAATAAGTCCAATGATACCATAGTTAATAATAGCAATAAATTCAGGCACAATACCTTCGGCAACTTTGGATACACCTTTTTCGTCAATACTTTTAATCCGTTGGGCTTTTATAAATATTTGGTCGGTTACCGATTCCGGACGCATAATACGCCACGCCGTACCATAGTCATCGTATTTTTTTTCAAATACGTCGAGACATATTTTTTTAACTTCGTCAAATTGAGCTTTTGTATCAGCCATTGTTATTATTTTTTACAAAAATATCAAAAACTTTGGATTGTACTATTTATTGTTGATATTCAATAATCATTTTTTTCTTTTCAGACTTTTTAGCCCCTTCAGACTTTCTTATTCAAACACAATAGTTTTATTATTATACACCAATGTTTTATGTTGAATATGCGACCAAATAGCTTTAGAAAGTACTATTTTCTCCAAATCCAAACCTTTCCGTTTCATATTCTCTACCGTATCTTTATGAGTAACTTCGGTAACTCCCTGTGCTATAATAGGTCCGGCATCTAATTCGGGGGTAACGTAGTGGCTGGTAGCTCCAATTAATTTTACGCCACGTTCGTATGCCGAGTGGTATGGACGAGCTCCAGGAAAAGCAGGTAAAAACGAGTGGTGAATATTGATAATTTGATTGGGGTATTGCGAAATAAACCAGTCGGATATTATTTGCATATAGCGAGCTAAAATTACTGTATCAACCTCTTGTTCTTGTAATAATTTTATAATTGCTTCTTCTTGCTCGCGTTTGTTTGTTTCGGTTATAGAAAACACATGAAATGGTATACCAAATTCTTCGGCAACATGACGTAATTTTTCGTGATTGCTCACAATTACCGGTATTTCCACCTTCCATTCACCAGACCGCACACGCGACAAAATATCGTAAATACAATGAGGCAAATGCGACACAAATATTGCAATACGCGGAACTTTTTTGGCAAGATGAATTTCGAATTTCATATTGTATCTATCGCCAATAAGCGTAGTAAAATAATCACCGATTTTTTCTACCGGAATAGCAAAACCATCTAAATCCCATTGCACACGCATAAAAAATTCTGCCTCCTGATGGTCGACATGCTGGTCGAGATAGAGTATATTTCCGTTGTTTTTGTGAATAAATTCGGTAACCGAAACTACAATTCCTTTTTGGTCTTTGCAGTGAATAAGCAGGGTAGCTGTATTAGCACTATTGTGAGTATTCATATATTGTATTTTTTTAAACCGAGCAAATATAAGAAAAAAATGAAAGAATGTAGATTTTGTTTTAAAGTCTTATAGGTCTCGAATTATTCACTCATCCAATAGGGCAAGGTGGTGGTTTGACTTTTTGTGTGAGGTTGATAAAAATTTGGATTACAACATAGAAGGAGCGATAGTATGAATCTCGGACAATTTATATATAATTCAAGATTTTGGTAACCCAATGCTCAGTTAGGAGCATAAGCTCGTGAAAAACAGGATAATCGGGGGTAATACCGTGCCGTAAGGAGCTTCTCTATAAATTATAAAAACTTGTAACTATTGAAAGTTTTGATAATTTAAATAACTTTGTGCTATGAAAAAATGAATATTAAAATAGAATTATGTGTAAAGTTTCACCACGTTGTTAATGGATAAACTTCCCCCTTCCTTTGCGAAGTGGAGCGCAGCGGAACGAAGCAAAGGAAGGGGGAAGTAGCATTATAAATGATAACTTGCTTAATTTTGTATTTTCTAAAAAACAAAAACATGAA
>MWCJ01000015.1 GCA_002069975.1 Bacteroidetes bacterium ADurb.Bin217 | reverse complement strand
CAGTATTGTCCGATAAAAAATTCACAATATTAAAAATAACACATTCCGGATTTACCAAAAAGCCATTCAATTAAGTAATCGTTAAAAATAATGAAGTTAATGCGTAGATTTAGCAGCTTGCCTAACACTGTGTTTAATAGTTTATTACAGGACTTTCATGGGCATTTTGCTAAATCAGCATTAACGAATATATTTTTAGATTACGTATTGCATGGCGGCACTTTTGGTTACTTTTTTGCTGTAGAAAAAGTAACAAGAAAATATACAAAAAAACAAAGTGTCATATTTTTTTAATACTTTGCTTATTCAGTATTAATAAGACTTTTCGGATAATACTCGAAATTTATTTCGGACAACAGTGATTAAAAAAATGGAAAAATTAAAAAAACAACAAATTACATTTCAAATGTATCATCTTATTAATTCACAAGTAATTGCTTCTTTAGCAATATTGGTATTATATGCTTGTGCGATTTCTTATGATTTAGGTGCTGCACAACAAAACAAGTATATAAGAATATAAACTAGTAGATTATTCTTACTTTAACTGAATTGTAATTATTAAAATTTGAATTTTTTTGGTACCCAAATTAGTATAACCAACTATACTGATATAGAATTAGAGGTATACGTATCTCCACTATTCCAAATACCAATTCCAATTTCATCTTAAAGATTCCCCATTCGCTCTATAGGGAATTAGAATGGTGCATTGTCAATAAAACAACCCTTAAATACTATAAAATCATGAAAAAACATTTTGTTTTATTTGCAGTACTTCATATTTTTTTAATGAGTAATTCGCAAGAAATTACGGTTAATTTTAAATCACGTTACAATAGTAATCCTTTAGATTCAATAGTTGTACAAAACATGCGAACTAATGAAAAAATAAGCATTGAGCCAAATAATAGTCTTATACTTACTGTTCCGACCACTATTATAGATACATATTCGAAAACTCCAGCCTTTTATTGGAAAACATCATCAAACGGAATGGAATTGCATACAAACCAGCTCATTTCAAACGCCATACACATAGAGGTATTTGACGAATCCGGGAAAATTATTATAGCAAATGAAATACAACATGTTCAAGAACAACCTTTAATTATTATATCTAATGTAAAGCAAAAAATATATTTCATTCACGTTTTTACAAAAGACAGAAAAATGTTGTACACCGGTTCGTTTTTGTATAAAGAAGCTATTTCAAACCCATTATTATTTTCAGAAAACCATAATATATTAAAAGAAGAGGAAAATACTTCAAAAATGACTTTTCTCTATGGTGATATTTTAGAATGTATAGGATATTCGCAAGATTTAACAGATAATATAAGCATAAGTCCATTTACTGATACATGTTTATATTTTTCGTTTATGGGAACAGTAACAGATATTGAAGACAATGAATATTCAACAATTCAAATTGGAAACCAAACATGGTTTGCCCAAAATTTGCAAACAACTACGTATGCGGACGGAACACCTATTCCGTTTATTTCAGACAATGTAGAATGGACACAAGCAACCAGCGATGGATATTGTGATGTATATAATAATACTGATAGTTCAGCATTATATGGAAAATTTTATAATTGGTACGCAGTAGAAACAGAAAAACTTTGTCCAACGGGATGGCACGTGCCAAATGATCAAGAATGGAGTGAGTTACGAACCTATCTCATTGAAAATGGCTTTAATTATGACTCAACAACTGTAGATAATAAAATAGCTAAATCTCTAGCTATCACCGAGGGTTGGACAATTTCTACACAAGAAGGTTCCGTTGGGTATTCTCAACATGAAAATAATTCTACAGGATTTTGTGGCTTACCGGCAGGTAATAGAGCATCAAATACAGGTAGTTTTTATTATAAAACGTATACAGCATATTGGTGGAGTTATACCCAAGAATCTACGAATTATGCATACAGGTGGGCTATTTCAAATACAAGTGTTAGTTTTAATAGTGAGAGCTATTCAAAAAAAATGGGGTATTCGGTTCGTTGTATTAAAGACTAACTAAATACTTTGAAAGAGAAAAATCCTACAATACATTACAAATATTGAGCAAGTAACGTAAATAATATATTCTTCTGAATAGGTTTAGAAATATGAGCTTTGCATCCTAATTCATAAAAATATTCGATATCTTCGGATAATGTATATGCAGTTTGAGCAATTACCGGAATAGTATTTCCCTGTGCTTGTAATTCTTTCATAGCTTCAGATCCATTCATCACCGGCATATGAATATCCAAAAGAATTACATCAATAGTATGAGATACGCACAAAGCCAATAATTCTTTGCCATTGCATGCATGAAGTAATGTTGCATGAGTTGGGGCAAGCAAAATTTCGAGTAATGTAAATGCATGTATATTATCTTCGGCTATACATATAGTTTTGGCAGACCAATCGGGTATAGTAGTTTTAGGACTTTGAGGCGATACATCTAATTGCTGTTCCACTCGTTTATTTGGAATAGTTACATAAAACGTGGAGCCTTTTCCCTCTTCAGATTCTACCCAAATTGTACCGCCTAACAACTGTATGAGACCTTGTGTAATATTTAATCCTATTCCGGTGCCTTCTATTGTTTGGTTTGCATTCACCTGTCGGAACAATTCAAATATTTTATCATGAAATTCGTTGGGAATACCTATACCTGTATCTTTTACATATATACAAATATAATCGTCGGTATATGGTATTGTTCCTATTTCAACGGTACCTTGCGGAGTATACTTTACAGCATTGCTTATAAGGTTTGTAAATATTTGTTGTAACCGCACCGGATCCGATTGAATTTGAATATTCGAAAAACCTTCTTGAATATGAATACTTACATTTTTTTGCAATTTACTATACTGTTGCTGTTTTACAATTTCAACAGAATTGCTTACTATATAAGATATGTCGCAGATTCTCATATCGGGTTTTATAGCATGTGCCGATATTTTGGCAATATCTATAATATCATTAATTACCCGTAATAACTGTTTGCCCGATTGTTTAATAATAGATATAAAATATTCACGCTCTTCGTTCGATTGCTCATCTGCTGTTAATAAATCAGAAAATCCTAAAATAGCATTCATAGGAGTTCTGATTTCATGACTAATATTTGCCAAAAAAGCTGTTTTTAATGCATTATTTTCCTCTGCTTGCTCTTTAGCAATTATCAATTCTTCGAATAATCGTTGTCGTTCTACTATTTTCCATGCCGAATCCATTACTATTTGCATATGCATAATATCGGTTTGGGTATAGTCTGTTTTTTTATTGGCAACCCCTACTGCTGCTACTATTTTTGAATCGATAAAAATAGGTGCCGATGCAAATGAATTAAGAGTTACATGCCCTTGAGGATATCCTTTTTTGTGAGGATTAGGTGCAGTAAAGTCGTTTATTATTATTGGTTTGCGTTGCCTTACAACTTCACCCCATATTCCTGTTTTAGCCAATTCGTAGGTAGTTTGCTTTTCTACTACCATACAATCGTTCAACACCTCTTTAGACCACGAATTAAGCGTAAACAATTCAGTTTCTTCGTTGTAATAATATATATACCCTATGGTGCTTTCGGTAAGTTTAATTACTTCGTTGAGCACATAATCTAAAAACGATGCAGTGTCTTGAATATGATACTGTGATATTGCGTATAAACTTTCTAATCGAGAATTATGCAAGAATATTTCTTGTTGATGTTGTTTGCGTTGGGTAATATCCTGCACAAATCCTATTATGTGCTGCTGTTCATTAATATACAGTAATGCTATGCGAATTTCTACCGGAAATTCTGTATCATCTTTCCGTTTATGTATACTTTGAATAGTAATAGAACCTTCAGAGGGTATAGCATCGCGTATTTGCAATACTTGATCTTTAGAATTAAAATTACTGTCAATATCCAGTATGGTTAATTGTAATAATTCTTCGTGAGTATACCCTGTTTGGTCGCACGCTTTTTGATTCACCGTAATAATAGCACCTTCAAAATCGGCTAAATAAATAGCATCGGGAGCTTGAGAAATAATTGCATGCAGGCGGTCTTCCTGTTCTTTTATTTTTTTTATGTTTTTTTGATTTTCGGTAATATCATTAAACACTACCGCAAAATGCCCGGGTTTGGGACAATAGGCATGTACTTGAAAATATTTGTCCATTGATTTCGAATAATTTTCGAAACTAAATGGAGTTCCTGTAAGTGCTACATTACCATAATTTTTAATCCAATATTCTTCGGTTTGCGGAAATACCTCTGTTACCCGCTTTCCTATAATGCTTGATACTGCCATTCCTGTAATGACTTCAAATGCTGGATTTGCTTCTAAAAAAATATAGTCTATGGCTTTACCACTATCATCACATACAATTTTATGTAAAGCAAAACCTGAAATATGATTTTCAAATAATTTTTGATATTGTAATTCGTGTTCTTCTGCTTTTTTTTTAATATCTTGAACTTCGCTAATATCGGTAGCTACATGTATTATTTTATCAATATTTCCGGCATCATCGAACAATGGAGAACAGGTAATATGATACTGTTTATTCAGTTCTTCAATAAAAACTGTATGAGTAATCGTTTGTTGCGATGCACCTTTAGACCTAAATGGACAAACATTGGGAATATTTTCTTTTGCAGTTTCAGATTTATAACAAGGGAGCGAAAATATATGTCCGGTTACTTGCTTGTGTAATTGTGTGCTTGTTTTATTAGAAAAATATAATGAAAAGTCGTTGTTTAAAATATATACCGGAAAAGGTAAAGCATCGAATATGCGTTGCCAATCATGTTGTTTGAGTATATGAGAATAATCCATATTAACTCGTTCGTTTAGAAATTATGTACAAAATAATTGACGACACTATATATCCTAAAATAATGAAAGGTAAGGCTAATAAATTAAAAAACGCAAATGCAACTACCGAAGCTGCAATAAATGAATATCTGAATATATTATCGGAAAAAGAATAGCTGATAAATTTTAGAGAAAACATAGGAATTTCGGAAACCAATAATAAAGAAAAAGCTATGCTCAAAAACACTAATAGTATGGGCGATAAGTCGGGATAAAAAATAATTGCAGCAAAAAACAAAGCATTAGCCGGCGTTGGTAGTCCTATAAATGAATGTGATTGTCGCTCGTCTACATTAAATTTTGCCAACCGTAATGCAGAAAACGGAACTATAATAAACGGCGTGAGAATTAAAATATATTCTTGCCACACTATTGTTTCAAGTTCCGGAAAAATAGTACCAAACAGTAAATGTTGTATTACGGTAGAAAGTATTGCAGCCGGAGCAAATCCGAATGTAATCAAATCTGCTAACGAATCCAGCTCTTTACCTATGGCAGATTTAGCTTTGAGAATACGAGCAGCAAAACCATCGAAAAAATCAAAAATAGCACCTGCAAAAATTAATAAACTTGCAATTTCAAATGGCACAATTCCGGAAAAAGCAACAATAACGGCACTCACGCCACACATAAGATTACACAATGTTATGAGATTGGGGATACTATTTCGAATCATATTCAAATATTATTTTACGTATTGTTGTTAATTGTTCATTTGTATGACTATATAATTTCTAATATATTTAAATACCATAATCATACATGTGTGTAAATATATAAAAAAAAGGGACAAAGAAATCAATTCTTTATCCCAATTTTTACATACACTTTTTTTGTCCCACAGAATCAAAAAAGACGAACTCTTTTGATTACTTATTTCACTTACGAAATATGGGCATATGTATCATCCGCATTTACTCGCACCACAATCTTTACATATAAGGCAACCTTCTTGATAAATCAAATTGGTACTACCACATTCACATGTTTTACCAGAACTTACTTTTGTTCCATCTGGAATATATTTTTTAAGAGCACGTTCTACCCCATTTTTCCATGTGTTAATAGATTCACTATCCACACTAAGCGACGAAATAAGGTTAACCACACTTTCTATAGGCATACGGTGACGTAAAATACCGGAAATTAATCGTGCATAATTCCAGAATTCTTTATCGAACATACGCGACAATCCTTGGAATGTATTGCTGTAACCATGTTTATCAATATATTGAAAATCGTAACGCGACACTCCGTCTACTTTAACTTTTACAATTTTACCTTTGGTTACAGATTTTGGAATAGGTAATACATCTTCGTCACTTTTACCGGTAAATATTTCGTACGGATGTCCATCGAGCATACCTACAAATGCCACCCACAATTCTTTGTTGTTGTAGAATCGTACCACATCAGCTTCTAATTCTATTGGACGTTGAGGAGGGAAATACGCCATGCCGGAATCTTGCTGTTTGCCATCTGATTTTTTATCAGAAATTAAAACACCCGAACGAGAACCATCGCGGTATACAGTAACACCTTTACAACCAACTTCCCAAGCTTTTACATACAATTGGCTTACTAATTCTTGTTTTGCCGATTCTGGTAAATTAATAGTAACACTAATAGAATGGTCAACCCATTTTTGGATTTTACCTTGCATTTCTACTTTTTTAATCCAATCTACATCGTTTGCAGTAGCTTTATAGTAAGGCGATTTTTGCACAAGTGCTTCTAATTCTTCGTCAGAACAATTTTGAGCAAAATTTGAATCGTATCCGTTAGCTATTAACCAAGTAATAAAGCGATGATGGAATACACGATATTCTTCCCATGAATCGCCTACTTCGTCAACATATGCTATGGTAACATTTTTATCGTTTGGATTCACTTTTTTTCTTCGTTTGTACGACACCATAAATACCGGTTCTATACCCGATGTAGTTTGTGTCATAAGACTTGTAGAACCAGTAGGTGCAATAGTAAGCATAGAAATATTTCTACGACCATAGTTCATTATATCGTTGTACAATTGCTCGTCGGCAGCTTTAATTCGAAGTAAAAACGGATTATTACGTTCGCGATCGGGATTAAATACTTTGAACGGACCACGAACCTTCGCCATTTCCATGCTTGCACGATATGCTTCGATTGCCAATGTTTTATGTACTTCGGTAGCAAAATCAATAGCATCGTCCGAACCATATCGCAATCCTAAGGCTGCAAGCATGTCGCCTTCTGCTGTTATGCCAATACCGGTTCTACGACCTTCTACGGCTTTTTCCTTAATTTTTTCCCATAAATTCTTCTCTACACGTTTTATTTCAAAATTTTCAGGGTCAGCATCAATTTTTTCAATTATAGCATCAATTTTTTCTAATTCCATATCTATAATATTATCCATCATACGCTGTGCATGAGCAACATGTGTTTTGAATAATGGAAAATTAAACGATGCTTGAGGAGTAAATGGATTTTGCACATATCCATATAAATTTATTGCCAATAACCGACAGCTATCGTATGGACATAATGGAATTTCTCCACATGGATTGGTAGATACAGTTTTGAACCCTAAATCTGCATAACAATCAGGAATAGCTTCTTGCGAAATAGTATCCCAAAACAAAATTCCCGGCTCAGCCGATTTCCATGCATTATATACAATTTTATCCCACAATGCACGAGCATTTATTTCTTTGCGTATGCTTGGATTAGGAGAATCAACAGGATATTGTTGGATATAACTGGTATTGTTTATAACAGCTTGCATAAAAGCATGATCAATTTTTACCGAAATATTAGCACCGGTAACTTTTCCAGCTTCTAATTTTGCGTCAATAAATTTCTCAGAATCAGGATGTTTGATAGAAATACTAAGCATAAGAGCACCTCTACGACCGTCTTGAGCAACTTCGCGGGTAGAATTTGAATACCGTTCCATAAACGATACCACACCGGTTGATGTAAGTGCACTATTATTTACAGGGCTCCCTGAAGGACGCAAATGCGATAAATCGTGACCAACACCGCCACGTCGTTTCATTAACTGCACTTGCTCTTCGTCTATACGCAATATACCTCCATACGAATCGGCAGGATTTTTATGTCCAATAACAAAACAATTCGACAATGAAGATGTTTGGAATTTATTACCAATACCTGCCATAGGGCTACCTTGTGGTACTATATAAGTAAAATCTTTTAATAATTCAAAGAATTGATCTTCTGTCATAGGTTCTGCATACTTTTGATCGATGCGTGCCAGTTCTCGTGCCAAACGACGATGCATATCGTTAGGGTTTTTTTCGTAAATATTACCATACGAATCTTTGAGTGCATACTTGTTAATCCATACTGAAGCAGCTAACTCATCGCCACCAAAATACTCTTTAGAACTTGCTAACGCTTCTTCGTAAGAATACGTTTTTGTTTTTGTTTCGTTACTTGTCATTTTTGTCTCTTGTATAAACATAATTGCTCATTTTTTTTGTTTATGTTTCAACCACCATTTTTTTTTGGAGGAAATACAGTCTAAAATTAGACTTATAAATTTGAGTGCGAAAAAGAAATCATTGAGAGTTATTCATATTTTTTTAACAATATAACAAACTGTTATTCAAGACATTCGATATTTCCAAATATTATTAATTAAATTTAATTTTTTTCTGTTAACATAGGGTTATTTCAAACGAAATTTGAAGCGAGCATACTTTACGAACATGAATTGTTGAAAACTGTAAAAAAACCAAAAACCAAAAAAAAATTCTTAAAACTGTGTTTTTTAAAAAATTATTAAGTAAAAATACACAAGATAATACAGGTAAAATGTAATGTACTATTTAAAACACGGAAATGGTATCAAAAAATGTCTGAATGTCAAGAATTGCTAATAGAACTAGAGATAAAACAATGGTATACCATTATAATATGTAACCCTATCTATTGAAATTATAAATAATTACGTATAAACACTCAATCAGGCGATTATACATATTTTTGTTAAAAAGTATACTCAATATTCAAAAAGTTTTGTCAAAAAAATATACTATATTTCGCCGCTTTTTTACAATTTGATAAAACTAAATTTATTTAATATTATACTCTATGAAATACGGATATTTTGACGATGCCAACAGGGAATATGTGATTACAAATCCACAAACACCTTATCCATGGATAAACTATTTAGGTAACGAAGATTTCTTCTCGTTAACTTCTAACACAGGCGGAGGCTATACTTTTTATAAAGATGCAAAATTTCGTCGATTAACTCGATATAGATATAATAACGTACCTATAGATAATGGCGGTAAATATTTTTATATAAAAGACGGCGATACAGTATGGTCACCGGGATGGAAACCCGTTAAAACCGAATTGGACAGCTACGAATGTCGACATGGTATGAGCTATTCAAAAATTAAAAGTTCTAAAAACGGCATCGAAACCGAAGTATTGCAATTTATTCCACTTGGTTTTTGGGGTGAAATTTTAAAAGTTGCAGTTAAAAATACAAGTGCAGCACCTAAAAAAATTAAATTATTTTCGTTTATCGAATGGTGTTTGTGGAATGCCGAAGATGACATGACAAACTTCCAACGAAATTTTTCTACCGGCGAAGTAGAAATTGAAGATTCGGTAATTTATCATAAAACTGAATTTAAAGAACGTCGTAACCACTATGCATTTTATTCGGTAAATGCTCCTATTCAAGGATTTGATACCGATAGAGAAACATTTATAGGATTATATAACGGCTTTGACAAACCTGATGCTGTATTCGAAGGAAAACCTCGAAATTCTGAAGCTCATGGATGGTCGCCAATAGCATCTCACTATATTGAAGTAGAATTACAACCGGGTGAAAGCAAAGATTTTGTATTTATGCTTGGGTATGTTGAAGTTACACCCGAAGATAAATGGGAAAGCAAATTGGTAATAAATAAAAAACCTGCAAAAGCAATGATTGCTAAATACGACACTACTGAAAAGGTAATGGCGGCATACAATGAATTGCGTGCATATTGGGACAATTTATTAGGCACTATTTCTATACAATCAAACGACGAGCGATTAGATAGAATGGTAAACATATGGAATCAATATCAATGTATGGTTACCTTTAATATGAGCCGTTCGGCATCGTTCTTCGAATCGGGTATAGGACGCGGTATGGGATTCCGCGACAGTAACCAAGATTTAATTGGTTTTGTACATCAAATTCCATCGCGTGCTCGCGAACGTATTATTGATATTGCATCTACGCAATTCGAAGATGGTTCATGTTATCACCAATATCAACCACTTACCAAAAAAGGCAACGCTGCTATTGGTGGCGATTTCAACGACGACCCTCTTTGGTTAATTCTTTCAACAACCGAATATATAAAAGAAACGGGCGATTACAGTATTTTAGACGAAATGGTGCCGTTCGACAATGATGAATCGAAAGCAAAAACTCATTTTGAACACCTACACATTTCATTTAATTTTATAGTTAACAATCTTGGTCCTCACGGGTTACCTCTTATAGGACGTGCCGACTGGAACGATTGTTTAAACTTAAACTGTTTCTCGAGCGAACCTAACGAATCGTTTCAAACTACAGGAAACAAAAAAGGTCGTACTGCAGAGTCACTTATGATTGCCGGATTGTTTGTAGTGTATGGACGTGAATTTATAAAATTGTGTAAACAAATTGGAAAAACTGCCGAAGCAACCGAAGCTCAAAAACATGTAGACGCTATGGTAGAAGCTGTAAAACAACATGGTTGGGACGGAGAATGGTACTTGCGTGCATACGATTATTTCGGTCGCAAAATAGGTAGCAACGAAAACGAAGAAGGTAAAATATTTATTGAATCGCAAGGTTGGTGTACTATGGCAGAAATTGGTATTGAAGATGGTATGGTTGAAAAATCATTGAATGCCGTAAAAGAACGCCTCGACTGCGAATACGGTATTGTATTGAACAATCCTGCATTTACAAAATATTATATTGAATATGGCGAAATTTCTACCTATCCTGCAGGATATAAAGAAAATGCCGGAATATTTTGCCACAACAATCCTTGGATAATGATAGGCGAAACTCTTATAGGTCGTGGCGATAGAGCATATGAATATTTCACTAAAATTGCTCCAAGTTTCTTAGAAGAAATTTCTGACTTACACAAAGTTGAACCATACGTATATTGCCAAATGATAGCCGGTAAAGATGCGTTTAAACCGGGTGAAGGTAAAAACTCTTGGTTATCGGGTACTGCTGCATGGAATTTTTATACTATTGTACAATATATATTAGGCGTGAAACCCGATTATAACGGTATTTCTATAAATCCTTGTATTCCTACAGCATGGGATGGCTTTTCAATGAAACGTGTATTCCGTGGAGCTACGTACCAAATCGAAATCAAAAATCCAAATCATATTTCGAAAGGTGTTGCTCAATTAATTGTAAACGGAACAAAAATAGATGGCACAATTGTTCCTATTCAACCTCAAGGCTCTGTTAATACCATTGAAGTAATAATGGGTTAATTACAATCATATTTTTCAGTAAAGGGTGTTGCAAATAATGCAACACCCTTTTTTATGCAATACATATTCAAATTTTGCCGCCTACAAATAAAAATACTATCTTTGATTACATATATTTTTTTAAATGATATCCATTCTTCATACTGCCGATTGGCATTTAGGCAAACGTTTAGGAGCTATTTCTCGTATTGAGGAACAAAAAATAGTGCTTGATGAAATTTGTACTATTGCCGATACTCGTGCTGTAGATGCCGTAGTAATTGCCGGAGATATTTTCGACACATTTAATCCGCCTACCGAAGCTATTGAGTTATTATATGCCACTCTCAAACGTCTTTCGAACAAAGGTGCACGTCCCGTAATAGTTATTGCCGGAAATCACGATTCGCCCGATAGGATTGAGGCTCCTAATCCACTTGCTCGCGACAATGGAATTATTTTTATTGGGAATCCGGTAAGTACATATATTACGGGTACTTCCGAAACAGCATTTAAGATACGCAACAGCTCCAATAGTTTTATAGAAATTGCATGTGCTTCGGGGCAATTACTTCGCATTATTACAGCTCCTTTTGCCAACGAACACCGATTACAGCAAGCATTTATGCACGACAAAGATACCGAAATGGTATCGTTTATTACTGAATACTGGCATACAATTGCCAACTCATATTGCGATACTCAAGGAGTAAATATTTTAGTTGGTCATCATCTGTGTTTACCAATAGGAGAATCTACGATACACGAACCCGACGACGAGAAGCCAATACAAGCTATTAGCACCTTATTACCTCCATCAACTATTCCACCACACATACAATATGTTGCGTTGGGGCATTTGCATCGCTATCAAAAAGTACATTCACAACCGCCAATTGTATACTCCGGTAGTCCACTGGCATATAGTTTTTCGGAGGCTATGCAAAAAAAAAATGTAGTATTAGTTTCACTTGAGCCAAATTCTCATGCCGAAATAACTCCTATAGAATTGCAATCACCTTTGATGCTCATTACCAAAACATTCCATTCGTGTAACGATGCTATTGAATGGCTTGCCGAAAACCAGAATTGCTATGTGGAACTTACCATAGTAAGCGATACGTACCTAAAACCTGCCTATGTTCAAAAACTCCATCAAACACATGCGGGTATTGTTTCTATTATTCCTATTGTTTCCAACACTCAACAATCGTCCACACCACAGGAATCAAATCAAAACAAATCTATGGAAGAATTGTTCGAAGATTATTTTATGAGTAAAAAAAACGGTCAAAAACCAAGTGATGAAATAAAACTTCTGTTCAAACGAATTTTGGCACAATAAAAATTGTATTTTTGTATATATGATACAGATAAACGAGCACGGATTAGAACACATTTTTAAGTTCAAATGCAAAGAAAGCAATTCATTAGAATATCTTTCGGCAAAAGAACTTGCAGTATGCGACGACAAACGTGAATTGTTTTTTTCGATGCTTATAAGTGCTATGGCGAATTCGCAGGGTGGCGAAATATTTATAGGCGTTCATGCCACACGAAAATTGCCCCGAACCATAGAGCCAATAACAAACCCCGATGCATTTGATTGGCTTACGCATGTATGCAATACTGCTATTAAACCTATTATTCCCAATTTGCTCATTCGAAAAATACCTGTATCGCATACACAATATATCATAGGGGTTCAAGTGCCAAACAGTAGCAAAGCACCGCATATGTGTATAGACAATAGATACTACAAGCGAGCAAATCTTAATCAAATAATGCTTGAGGAATACGAAGTGCGTGATTTATACACCAAAGGCAAACGAAGCGAGTTGGAATTGTATTCGGTGATGAATACCAACGGTATCCCTATCATGTCGGGCGGTAAATTTCAACATATTAATTTTTATCCTCGATTTTTGATTAAAAATACCGGACATACCGTTGAACGGTTTTTTAAAGCTGAACTGCGGGTGCCCTCACAAATTAATAATCCGAATTTCGACTCATTACAAAATCATTTTTCGAGATTCGAAGACGGACATTCAGTGTTTAGCATTTCGCACAAAACACCATTTTTTCAAAACGAATTAGCTACCGTAGCCGAAGCAAATTTTGTTGTAGATGCACAGAATTACGATGTGTTTGAACACGGCGAAATCACAGTAACATTATTCTTCAGCAGTGGTATTGAAACAAAAATATTCCGTTGCAAAGAATTATTGTTGTACAAAAACAAACAGATTGAACTTTCTGATTTTGCTCTTACGCAAGCGGCTATTGATAGCCCTACGGTGACTGAAATGCCTCGATTGTTTATGTAATATGAACTGGATTACTATTCATACATACACCTATTCGCACGAAGCGTATATTGCACAAACCAAGCTCGAAAGTTGTGGTATCAAAACATTTTTGCAAGATGAACTTACTACGCAAATAATTCCGGTATACTCATACGCAATGGGAGGGGTAAAACTGCAAGTGCAAGAGCAGGATGTAGAAAAAGCTATTGAAATATTAAACGAAGGTTTGTAATTACAAGCGAGGTAATTGAATCATATCGTTTACGAGATACGAAATAGGAAAATCATTTACAATTTGCTTGTAAAGCATATATGCATCTTCACGCGTTCTAAAATCGCCCACACGTATCTTAAAAAAAGGTGGTTGATATATTACATACACGGTAGCATCAGGATATCGTTCCAAAAATTTGCGGCGAATTTCTTCAGCTTCTTTCCGAGAATCTACACCGGAAGAGTTATAAATTTGAACTCTCCACCCTTGAATTTTACTTTCGTTTTGTATGTTGAGTGCTTTATGATTATTTAACAACGTTACAAGCCTGTCGTCTTGTTGAATACGAACTGTACCATACCCGGGAATTGGTTCTGATACTATATCAAATATTGAAGGTGTTTGCTCTATTACAGGTGCCGGAGTAGTATTAGCTTGTTCTTGAGAATATAATGTAAAACAACAAAATACTGTAATTGCAACACTAAACATACGTTTAAGTATTGAAGTTCCTGTTGTTTGAGAAAAATTTATCATAATTTAAGTATTGTTTGCTACTACTATGTGAATAACACTATCAATATTTTTGACAAAAGTATAGTATTATACGGTATTATGCAATGAGTATTGTTGTTTTTTACAAATTGTTGTTATGAGAATAAAACCAAACTCAGAGCCATAGTGAGCATACCGGCTATTAATCCCCAAATAGCTATATGATGCTCGCCATATTCTTCGGCAGTTGGTAAAAGTTCATCTAACGATATATATATCATAATACCTGCAACAGCAGCAAATACATACCCAAACACTGATTGGTCTAATATGGTACTCAAAAGCATATAGCCAATAATAGCACCTATAGGTTCGGCTAAACCGGATAAGAACGATAATGTAAATGCTTTTTTTCTGTTTTTTGTAGCAAAATAAACAGGAATTGACACCGCAATACCTTCGGGTATATTATGAATAGCTATTGCAAAAGCAATACTTATACCTAATGCAGGATCTTGCATTGCAGCCATAAATGTTGCCATGCCTTCAGGAAAGTTGTGAATACCAATAGCTAAAGCCGAAAAAACACCAAGGCGCATTAATCTTTTGTCCTTCATTTTTTCGGGATTTTCAAGCGATTTTATTTCGTGGGGATTCTCGGCAGAAGGCACAAATTTATCGATTAACGCAATAATACCTATACCTACAAAAAAAGAAATTACTGTATACAAATAGGCTTTATCCATTCCAAATATTTCTTGGTTTAGATAACTTTCTGTTAATGCTTCGCGAGCTTTAACAAATATTTCAACAAACGCCACATAAATCATAACTCCTGCCGAAAACCCAAGTGATAATGCTAAAAATTTCGGATTGAATCGTTTTGATAATAAAGCCATAAGACTCCCAATACCGGTAGCCAACCCAGCAAAAAGAGTAACCATAAAAGCAAACAACACCGGGCTATCCATAGGTACTAATCTTGAAAAATATGAGCAGTAAGTATTGCTGTAAGCTCTTGATAATTGCGAGCCACCGGCAATTCCGGATAATCATTTATAACATTTTGCGGAGGACAATACAATATCCCTATATCGGCAGCTTTGAGCATAGAAATATCGTTGTATGAATCGCCAAAAGCTATTACTTTATATTGGAGACTTTGAAATGCTTCTACTGTTTTTCGTTTAGGATCGGGTTGACGGAGTTTATAATTAGTAACTCTCCCACTTGAGTCAATTTCGAGCGAATGGCAGAGCAAAAATGGATGTTCGAGCTGTTCCATAAGCGGTTGTGCAAACTCTACAAATGTATCGGAAACTATAACAAATCGAGTAATCGATCGTAACCATCGGGTAAATTCCAAAGCCCCTTCAAGAGGTTTAATCGTAGCTATTACCGACTGAATATCTTGAATTTTCAGATTGTGTTCATCAAGTATTTTCAAACGATATTGCATTAATTCATCATAATTTTGAATATCGCGTGTAGTTAACTTTAAAGATTCTATACCTGTTTTTTTCGCAACATTTATCCATACTTCAGGTACAAATACCCCTTCTAAATCAGAACAAACAACCCACATATTTTATTGATTTTTAAATTATTTACCGTACACAAAAATAGTTGTTTGTAATGAATTTACCAATATGCTATTATAAGTTTATTGGGATTTTGAACTTACAAATTTTTTCTTAATCCACATAGGAACCAAAAATGCTCCAATTATTAAATATGGATAGTATGTTACTAATCGCCACAATATTACTAATATTGGAATAAGACTCACAATTGGAATATATTCACCCAAAAACTCTGAAAAAATAAATTCAGCAAATCCACTGCCTCCGGGTGTTGGACTCATCAGCATCATAATCCACATAACTAACTGACGAGCAAAAATAAGTAAATGATCGGGAACCGTGAAAAATGCAATAAACAAGAAATTTACAACCCAATACCGCGATGTCCAAGCTATCCAAGTAGCAAAAAATGAAGATAACCAAAATCGCCACCCTTTTGTTTTTAATTCACTTGATGCAAATTGTAAATCTATTCCTGTTTGAATAGCTCCTCTTCGCCACCGTTTCAAAAATCGAATTGAAAATATTCTACCTAAAAACCGTTTAAACCCGAGCGGGTTAATAAATAAAGCATATGCTACAATTATCACAAAAACTACTTTAAGAGCATACCCTATAACTGCAAAATAAAAAAATTCATTCCCCCAACTTATTCCTTGCTCCGATGAACTCTGTACCGAAAATAATTCGGTAGTATTAATTGCAGCTATTAAAATAGGAAACATAACTAAAAAATATAATTCATCTAAAAATGCCGTAGTCATTACCATAGCAGAGCTATGTCCGAGCGAGACTTTTTCTTTATATATAAACAAAATAGCTAAACTTGTACCCCCTACCGCCGATGGTGTTATAGTTGAGGTAAATTCCCATAAAAAAATAATTCGCACACACTGAATCCACGTTAGCCTACCGTCCGATAATATTTTTAGTCGAACAATGTACCCAATATCGCGTGTTAGCATCATACAAAAAGCACAAATAATAAACAAAAGAGTATACATTGTTAATGGAATATGTTTTAATCCCGAATGATCGAACTCTCCCCAAAACATGTACACAACAACTGCAAAACCTAAAAGTATAGGTATGAAAATTTGCCTACTTTTGAGCGACTTAATTGTCAGTTCAGCCTTCGATGTTGATTCCATAGTTGCCATATTCAAATGTATTGGAACTGATTACAAGATTTTTAATTTTTGTATATTTTTTCTAAAACACATATACCACATCAGAATATTTTTCAATTGCAAAAAAATACACACATACTAATAAAACATATTGTTTTGCAAGAACCTGAAAATGTGTGCAAAAAAACATGAAAAACACACCAACATTGTACAACATGCAATATCGTATATTTTTTTATCTAAATACACTGTTTTATTATAAAAAAATATTATTTTTGCACCACTTTGGTTCCTTGGCCGAGTGGCTAGGCACCGGTCTGCAAAACCGTATACGGCGGTTCGAATCCGCCAGGAACCTCAAAAAAAGAGGCTGTTTCTATTTTGAAACAGCCTCTTTTCGTTTTGAACTATATTTTCTATTATCCTACATATTTCGAAATTAAAGACTCCCACTTTTCAATTGGTTTTTTATCTACGTGTAATTGATACGAAGTTTCATAATTAAAAAATTCAAGTGCAAATTCGGGAACATTTTTGTTTTTAGGTACCAAACACAAGAATAACCCCGATGTCGTTTCAGGATTTGTTTTGGTTTGATCACTCGAAATATCTTTAATTTTACATGTATCTATGTCTTTAAGACAAATAGCATGGCGAATTTCGATATGAGCATTTTTTTTGTAAAAAAACACAAATTCGTTTCGAGTATCTATTCCTATTGCAAAATCCACATACACAGAATCTGTTTGAATGGTTTTATGATTTTGCGTTGCAATAGCTTGCAGACCTGCTCTTAATTGCTTTTCTATTCGAACTCGTTTGTAACGTAACAATATGAATGGTAAAATACATGCTATTGTTATTATGGCTCCTATGATAATTGATTGTAAATCCATTGCTTTAAAATTTTATAAAATGTAATTGTAATCCCAAGTTTTTAAAATAATAGTATAGAATATACTCTATACATACATTTGAAAGAAATAATGATATAAGCACAGTATGCCCAAGCAGGGGATTTTACAAAAAATAATGTGAGGGAAATAGTTTTTCTGTCTTCTTTCGACATATCATACCGTATACACATATATTGGTATTGGTAAAATATTCACAAACATATTCACGTGTGTCGGCTTTATATTTATACAATTGAATTTTTGAAAGTTGTTTGGTGCCCGGTATTTTATAAGGTTGTTGCACATCTGTTTCTGATTGTGGAGTATGAAACAGAAATAATGAAGATTGTGCAGAAAAAAAAGAGGTGTGAGTATTCGATTCTGTTGTTTGAGAAGAATTAATAGGAGCAGGCTTGTAGCCAACATACATGGTATAACTATATGTTAGAATTACACAAAAAACTACACAAATTGTTATAATTTGTCGAATATATTCTCGCAGATTATGTTTCAATAAATACATAGTTTTAATACAATAATATATAGGTATATAAACACTTGCATACAAGCAGAAAGAATAAAAACAAAAAGGATTTTTGGAAGAAGAATTAATATTCTAAAAATTCAAATTTTAATTTTAAAAATTTAGAATATTGATTTCCGGAAACTAACATATCGTTGTCTTCTTTTTCGTAACACCAACGAATAGTTATATTATGTAAATCGTTATATTTTTCAATCATTAGGAGCATTTTTGCCAATTGTTTTGACGAAGCTGTATTGAAATATTCCAATTTTATTTCGAAAACAAAGGTTTTATCAGAAGTTTCGCTTAATACCTTTTCTATCCATTCAAGAATTGGCATATAAAACTCTATGGCATTTTCAGGTAACGACCGACCTGAAATCGAAAATATTCCTGTGCCCAAATCAAAATCTATTTGAGGGGTGTCTTCAGTATTTTGAATAAGTAATGATTCCATATCGATAGTAGTTCCTTTTTTTTTGTAAAAATATGTGTAAAATTAAAAATAACAAAATTTATTGAAAAAAAAATTGGAAATTATTCGCTTTCTAACAATTACCAATATGTAAAGATAATCTTTTATAAGAATGATTTACATTAATCTCTATATAATATGTATATAAACTCTCAAAACCTATAAAATAGTATGTTACAAATATAGAAACTGTTTAGATTTTATTTATTATTAAAATTTTGAACTTCAGAAAAATAAAAATCGACAAGAATAGCTTTTCTATTTGAAGATTTTTTATGAAATATGAAGTTCAAAGGTACAAAAATTAATTACATAATGATATGTAAACAGTTTTCTTAATATTTTACAAATTCGTCTTTCCCTTCTACACGCTCAAATTCACTCCCTTTTTTGGCAGTAAGATACGGGATAATAGCTCTATCAATATTTGCAATATAATTTACATCAAACATCATAAAATTCAGTGGATTATCCATATAATCTTCCGTTTCGTCGCCGGCAACAAATCGCCAACCACTATCATCTTCATCTTCGGGAGCTTCGCGATACATAAAGCCAACCATAGCTCCGTCTACCGTAATTCTATTTGATGCTATACAATATCCCATTGGTTTTACCAAGTCTTGTATATGTTGTTCGTCAATAATGTATGATTGTGCCATAATTTTTTTTAATAGGTATCAAAAATACTATTTTTTTACAAAACTATTTTATTATACCTTTACACTTTTAAAAATTATTGTATTTATGAATTTAGATTCTCTTACGGCAATATCGCCTATAGATGGTAGATATCGAGATAAAACAGCAACATTAGCGATATTTTTTTCGGAATATGCTCTTATTCAATATAGAGTAAGAGTAGAAATTGAATATTTTATTGCTCTTTGCAATGCTTCAATTCCTCAATTACATGGGGTTTCATCTGAATATTATAAACCACTGCGGGCTATTTACACATCGTTTAGTCATGCTGATGCACAACGCATTAAGGATATTGAAAAAACTACAAATCATGATGTTAAAGCAGTAGAATATTTTATAAAAGAAAAATTCGACAGTATTGGTCTTTCTGCCTATAAAGAATTTATTCATTTTGGACTTACTTCGCAAGATATAAATAACACAGCTGTGCCTCTTTCTATTAAAGATGCTATGTACACGGTAATATATCCTGCTATAGAACAGGTATTGAATACCTTAACCAGTATGGTTGAACAATGGGCTGCAATTCCTATGCTTGCTCGCACTCACGGTCAACCGGCTTCTCCAACTCGTTTGGGCAAAGAGATTCAAGTGTTTGTTGAGCGTGCATACGTTCAATTAGAACAATTACAAGCAATACCATATTCAGCAAAATTTGGTGGAGCTACTGGTAATTTTAATGCTCACCATGTTGCTTATCCTTCTATAAATTGGCAAGTATTTGGAAATAATTTTGTAAATGATGTATTAGGATTACATCGTTCACAAACTACTACACAAATTGAACATTACGATAATCTTGCATCGTTATTCGATGCTATAAAACGAATCAATACTATTTTAATTGATTTAAGCCGTGATATTTGGCAATATATTTCGATGAATTATTTTAAACAAAAAATTCAGAAAAATGAAGTTGGTTCATCGGCAATGCCTCATAAAGTAAATCCAATAGATTTCGAAAATGCCGAAGGTAATTTTGGTATTGCTAATGCATTATTCGAACATTTATCGGCAAAATTACCTATTTCGCGCTTACAACGTGACCTTACCGATTCTACAGTATTACGCAATGTAGGTGTTCCTCTAGGACATACACTCATAGCTTTACTTTCGTTACAAAAAGGGTTAGGCAAATTATTAATTAACGAACAGGCTATTCAAAACGATTTAGAATCAAATTGGGCTGTTGTTGCCGAAGGAATTCAAACAATTTTGCGACGCGAAGGGTACCCCAATCCATATGAAGCTCTCAAAGAACTAACACGTACTCATGGGGCAATTACTAACGAATCTATTGCTGCATTTATCGAAACTCTTTCAATAAGTGAAACGGTAAAACAAGAATTACGAACTATTACACCTTTTAATTACACCGGCATATAATGGAGTACTTAATCATATCGTTTTGTGTGCGTGATTCCTCGAGTTTTTGTATGTTTGTATAAATTTATCATAATACCTGTGACTATGAAAAAAGTAATGGTTTTGTTTCTTTCGCTTTGTTTAGCAAGCACTGTATTTTCTCAAGCTAACGATACTATTGTAAACAAATGGCGTAACGGAAAAATAAGCAGTAAAGGCTTTATGCTTGATGGAACCGAACATGGTACTTGGTATTTTTGGGATTCGTTAGGACGCAAGGTTGAAGAAACAAATTTTTTACGCGGTCGATTCCATGGTAAAAGTACATTGTTTTATACAAACGGAAAAAAACACATAGAATCGAATTATTATCTTAATCAATTGCAAGGCATGTTTACCGAATGGGACGAAGCCGGTTATTTGAAAGTGCAAGGATATTATAAAAACCACGAACGCGATAGTTCATGGAAATATTTTTATCCGAATACCAATATCATGCAATATGAATATATGTACAAAACCAAAGATACCGTATTGCTTTGGAACTATTGCTACCGACGAGGTACTTGTACAGTGCGAAACGGCAACGGCACCTATGAAGAATATTGGAACGAATCATCAACTCTTAAAGAAAAAGGTTCATATAAAGATGGATTCAAAGAAGGCTATTGGGAAATGTATTTTCAAGATGGAAAACTTAAAGGTAAAGGCAATTATATACATGGCGAAAAAGTTGGAAATTGGATTGAATACTATGCCAATGGCAGCTTAAAAGAACGTATAGACCATACAAAGGGCACATACGAATCGTGGCATACCAACGGGAAAAAACATGTAAACGGGTATTTAAACAACGAACAAAAAGATTCAGTATGGTCATATTGGAACACCGATGGAGTGCTAATTACACGTACGCAATACATAGAAGGCAGTTTAGAAGGCTTACAAGAAAACTGGTTTGCTACCGGAAAACCATCGTCGACATTTATATACAAAAACAATAAAAAAAATGGTAAAGCTCTGTGGTGGCACGAAACCGGAGAAAAAGATATGGAAGGCTTTTTTGAAAACGACCTCCAACATGGGGAATGGATATATTGGCGAAAAGATGGAGGAATAGGAAATACCGGACAATACCAACAAGGTAAAATGAACGGTCACTGGAAATGGTATTACGCCAATGGTTCTGTATGGAAAGAAGGCGATTACACCAATGATTTAAAAACAGGCATATGGACTTTTTATTATGAAAACGGACAAAAAGAACATCAAGGTACTTTTGTGAGCGATAAAGAACATGGATTGTTTGAACAATGGTTCGAAAATGGAATGATTAAAACTCGCGGAAATTTCGATATGGGTAAAATGAGCGGCACGTGGGATGGTTGGCTCGAAGAAAATCCTAAGCAACAAAAATATTCAAATCAATACTTAAATGATTTGCGACACGGCACATCTAAATATTGGAACGAAGCGGGGTTGTTACAATCAGAAAAAAATTATGCCAACGGAGAACTTCACGGCATATTTAAAACATATTTCCCCGATGGAAAAATAAATATTAGCGGTGAATATATACATGGCAAAATGACCGGAACATGGCAATACTATAATGAATCGGGCACATGCGAACGATTAATGATATACAAAGACGGATTGCCACATGGCACCTGGGTTGTTCGCTACAAAGAAGGTCCTATAAAAGAACAAACTTCATACAAAAACGGAGTGCGTAACGGTAAAACAAAAATGTATGCCCTTAAAGGTTCCTTACTTTATTATGCAAAATATAAAAACGGCGACCTCAAAAAAGTTAAAGTTGATAAACGAGAAGCCGCTTCGGGGGTAAAATAACAATAGAATAAACAAACTACTACAATGAAAGCATTAGTTATAATACCTGCTCGCTACGGATCTACACGATTTCCGGGAAAACCATTAGCAATAATTCATGGAAAATCTATGATTCAACGGGTGTATGAGCAAGCTCTTCAAGTAGTTTCCGACGTATGGGTAGCCACCGATGATATGCGCATAGAACATGAAGTAAAACGATTTGGAGGAAAATCTATTATAACCTCGGTAGAACATCAAAGTGGAACCGACCGTTTAGCCGAAGCATTAGTTTCTATTCCAAATGCCATGAAATACGAAGTGGTTGTAAATGTGCAAGGAGATGAACCATTTATTGCTGCCGAACAAATTATGCAATTAATTCAATTGTTTAAACAACCCGATACACAAATAGCTACACTTATAAAACCAATAACATCGAGCGAAGATGTTATTAATCCAAACAAACCTAAGGTTGTAATAGGAACTAATATGCAAGCACTATATTTTAGCAGAAATCCTATTCCCTATGTTCGCGATGCCGACAAAGTATATTGGCACATAGCTCATCAATACTATAAACATATTGGCATATACGCTTATAAACCTCAAGTTTTACTCAATATAACACAATTAGAACGCTCACCGCTTGAAATTGCTGAAAATTTGGAACAACTTCGTTGGTTAGAAAATAATTATATAATTAAAACAGCTATTACTCAATACGAAAGTGCTTCGGTTGATACTCCCGAAGATTTAGAAAAAATACTTTCGCAAAGAATATAACTACATATACATTACTGTATTTTTGAAAATAAAAAATAATGAACGTACAACAAATAAAACAACGGTTTGGCATCATAGGTAATACAACACACCTTAACAGAGCTATAGAAACAGCTTTACAAATAGCTCCTACCGATTTGTCTGTACTTATAGTTGGCGAAAGCGGAACAGGTAAAGAAGTGTTTTCTCAAATTATTCATCAAAATAGTGCACGAAAACATAATCAATATATAGCAATAAACTGTGGGGCAATACCCGATGGAACTATAGACTCGGAATTATTTGGACACGAAAAAGGTGCTTTTACCGGTGCTGTTGATAGCCGCAAAGGATACTTTGAAGTAGTTGACGGTGGTACAATATTTCTTGATGAAGTAGGCGAACTGCCACTTAATACGCAAGTTCGATTGCTTCGAATTTTAGAAGTTGGCGAATATATTCGAGTAGGCTCTTCTAAAACACAAAAAACAAATGTTAGAGTTGTTGCTGCTACCAATGTTAATTTACTAAAAGCTGTAGAAAACGGGAAATTTCGCGAAGATTTATATTATAGGCTTAATACCGTTCCTATCACAATCCCACCTTTGCGCGAACGGAAAGAAGATATTCCGTTGCTTTTTAGAAAATTTGCCAACGACAGTGCCGAAAAATATGGAATTCCCCCCTTACGACTTGATCAGGCTGCTACAGATTTATTGGTTTCGTACAATTGGCCGGGAAATATTCGCCAACTTAAAAATTTAGCTGAGCAAATGTCAATTCTCGAGAAAGAACGAAACGTAACATACGCATCGCTTAAAACATATATTCCACAAAATTATGACACCCGCTTGCCTGCTATTGTCCCAAAAGATTCGGAACAAACAAATTATGCTTCGGAACGAGAGATTTTGTTCAAATTATTGTTTGATATGAAAAAAGATATGAATGAACTTAAAAAATTGGTTCATGACATTATGGAAGGAAATCAACAAAATATTCATATTTCGAACGAACAAGCACATAGTTTACACAAAATGTTTGAATCGGAAACAGAATTGTTCGAGACCAATCAAAATCCGCAATTCGAAGTTTCTAAGCCATATATACCCACCGCACGTATAGACAACGAAATAATTGACACACAAGAAATTGTAGAAGAATCGTTATCATTAGTTACCAAAGAAATAGATTTTATAAAACGAGCATTGCTTAAATATAAAGGTAAACGAAAATTGGCAGCACAAGAATTAGGTATTTCGGAACGAACATTATATAGAAAAATTAAAGAATACAATATTGAAGACTAACATAGGAATATACAGCATTATCATGTTGTTGATAGCAACATCATGTTCGGTAAAATATTCATTTACCGGAGCATCTATATCGCCCGATATCAAAACTTTTTCTGTTGCATATATCGACAATCAGGCACCTACAAAACAAGCCACATTAAGCGATGTGTTTACCGAAGGATTAAAAGAAAAATTAAGAACAGGTACCGGCTTATCTATGGTTACTAGTTTTGGCGATTTACAATTCGAAGGTGCTATTGTAGAATATGCTACTAATTACTTGGGAGTTACAGCATCGCAACAAGCTGCAAGTAATAGATTAACAATCACTGTAAAAATACTGTTTACTAATACGAAAGAACCTACAAAAAATTTCGAAAAACGATTTTCTCGATACTACGATTTTGACGCTACGCAAAATCTTTCAACAATAGAAACTGCGGCGATTAAACAAATTTCGGATCAAATAATTGAGGATATATTTTTGGAAGCTGTTGCTAATTGGTAAAATTACACTATTTTTATAGCATGAATAGCGAACGTTTTATACAATGTATTACACATCCTTTAGATATTGACGCTTCTGCCACCGCGGAGCTCGAAAAACTATTGGAACAATTTCCCTATTTTCAAACTGCACATTTACTTTTTGTTCGTGGACTTAAAAATAATAAAAGCATACGATTTAACGATCAATTAAAAATAGCGGCAACATATGCAGGAAATAGAACAAAATTATTCGAATTACTCCACTGCGAAGAACATATTCATGTAGAACCAATCGAAATAATTCAAACCATTCACCCGCAAGCGGCTATAGTAGATGAAGTTACAAATGTCTGCATTGATGATACAATTAGCACAGAACAACCCGAATCTATTGTTGATACTACATTAATACATAGCGATGACCACCAAATAAAGACTCCTGAAGATTCTCCTAAACAAGAAACTTTTGAAGCTCAACCATATTATTCAAATCGCTCATATACAGAGCATGTGGATTCAGAAATATCCACTGATAAACCAGAAGAACCTATTGTAATTGATAAAAAAGAAATTTCAATACAAAATATTGAATTCCGTTCTGTTGACGATATTGAACTCGACGACGATGTGTATCAAATGCGTCCTCATGATACTGAAGGAATTGACGATAGTGTATCGCACGCTCAAGAAACCAAAGTAGAAACAGAACCAACACCTGAAGTTGAACATATTCAACAAGAAACAGAAGTGCTTAATCAACCAAGCATAGAAATACCACAAAACAAAGAAATTCAAAGCATTTCTTCTGAACCGATACTAAATTCTGAACAAAACAATGAAGAAAAACCGCAGGAATTATCGTTAGCAGATATTATTTTACAAAGAATTCAAAAAATCAAAGAACAAGAAGCTCAAACCGATAAAACAACAAATATCGACAGAGAATTATTTAGCATACACGATATTACCGAAACTTCTGAAATTCCAATTACACAAACAGAAATAGTAAATTCTCCGGAAAGCAGTGATTATCAAAAAAGCGTAACTGAAAACACGACACAAATAGATTCAGAAGCTGAACATACAACAACTACTACAACCAACGAATCCGATTTATTATCGTTTTCTTTTACTCAAACTGAAGAAAAATCGATAGAAACACCGGAACCGCAGGCAATTTCCGAGCTAGAAAAACACTATGCCGGTACTGCTGAAATATGGTTTAAAGATGCAGAATTAGAATTTGAAACATTTGATCAAAATAATTTAATCGACAAATTTTTAGCTCGAGAGCATTCATTAAAACCGGATTTAACAAAAGTGCCTGAAAAACAAGAAGATATATCGCAAAAAAGTGTAAAAGAAGGCGAATATTTATCGGAAACTTTAGCAAAAATATATATACAACAGAAAAATTTTGATAAAGCAATACAAATCTATAAAAAATTAAGTTTGAAATATCCCCAAAAAAGTATTTACTTTGCAAACCAAATTTCAGAATTAGAAAAAAAATTAAAAGAATAATAATATGGGCTCAGTTTTAATAAACATTGTAATAATTGCAACAAGTGTTTTACTTGTATTAATTGTATTAGTTCAAAATTCAAAAGGTGGTGGTTTAGCATCAAATTTCTCATCATCGAACCAAATTATGGGAGTTAGAAAAACTACTGATTTTCTTGAAAAAGCTACATGGACATTGGCTATAGCATTAGTAATGTTTTGTATAGTTGCTACTACTATGCTTCCAAAACAAACAACCATTGAAAAACGTTCATTCTTTGAAGATAATGTTCCGGAAAATGCGGCTCAAGTTCCGCAGGGCATTCAAACAGCCGAAGGAGTTCAAACAGAAGAGTAATAAATATTGTTTTATTTTTCATTGTAAAAAGTGTCAGCATGTCATATATGCTGACACTTTTTTATTTTCATTTAATTCCTTCAAGTATTTGTCCTGTTTTCCGCACTTTTTCGGGGCACCCACATAACTCATTGTAAATCAGAATATGTTTTGTATTTTTGGGTGCCCCAAAAATTTGAAACATGTTTGTTAGGAAAAAGAAAAACACCTCTGGAAGCCTTTCTGTACAAGTGATACAGAAGATTAAAGGCAAGAATAAAGTAATAAAAACCGTTGGTTCTGCCACCACACAGCAGAAAGTAGATGAACTTGTTTTGTTAGCAAAACAAGAGATAAAAAAGATAGAAAATCAACAGGAATTGTTTGTTTCAGAGAAAGATACAGAAGCCGATTTGCTCTTTGAAACCCTTTCAAATGCAAGTATTAGAACTCTTGGACCCGAAATAATTTTTGGTAAAATTTACGATTTTATTGGATTTGGTAGTATTAAAGAAGATATGTTTCGTCATTTGGTTATTTCGCGAATGGCTTTTCCTTTAAGTAAACTAAAAACTATCCAATATTTATATCGATTTCAAGGGGTTTTACTTGATATTGATGCAGTTTATCGTTTTTTAGATAAACTCAACTCTCGATTAAAAGAACAGGTAGAACAAATTGCATTTGCACATACAAAACAGGTATTACAGGGAAACATTAGTGTGGTTTTTTATGATATGACAACATTGTATTTTGAAGCCAGTGATGAAGATGATTTACGTAAAACAGGTTTTTCTAAAGATGGTAAACATCAAAATCCACAAATTTATATTGGACTTCTCGTTGGACTTGGTGGGTATGCCATTGGATATGATATTTTTGAAGGAAATACATATGAAGGACATACGTTAATACCTTTTTTAGAAAAAATCAGCAAGAAATTTAATCTAAATAAACCCATTGTTATTGCTGATGCAGGATTGCTTTCAAACGAAAATATAAAAGCACTGGAAGAAAAGGAATATGAATATATAATTGGAGCTCGATTAAAAAATGAGCCGGAAAATATTAAAAATCAAATTCTTGGAAATACTTATATTGATGGTTCAACAATCAGTATTAATAAAACTAAAACTACGAGGCTTATTGTTAATTATTCAAGCGTTCGTTCTGCAAAAGATGCCCACAATCGCAAACGAGGACTTTCGAGGCTTGAAAAGCAAATAAAATCGGGAAAACTCACGAAATCTAGTATAAACAATAAAGGATATAATAAATATCTTAAAATGACTGGTGATGTTGCTATTGAAATTGATTATCAAAAATATAATTTGGACAATAAATGGGATGGATTGAAAGGTTACGTAACAAATACGAGGCTTTCGAACAATGAAGTTATGGAAAACTACAAAAATCTTTGGCATATCGAAAAAGCTTTTAGAATGTCTAAAACAGATTTGCGAATACGTCCAATTTATCATAGATTACGCAACAGAATAGAAGCACATATTTGCATATCTTTTACTGCATATTGCATTTACAAAGAATTGGAAAGAGTGCTTTATGACGAAAAATCAAGCATATCATTGAAAAAAGCTTCTGAGCTTACTCATAATATGTATCAAATAACTTATATGTTACCTGATTCAAAAATCACTAAAAGTCGCTTATTAACAATGGATGAGGAACAAAATGAACTATACAAAATAATCAACAAAAATTTTAGGGTGTCCCAACGCTGAAAACAGGAGTGTCAGCATGTCATATATGCTGACACTTTTTTATTTTCATTTAATTCCTTCAAGTATTTGTTTTCAAACACTTTAAGAATACTTTTTAAAATAACACCACATATTAATATGACAAAAATTCGTTGTTTCCTTTAAAAAATTGGCTGGCATAAAAAATGAAAGCGAGTCTGCCAAAAAAACGAGTGTTTAACAATTAAAAAAAAATACAGATATGGCAGAAATTAAAGGAAGACCACTTGCAGGTAAGGTCTTAGTAAAACCACTTGAAGCAGAACAAAAAACTGCAGGAGGAATTATAATTCCTGATTCAGCAAAAGAAAAACCTCTCCAAGGCACTATAGTAGCTGTAGGCAAAGCAAAAAAAGACGAAGAAATGGAAGTAGCAGTAGGAAATACTGTATTATATGGAAAATACGCGGGAACTGAAATCACAATAGAAGGCGATTCGTATTTGCTCCTCTCTCAATCTGACATTTTACTTATTTTATAATTACAAGTTCAATTTTAAAAACACATTTACAATATTATGGCAAAAGACATAAAATTTGATATTGATGCACGCGACTCTCTAAAACGAGGTGTTGACGCATTAGCAAACGCAGTAAAAGTTACCTTAGGTCCTAAAGGACGAAATGTGGTAATAGAAAAAAAATTCGGTGCTCCACAAATTACCAAAGACGGAGTAACAGTTGCAAAAGAAATTGAATTAGCTGACCCATTTGAAAATATGGGTGCACAAATGGTAAAAGAAGTAGCATCAAAAACTAATGACAATGCGGGTGATGGCACCACTACAGCTACAGTTCTTGCACAATCTATAGTAAGTGTAGGTCTTAAAAACGTTGCTGCAGGTGCTAATCCTATGGATTTAAAACGCGGTATCGACAAAGCGGTAACTTCTGTTGTGGCAAGTTTAAATGCTCAAGCCGAAGCAATACCCGGCGATGGCGATAAAGTTAAACAAGTAGCCACTATTTCGGCAAATGGCGACGAAGAAATAGGTGGTCTTATTGCTGAAGCTATGAAACGTGTAAAAAAAGAAGGAGTAATTACCGTAGAAGAAGCTAAAGGTACCGAAACTACAGTAGAAGTAGTAGAAGGTATGCAATTCGATAGAGGATATTTATCGGCATACTTTGTAACTGATACCGAAAAAATGCAAGCTGTTTTGGAAAACCCTTATATCTTAATTTACGATAAAAAAATATCGTCGATGAAAGATTTACTTCCAATTTTAGAACAAAGCGTTCAAACAGGTCGTCCGTTATTAATAATTGCCGAAGATGTTGACGGAGAAGCTCTTGCTACATTAGTGGTAAATAAATTACGTGGTTCGTTAAAGATAGCTGCTGTAAAAGCTCCCGGATTTGGAGACAGACGCAAAGAAATGTTACAAGACATTGCAATACTTACCGGAGGTACTGTAATATCAGAAGAAACAGGTCTTAAACTTGATGCAGCATCGTTAGACATGTTAGGTCGTTGTGAAAAAGTTTCTATAGACAAAGACAATACAACTATAGTAAACGGAAATGGCGAAAAAGCTCAAATTGAAGCTCGAGTAAATCAAATAAAAGCTCAAATTGCAACAACTACATCAGATTACGATAAAGAAAAACTACAAGAACGTCTTGCGAAACTTGCAGGTGGAGTTGCAGTATTGTATGTAGGTGCAGCTACCGAAGTTGAAATGAAAGAGAAAAAAGATCGTGTAGACGATGCATTAAGTGCTACACGTGCTGCAGTAGAAGAAGGAATTATCCCTGGTGGTGGTGTTGCTTTAATTCGTGCTCAAGAAGCTCTTGACAAACTCGAAGGAGCAAACGAAGACGAAAATACCGGTATTCAAATTATTCGCAGAGCTATAGAAGAACCATTACGTCAAATAGTAGCAAATGCTGGCGGCGAAGGTTCTGTAATAGTTCAAAAAGTACGCGAAGGCAAAGCTGATTTTGGATATAATGCACGCGAAGAAAAATTCGAAAATTTGAAAGCTGCAGGTATTGTAGATCCTAAAAAAGTTACACGTATTGCATTAGAAAATGCAGCATCTATAGCAGGAATGCTTCTTACTACAGAATGTGTATTGGCAGACCAGAAAAAAGATGAACCCGCAATGCCAATGGGCGGTGCTCCCGGAATGGGAGGAATGGGCGGCATGATGTAGTTTTTAGCTACCCAATATATATTCCTAAAAGGTCTTACGACAATTGTTGTAAGGCCTTTTTTTATGAAAAAAATATCCTGTTTTTTAACTTTCTACCTATTCTTTCTTCTTTTGCAAAAAATTAGTAGCAGTAATCCCGTTTTGTATTTCTTGAATAATCAATACTTCGCCCGTAAAATCGTGTACCACAAACGTTCCGGGTGGAACATCTTTATATCCTATTGCCTTATACATAATTTCTTTTGCATCGGAAGAAATAGTAAACGTAGTTCCTATTGAAAAAAATTCATTACTAATAGTAAGCGTGTCGCCGGTAAAAGTATATGAATTCATCAAAGCTACTTCTTTAGACTGAGCTTCCATTTGTGGACTTATACCTTCGCCAGAAATGGTATATTCAAAACACGTCCAAGTTCCTTGCAATGATTCGTTAGTTACTTTTGGTTTAGAATTACAACCTTGCAATACTACAATGAATACAGCAATTATAAGTGTAAAAAAGTGTTTCATATAATAGTAATTAAAAATTAATGTAGTACAAAAATTCAATGCAATTACGGAGTTATAAGCCCAAAGGATTTTCGCTTGTTTGTTTTTTCTTAAATAACACTTTAATTCGCCGGGGAATATAATCTTTAATTCCTTGTCGAGGATTACGGATATCTATATCGCTCATATACCGCCATTTACCACGCTCAAATTTATAGGCATCAATCGAAAAATCGGGACCATAAAATTCATACACCCCTTCGTATCTAAAATCCGATGGAGCTAAATGATCAAAAACTATTAAGTCTTTTTTCTCGTCGTACCTCAGCATCATCGTATTTTTTGACGAATACTCGAATATAATACGACGCTGAAATCCTTTACCTTTGAGTTCAATCGTAGGAAATCCAAATACAGGCTTTCCGGATTTATCGAATTTAAGTGTTTCTATAATCTTTTTTTGTGTAAACGTAGAATGAGGATTCCATCCTATGAGAGTATATAATATTTGTCCCTTATACTTTTTCTGACAAATCATATAATATGATGCTCCATACCATAAATCCGGATTACAAACAGCCAACATGGGGGTTTTCATAGTTTTAGATTTATCTTTAAGAGCATATACTGTTACCTTTTTTGTAGTTTTATTATATGTTTGAAGAAATCCAAAATTTTCGTATGTTCCATTTGAATATATCATATTCCACGAAAGTATTCGAAATGTTTTATCGGGGGCATACACATTACCTAATTGTAAATCGGCAAATGGATACAAAAACGACTCTGGTATTTGCAATACAGAATCGAGCAAAGTTATAAAATGAGAATTATGTGCACTATTTGATGAATCAGATGCAAATCGCGAAATTTTTTTGTATGTCTGCACCAATACACCTTCCGCATCAATTAATTGCTGCGAAGGTTGGGCTAAACTTTGCGAATAGAAACCAAAAAAAATAATATAACTAAGCACAAAATATTTTAACATTATATTTGTAAAAGCAGATTGTCTGTTCCTTTGATTCGATTGTCCCCACACATATTTATTTTTATTACTTGTTACGTTTAAAACAATACAAATGGGTTTCTTATAAATTTTTTGTTCCAAACGTTACTGTGTTATTATTATTTTATAGCTTTCAGCTGTTTTTCCTTGTGTAATTCGCAATGAATATACACCTTGTGTTAAATTCGGGAACATACAAGTATGGCTACCTGTTTGTTGCGATGAACTTACTAAATCCCTAAATACACATTTACCTGTCATATCGTACATAGCAATTGTAATATCGGTATTGAGTATTTCATATTGTAAGGTACAAGACTTATTATTACTGTGAATACGATAAATATGAGGAGCTATAGTTCCTATAGAAATTATTGGAGTCGTAGTTGTATCTATTACATACATTTGTTTGAGTTCGCGAGCAGTGGCTATAATAGCCTCTTTAGATTCACCGGCAATAATAGCAAACCGAACTTTTTCTGTAGAATTTGATGGAATTTCGCCAACCACACAATGAGATACCGAAGCAATTGGAGCTCCTTCATATACTAAATATCCGGCTTGTTTTTTCTCGTTATTTAAAGTAAACCAAATTTCGGGGTCAATAAATGCATCACTCACTAAAACGCTATCTAAACCCGGTGCATCGTCTATTGCATAAATACTGGATGCATGGTAGTGCAACGACATGATACCTCCATAAAAACCAAGTGGGTCTACTGTAGTCACTTCAGCTAAATGTAAACTATCAATATACGATAATTTATTGTAAAATTGACTTATTATTTGCCAATCGATATATGCGGCTGCTTTAAGATTATGAATAGTAGAATCGGTAGAATTAGTAATTCTATATTCATGAATGAGAGCATCAACATCGTCCCATCCATAAATATATTGTGTAATATCTAAATTCAAATTTGTACTTCTATATTTACTTTCAATAAGTAAATCTACACTGTCAGCTTGTATAATTTTTGGGAATTGAACAATTGTAAAATTTCGAGGAGTTCTAAACTGAGCCGATATAAGTGTATCTGCTTGAGCCAAAATTAACCCACCTTGATATAAAATATTTGGGAAATTTTTATACACTATACCATATTCTTTTTTATTTGTAGGAGTTAATACCCCTATTGTACTATTAGCAGTAGCAGTAGCTTTAAAATTCCCAATTTCAAAATCGTAATACGAAGGATTGAACGAAACAGGAATATATTCGTACCCGTAATATCCTGCAGCAGAATAAGTAACTTTAAAGTGCGTGTTTACATCAGCAGGCAAAGTACTAACAATTTTAAAAATAAAAGGCTGCGTAAGAGTATACACGGCGCCACTATCGAACACCGGAATTAAAATATTTGATTCCAAAGGAGCTATAATTGAAGTTTCGCATGACACAGAAATATATACATTGGAAGCAGTAGCCAAATAATTTTTAAACGATAATTGTAGTTCTAATGTATCGCCGGCATAATACATATATTGTCCGTTTCTGTTAGTTACAGAAACCGACTGTGTTCGTACCGATGGTTTTGTTGTATTTGTAAGAGCTTCGTAGGCATTAGCTTCTCCACTTCCAAGTAAATCTACATACGGAATATTTTCGGTAATTCCATAAATATCGGTAGCAGTAGCACGAATTTTTTCGGTAATATCAAGTGGTGAATAGGTTGGGTACTTACTTTTAACCAAAGCAGCTATACCCGAAATTATAGGCGATGCAAACGAAGTTCCACCATATACAAGTGTAGTTCCATTATTTTTAGCCAAAGTTTTATATCCAAACGATGGCGCCGATATATCAATATAATAATTCCAATTAGAACCTTTTGTAGCACTAGTCAACCACTTTTTGCTCCCTTCTTGAGTTGCTCCCACACTCAGTACATTTTCGTATGAAGCAGGATAAAACACCCCTTGATTATTACTATTTCCTCCTGCACCAACAACCAAAGCATTGCAGTTGAATGTAGCAAAATTTATAACATCTTGTCCGTACTTAGTATACGAACCGGCACTCCCCCACGAACAATTAATTATATGTGCACCTTGAATAGCTGCATATACAATACCTTCGTATCCACGAACTATAATACCGGCATCGGTTGCCACTTTAACAGGTAAAAATTTACATTTAAACCCTGCACCGGCCGTAGCAAATGCATTATTAACCTCAGCGCTCGATATGCCGGCAACCCAAGTCCCATGGTCAGATACGCCGATATCGGGGTTATTATCTTTTTCGGCAAAATCCCATCCTCGAAAATTATCAAGATATCCGTCAAAATCATCATCATATCCATTAATAGGGTCGCCGTAATTATACTTAATTTGATTAACCAAATCGGTATGAGCCACAGCTATACCGGCATCAACCACAGCAACAACAGTATTTGTGTCACCCTGATGTATACTCCATGCATCGTAAATGTAACAAGTATTAAGATGATACATAGAAGGTACTTCGGGGTCGTTTGGAATATATAATAATTCGTGAATATAATTAGGTTCGGCATATTCTATAAAGGGCATAGAACGCATAAATGAAATCACATATTCTAACGAAACATCTTTTGTATAATATAAATCATAAATACGAGTCATATCTACACATTTTTCGCAATTTTCGGGCATAATTGCCTTGGGAAACTTTTGTTGAGGAACACCGGCACCTATAGTATTCAAAAAAGTTTGAAACATCTGCATGTGCATATCTTGAGCAGGCTGCATTGATTTTAATTGCGATTTATATTTAAACACTATATATTTCGCCTCGGCAGGTAAGCCATTGTATGTAGTAATAGTTTGAGATACCCCCGTAAAAACTAATAGAAAAACTACAACCAGTGTGGTTAAAAACGTTTTCATAGGCTTATATATAAAATTTTTTAAGTTTTTTAGTCAGTTCCGAAGCAAAAATTAAATCATTTAATTCGGCATTATCAGTTCGCCAAATCTCTTCTTTGTTGCCTTGCCACCACTTTTTACCTTGATTAATAAATATAATATTATCGGCAATTTCCATAACCGAATTCATATCGTGTGTATTAATTACAGCAGTAATATTGAATTCTAAAATAATTTCCTTAATTAAATTATCTATTACTATAGACGTAATAGGATCTAGGCCTGAATTTGGCTCATCACAAAACAAATATTTGGGGTTTAGAGCAATAGCTCGAGCTATTGCCACTCGTTTTTGCATACCACCACTAATTTCAGCCGGATATAAATGATTCTTGTTAATTACCTGAACACGTTGTAAACAAAAATTTGCACGTTCTCTACACTCGTCGTATGTCATAGACGAAAACATTTTAAGTGGAAACATAACATTCTCTTCTAATGTAGCCGAGTCGAATAATGCACCACCTTGAAATACCATACCTATTTCTTTACGAATTTCTTTTCGCTGTTTCAAATCCATATGCGTAAAATCGCGATTATGGAACAATATTTTTCCTTCGTCAATTTCATGTAATCCTACAATTGATTTTAAGAGAACTGTTTTACCCGAACCACTTTTACCAATAGTAAAATTTACTTTTCCTTCTTGAAATATTGCACAAATATCGTCAAGAACTTTTACATCTTTAAAAGATTTTGATATGTGCTGTACTTCTATCATACTATAATAATACTGAGGTAAGAATTAAATTAAAAATTAAAATTACCAGTGTACTGTTAACAACAGCTTTGGTACTCGAACGGCCAACTTCTAAAGCTCCTCCATCGGTAAAATATCCAAAATAACTAGATATAGAAGTAATAATAACACCAAAAACAGTAATTTTAATTAAACTATACAATATATAATAAGGAATAAACATATATTGAATACCATATACAAACTGACTTGTAGGCACTTCACCACTTAATTCGCCGGCAGCCCAACCGCCACTTATACCTACAATCATACTAACAATACAAAGAACAGGAAATGTGCAAATAGCAGCAGTAACTTTTGGCAAAATAAGAAAATTTGCAGAATTTACACCCATAATTTCTAAAGCATCAATTTGTTGAGTTACACGCATGGTACCTATTTCCGAAGCTATATTAGAGCCTACTTTTCCAGCCAGAATTAATCCTACAATAGTTGAAGAAAATTCCAAAAAAATACTATCTCTAGTTCCTAAACCTATTAAATAATCAGGATATAAAGGGTTGGTCATATTATATGCTGTTTGGAGTGTTAATACAGCACCCATAAAAAATGATATAATAGCTACAATTGAAATAGAATTGTACCCAATAACAACTATTTCGCGTGAAACATTAGCAAAAAATTGTTTTGAATCGTCGGGTTTTGATACTACCCTTCGCATAAGTATAAAATATCGACCTATATAATAGAAAAAATTATAAAAACTCATAAAATAGGTTTATGTATAATACTTGAAGTACTGTTTTGATTTGTATTAAAAATCAACATAAATAAAATTTTGTATAAAAATAGAGAGTATTGTTTGATAAAAAAAACAAATTATAAAAAATTATATGTTCAAGGATCTACTTTGCAGTATTCAATTACGCATTCCAAATACTAAGAAACTGTTTAAATATATGTAAAAAATTATAGAAAATTAACATACATGTACCAAATGCGCCATACACTTTTTGTATGTTTGCACAAAAAAATATGCCACATTATATACAACGAATAGCAATTCATGGAACTCTATGTATTAGTTTAATTCTTACTATGCACATACTTATACAATATAAATTGCTTGAATTACGACTATCAAACGGATTATTTCTTATTATTTGTTTTGCCATAATCCAAGGATTATTTGAAATTGTATTGCATAGATTTCATACTGGCGATTCAAAATCTAAATTATTTAAAATGATGGCAATTCGCACTGCTAAGTTTTTATTATATCTTATAATTTCACTTATATTTTTAATTTATAATACCGAACAACAAAGAGCAATTTCACTTGTAATTATTGTTTTGTTTTCAATTTACACAATATTTGAATTACTGTTTATTGCCAAACACTCCAATAATTGCAAGCCTTAAACACACACGGAGAATTTTCATTTGATTGGTTTAGAACTATTTGCTATATACACATATATATTTTACACTCTTTTTTGAAAAAAAATTAAAAAAAATAGTGTATCTCAAAAAAATAATTAATTTTGTATGATGTAAAGAAGTATATAATCAAAAGTTTTTGAATTATGGCATATAATACGATTAAAAGGAGTTTTTTTGCAGTTAGTGTTTTACTTCTTTTATCATTATTCTCAATTGCTTCGGAGCATGTTAATGCACAAGCAAATCATTCCAACTCTGAAAAAGTTGATGTAAACAAAGCTATATTTGATCATATTAGTGACAATCATGATTGGCATTTATGGGATGTTACAGATGCAGATGGAACTGTTCATGCAGTTTCGTTTCCGTTACCTATAATACTTATTAATACTAATCCATTTTCTATCACTACATTTATGTCGAGTGAATTTCATCACGGACATAGCCCAGTAACAAAAGGAAAATATACCTATGTAATGCACGAGCAAAAAATTTATTATGCAGATGCGCAAGGTAATCTTACCTATGATGATAAAGGGAATATTATAAATAACACACCTCTTGATTTGTCTATTACTAAAAATGTAAGCACCTTATTTTTGGCTGCATTACTTATGATTTTGATATTTATGTCGTGTGCCAAAGCGTATAAACGTCGTCCTGGTTTGGCACCAAAAGGCTTACAAGGATTTTTGGAGCCAATTATTTTGTTTGTAAAAGATGATATTGTAATTCCGAATATTGGCGAGAAAAAGCATGCGCGGTTTTTACCGTATTTGCTTACAGTGTTCTTCTTTATTTGGATTTTGAATATGATGGGATTAATTCCGTTTTTTCCCGGAAGTGCAAATGTTACCGGTAATATTGCAGTAACGTTTGTCTTGGCTTTGTTCACTCTTATTATAACAAATGTAAGTGGGAACAAAGATTATTGGAAACATATATTTGCAATGCCGGGATTGCCTCTATGGTTATTGCCAATTATGATAGTAGTAGAACTCATTGGAATAATAGCAAAACCATTTGCGTTGATGATACGTTTGTTTGCAAATATTACTGCGGGACACATCGTAGTGTTGAGTTTGGTGTCGTTGATTTTTGTATTTCAAACACTTGCAATTGCACCTGTTTCGGTTGCATTTGTGTTGTTTATGGATGTACTTGAGTTGTTTGTAGCAGCTCTGCAAGCATATATATTTACTATGTTGTCGGCATTGTTTATTGGATTGGCAGTGCAAGAACATCATCATTAATAATGTAATTATTGTTTAATATTTAAATATTCATTCTCATGGAAGAAGCAATCTCATTAGTACCTCTAGCCGGAATTGGTGCCGGATTAGCAGTAATTGGTGCCGGTATTGGTATTGGTAAAATTGGTGGTTCTGCAATGGAAGCAATTGCTCGTCAACCCGAAGCGTACAACAAAATTCAAACTGCAATGCTTATTGCAGCTGCACTTGTTGAAGGGGTTGCGTTATTTGCCGTTGTGGTAGCATTAATTAGCAAGTAATTAATATTGTTTGGTAGTACGGTTGGTGCTACCAAACATTTTTTAAAGGTTATTATTTTTTAAAAAAATATACATATGGATTTAGTTACACCCGGTTTTGGATTAGTTTTTTGGACAACAATAACATTTGTGTTATTGATGTTTTTGCTCGGAAAATTTGCATGGAAACCTATAATAGGTGCTGTAAATGCACGAAACAAATCTATTGAAGATGCGCTTAAATTGGCAGAAACAACCAAAGAAGAAATGAAACAATTGCAGGCTGATAATGAGAAAATCATTGCCGAAGCTCGTCGCGAACGCGATGCTTTACTCAAAGAAGCACGCGAAATGAAAGATCAGCTCATAACACAAGCAAAAAAAGAAGCAAGCGACGAATCGCAAAAAATTCTTCAAGCTGCAAAACAAGCCATAGAGAATGAGAAAAAGAATGCTATTCAGGAACTTAAAACCAAAGTTGCTGAAATTTCGATAGAAATAGCAGAAAAAATTCTTGCCAAAGAACTCGAAAACAAGAAAGCTTCGGAGGATATTATTTCCAATTCTCTGGACAGACTTACCTTAAATTAAAAAAGAAAAACGTATTTGCCGTATGAATCAAAGTAAAATATCTGTACGCTACGCAAAAGCATTGTACGAATTTGGTGAAGAAAAAAAGGTGCTGGCTACTTTGGTAGACGATGTCAAAATGCTTGCATCATCATTTGCAGAAATTAAGGAATTACGTGATTTTGTATTAAATCCTATTATAAAACCAAGCGATAAAAAAAACTTTATTCACGCATTGCTTTCAAAAAAAGTATCGGCAGATACTATTCAGTTTCTCAATATGATAATAACAAACAAACGAGAGTTGTATATTGAAGATATGCTTCGGAATTTTTTGAATATGTGTCGAAGAAATTCCGGTATTACTTCGGTAACTCTTACTACAGCACAAACATTTTCTGCATCGCAGAAAAAAACTATTACTTCGTTTGTGGAAAAAACATACAAAACAAATGTAGAACTTATTGAAAAAACAGATACTACACTTTTAGGTGGATTTATACTAAGAATCGATGATTTACAATATGATGCAAGTGTAAAAACTAAAATACATGCACTTAAAAAAGAACTGTTACAATCAAACTAAAAAAAGAATTATTACAAAATAAAACATACAATATATGGCAGACATTAAACCGGCAGAAGTTTCGGAAATTTTGAAAAAACAACTCCAAGGCTATAAATCTGAAGCCGAGTTGGAAGAAGTAGGTACCGTACTACAAGTAGGTGACAGCATTGCTCGTATTCATGGTTTAACCAATGTGCAAGCAAATGAAATGATAGAATTTTCTAACGGCACTAAAGGTATAGTACTTAATCTCGAAGAAGATAATGTAGGGGCTGTACTTTTAGGTCAAACCGAAGGAATTAAAGAAGGTGATGTTGTAAAACGTACCAAACAAATTGCATCTATCAAAGTAGGCGAAGGATTACTAGGTAGGGTAATTAATACTATTGGCGAGGCTATTGACGGTAAAGGTCCTCTTACGGGTGAATTGCTCGAAATGCCGCTCGAACGAAAAGCTCCGGGTGTATTGTTTCGTCAACCTGTAAATGAGCCATTACAAACAGGAATAAAATCAATAGATGCTATGATACCTATTGGACGCGGTCAACGAGAATTAATTATTGGCGACCGTCAAACAGGAAAAACAGCAATTGCAATAGATACCATAATAAACCAAAAAGAATTTTACGATAAAGGAAAGCCTGTATATTGTATATATGTTGCAATTGGACAAAAAGGTTCTACCGTAGCAAATATTGCAAAAACTTTAGAAAAATATGGTGCTTTGGCATATACTGTTATTGTATCTTCCACCGCATCTGATCCTGCAGCTTTGCAATTTTATGCACCATTTGCCGGTTGTGCTATTGGTGAATATTTCCGCGATACAGGACGTGCGGCTCTTATAGTATATGATGATTTATCGAAACAAGCAGTTTCGTATCGTGAAGTGTCACTTTTGCTTCGTCGTCCACCTGGACGTGAAGCATATCCGGGTGATGTATTTTATCTTCACTCACGCTTATTGGAACGTGCTGCGAAAATTATTGCGTCTGATGAGGTTGCTCAACAAATGAATGATGTACCACCGTCACTGAAAGGTAAAATTAAAGGTGGAGGATCGTTAACTGCACTTCCTATCATCGAAACACAAGAAGGTGACGTATCGGCATATATTCCAACTAACGTAATATCTATTACCGACGGACAAATCTTCTTGGAATCAAGTCTTTTCAATTCAGGTATTCGTCCTGCAATTAACGTAGGTATTTCGGTATCGCGTGTGGGAGGAAGTGCTCAAATTAAATCTATGAAACGCGTTGCAGGAACTCTTCGTGTAGACCAGGCTCAATTCCGCGAACTCGAAGCGTTCTCAAAATTTGGTTCCGACTTAGATGCTGCTACAATGGCGGTTCTCGACAAAGGACGACGAAATGTTGAAATTCTTAAACAAGGACAATATTCTCCGGTACCTGTGCAACATCAGGTGGCAATAATTTATTGTGGAACCAAAGGTGCATTACAACAAGTTCCTATTCAAAAAGTTCGCGAATTCGAAAAAGATTATATTGAATATTTGGAATTGAAACATAAAGATGTACTTACAAAAATTGCCGAAGGTGTTTTCACCGATGAAGTAACGCAAGTTCTTGATGCTGCTACAAAAGAAATTTCAGCAAAATACAGATAATAAATACATTAATAGTAACATTGTATGGCAGGTATAAAAGAAATACGTACACGAATAGCATCGGTAAATAATACTCAGAAAATTACTAGTGCCATGAAAATGGTATCGGCTGCTAAGTTGCGTAAAGCTCAACAAGCGGTGCAACAAATGCGTCCGTATTCCGAAAAATTGCAGGAAATTCTGGTAAATGTGAGTGCCGACTCCGATGCAAATCAAGACAATGTGTATGCAAAAGTGCGTCCTGCACAACGAATATTGATAGTAGCTATAGCATCGAATGGCGGTTTGTGTGGCGGTTTCAACTCTAATATTGGTAAAGCAACTATTGCACTTATTCAACAAGAATATGCTACACAATTTGCAAAAAATCAAGTTCATATTTATACTGTTGGGAAAAAAGTTCGTGATATGTTAAAATCCAAAGGCTACGAACCAACCAAATCATTTGTAGATATTTACGATGATTTATCGTATGACACTGTATCAAAACTGTCTACAACCATAATGAGTGAATTTGCCAATGGTACTTACGATAGAGTAATTTTATTGTATAATAGCTTTAAAAATGCAGCAACACAAGTAATTACCAATACGCAATTTTTACCCCTAGTAGCTCCGGAACAAGATACGTTACAAGGCGTAAAAAAATTCAATTACGATTATATTTTCGAACCAGACAAAGAATACATTATCAGTGAATTAATTCCACGTTCGTTGAAAATTCAATTTTTTAGTGCATTGCTCGATTCATTCGCTTCGGAACATGGTGCTCGAATGACTGCTATGCACAAAGCAACTGACAATGCCGGGGAAATGCTTAAATCACTTCGTATTGATTATAACAAAGCACGGCAAGCATCGATTACCAATGAAATTCTCGAAATTGTAAGTGGTGCTAATGCATTAAAAGGATAATTTAAAATTTTTTTAAATAAAAAAGGCTGTTGAAGAAAATCAACAGCCTTTTTTTATATTTAACGCCAACTCTTCGTTATGTATTATCAATTAATAACGATAATGATCAGCTTTATACGGCCCATCAATAGGAACACCTAAATAATCGGCTTGTTGTTGCGATAATTTAGTAAGTTTAACACCTAATTTATCGAGATGTAAACGAGCTACTTTTTCATCAAGGAATTTAGGCAAGGTGTATACTTGATTTGCATATTTACCTTGGTGTGTATGCAATTCTATTTGTGCCAATACTTGATTAGTAAACGAAGCAGACATTACAAAACTTGGATGCCCCGTAGCACAACCTAAATTCAATAAACGACCTTCTGCAAGTATTAGAACACTATGACCATCAGAAAAAGTCCATTTATCGTATTGCGGTTTTATATTTGTTTTTACAATACCCGGCACTTTTGCCAATTCTGCCATTTGTATTTCATTATCGAAATGACCAATATTACCAACTATAGCCATATTTTTCATACGTTTCATATGTTCTGCAGTAATAATATCTTTATTCCCTGTAGTTGTTACAAATATATCGGCATATTCAAGCGTATCTTCTATTGTTAATACTTGATATCCCTCCATTGCAGCTTGTAATGCACAAATAGGATCTATTTCGGTAATAATTACACGAGCACCCTGTCCTTTGAGCGATTGAGCACAACCTTTACCTACATCACCATACCCACATACTACAGCAACTTTACCTGCAAGCATCACATCAGATGCACGCATAATTCCGTCGGTTAAGGAGTGGCGACAGCCATATAAATTATCGAATTTTGATTTGGTAACAGAATCGTTAACATTTATTGCAGGAAATGGTAATAGACCTTGCTCTGCCATTTGATATAATCGGTGGACTCCGGTAGTAGTTTCTTCCGATACTCCACGAATATGTTGTAATTTTTTGCTCCAATGTTTTGGATCTTGTTTCATAACCTTGTTGCACAATGCAAGAAAAACACCCCATTCTTCAGAATCTACTGTAGAGTTAAATTCAGGAACTTTACCGGCTGCTTCGAATTGAGCACCTTTAACTACGAGCATAGTAGCATCTCCCCCATCATCAAGTATTAAAGTAGGACCGCTTCCATCAGGCCAATTAAGAGCTTGTTCGGTACACCACCAATATTCTTCTAACGTTTCGCCTTTCCATGCAAACACCGGTGTTCCTTTAGGATTATCAATAGTACCTTGTTTACCCACAACTACAGCAGCCGCAGCATGGTCTTGTGTCGAAAATATATTACAAGAAACCCATCGAACATCAGCTCCTAATTCTACCAATGTTTCAATAAGAATAGCTGTTTGAACAGTCATATGTAACGAACCCATAATTTTGGCGCCTGCCAAAGGTTTTTTTCCTTTATACTCTTCACGTAATGCCATTAATCCCGGCATTTCAATTTCAGCCAAATCAAGCTCTTTGCGTCCCCACTCAGCTAATTGAATATTTGCAATTTTAAAATCCATATATTTTATGTTTTAATATAATCAGATGCAAAAATATAATTATATTCATTGTTGTTCGATATAAATTTCATTTTTTTATCCCAAATTAATCATTAGGAGGTGCATTGGCACAAAATTTTACCGATTACATCGACACCAGTATGAATTATTTGGGGTTACCCTCCCTATACATCGGGACAAACTGATGAGCATTTTAAATTTCGGAAAGTGTATCTAAAAAAAAGGCTACTCGATAATCGAATAGCCTTTTTATTATATGTATAAAAAATCAAATGCTTATTTTACAGAATCCATATATTCTATCAATTCACATACTTTTGCAGAGTAACCCATTTCGTTATCATACCAAGATACAACTTTCACGAAAGTATCTGATAATTGAATACCTGCTTTTGCATCGAAAATAGAAGTGCGAGTATCACCAATAAAGTCGTTAGAAACAACTTCATCTTCTGTATATCCAAGAATTCCTTTTAATTCGCCTTCAGATGCAGCTTTCATAGCAGCACAAATTTCAGCATATTTAGCAGGTTTTGCCAAACGACAAGTTAAGTCAACTACAGAAACGTCTGGAGTTGGAACACGGAATGCCATACCAGTTAATTTACCTTTAAGTTCAGGAATTACAACACCTACAGCTTTTGCAGCTCCAGTAGATGAAGGAATAATATTTTGTCCTGCACCGCGACCGCCTCTCCAATCTTTTGCAGATGGACCGTCAACAGTTTTTTGAGTTGCAGTAGTAGCATGTACTGTAGTCATAAGACCTTCTACAATTCCCCAATTATCGTTAAGAACTTTTGCAATAGGAGCTAAACAGTTTGTAGTACATGATGCATTAGATACAAAGTTCATGTCTTTTGTATATGTTTTGTGGTTTACACCCATTACAAACATTGGAGTATCATCTTTAGACGGAGCTGATAAAATTACTTTTTTCGCACCACCATCGATATGACCTTGAGCTTTTGCTTTTTCTAAGAATAATCCGGTAGATTCTACAACATAGTCAGCACCTACAGCACCCCAGTTAATATCAGCTGGATTTCTTTCGGCAGTTACACGGATAGTTTTACCGTTTACGATTAATTTACCGTCTTTTACTTCAACAGTTCCTTTGAATTGACCATGAGTTGAATCGTATTTTAACATGTATGCCATGTAATCAACATCAATAAGGTCGTTAATTGCTACAACTTCAACAGTTCCTTTTGCAATAGCTTGACGGAAAACAAAACGTCCAATACGTCCAAATCCGTTAATACCAATTTTAATAGCCATAATAGTAATATTTATAAAATAATTAATTAAACAATATTTTTTAGTGGGTACAAATTTATGTAAAAATTATAATTTACAAAATCATTTGAAAGCTGATTCTATATTTTTTTAATAAAATGTATCAGTATTTTTTGTGTGTGAACGCATGTTTTCTTTTACGAGCTTACAACACAATTTTTGCGTTACGTAATATCTTAAATTACAACTGGTTATATTTTTCGCAATACGCCGCAATTATTTTTTTGATTGAATGTAATCCAATTTGCTCAATAATTTCTACCGAAGGTTTATAAAACCCAAAGCCCGATACATCGTCGGCTGCTTGTATGGTAGACATATCGGCAATTGTACATTCATATACAAGATCTATGGTATAATACAAAATTCCGCCATACACATACTCGTTTGGAAACGAACCAAAATACTGTGCAGAAACAATTTGAATATTAAGTTCTTCGCTAATTTCGCGATGTAATGCTTGTTCAACTGACTCACCCGGGTCAATAAAGCCACCTGGCAAATCCAATAAGCCTTTACCCGGCTCAAAAGCACGAGTAGTTAGTAATATTTCACCTTTGGTGTTGGTAATAATAGCAGCAACAGCACCAGCTGCATTGGTATAAAATACAAATCCGCATTCGTCGCATTTTTGTGATTTGGACGAATGTGGATTATATTGTGCACTTCCACATCGAGGACAATACTTACAAACTCTCTGTGGGTGGAATTGGGAAAGCATACAGCTACTCTTATTTACGCAATCCTTCTAATGAATTGAGTATATCAAGAATTTTTGTATAATACACTTCTTGCAACGATGTATAAAATTCTTTATACGAAAGCTTAGCTTCTGTTTTGCGAGCCGACATGGTAAGCGTATATAAATTTACTGCTTGATCGAGCAATTCATCAATTTCTTTTGATTTTGAGGGATTAAATTCACGGGTAAATAAACACTCTTCGAATAATAATTCAAGTAATAATGTTACTTCTTTTTTAAATGTACGTTTGTTTGCCATAATATGCTAAAAATTAATAATTTGTATTAAAAATAGGTAATCGTTGTTGTAAATACAACAATTGTTTTTCGCCAATTTGCGAAGTACACGCTCGTAATCCTTCGATACGTTCGCTTCCGGTAATGTCTAATGTAATTGCACTAATTCCAAAGTGTAAAAGTTTATATAATAATTCACTACCTTTCAATCCTTTATACGAAATAGTAAAATAAAATCCATCGGCTATAGGTTTATCTATATCGGTGTCATATACTATCGAAAAGCCATGTTTGGTAAACAATTCTTTCATTGCTTTTGCTCTTCTGCCGTATTCTTGCACGTCCTTTACAAAATTGTAGGTTCCATTGTTAGCCTCGCGTAATAATGCTGCAAACGCATACTGTACCGAATGTGCTGTTCCCGATGACAATCCGTACAACGCACCAAATATCAGCGCCTTGCCAAATTCTGCCGACGAAAAATATCGCAACAAATCAGGGTATGTTCGTTGTACTAGAGCATCAGATACTACCAATGCTGCTATTCGTTGCCCTGCATAACTAAATGCTTTTGATGCAGAAATAAGTAATATGTAATTATTGGTATAGTGTGCTACAGTGGGTTGATATGGTGCTTGTCCGGGAATACCGTAATCTGCTCTAAAATCCATACCAAAATATGCTAAATCTTCAATTACAATTATGTCATATTTATTTGCAATATCTGCAATAATTTGTAATTCTTCGTTGGTAAAACATATCCACGATGGATTGTTGGGCGATGAATACAATATGGTAGAAATTGTACCTGTACTGCAATATTCTTCTAATTTTTGTCGTAATGCAGCTCCACGATACTTATATACATCAAACGATAGAAACTCTAATCCTAAAATTTGTAATTGTTGTTTTTGTACTGGAAATCCCGGGTCTATACAAAGTAATTTCGTTTTGGAAGCATTGCTTCTGCATGCCGTTAAAAAACATGCAAATGCACCTTGCATAGAGCCAACGGTAGGAACGCAAGACTGTGGTGATACGGTAACATTCAAAAACGATTTAACAAAGCGAGCCATCTCTGTTTTAAGTTCAGGAATACCTTCAATGTTGGGATATATAGACGCTACACCGCTTCGCAAGGCGGCAATTTCCGCTTCTACTCCAATAGATGCAGGTGCTAAACCAGGAACACCCATTTCCATTTTCACAAACTCTACTCCGGTTTCGGTTTCAAGTTCATGAACGAGTTTGGCAATCTGACGAATCGACGCTTTGCTTATGTCGCTAATACCATTTCTGGTAAGGGCACTATCAATTATCTGTGTTGAAATAGGAATATTCACCGGGTACAATTATTTAAATGATTCAACTTTTTTTGCTGCAAAATATACTTTATACGGATTTATTTGAATTTCGGTAACATTATGAAAAACAAATCGTTGTATTGTTGTTGTTGGTACTATACGAATAGGTTCTCCATTCAAATCTATTTGTATAGGCAATTTAAAATCATCGCCTACATTGGTCCAACGCATTTCTATGCTTACAATATTTTCGTGTTGTGAAGCTTTGTATTCTAAAGTAGGAATATGGCGTTTGTATAAATATTGTGCAAAATACCAATCGAGGTTCATTCCTGTTTTTTGTTTTGTATATTCGGTAAAATCTTTTACCGTTACTATAGAATATGCGCGAGTATTATAATATGTTTTAAGTATATCGAAAAATAAACTATCATTATTAATTACAAAACGCAATCCGTGTAATGTCCATGCTCCTTTCATATAAGGGTCGGTATCTTTATAATCCCAAAAGTTCACATTGCGTGGACCAACCAATGGATTTTTATTTTTGATATACCCTGCATATTTGAGCATGTATCGTTCAGCCTCTTTTACACCGTAAGTATGTTCTACAAACAATGCTTCCGAATAGGTAGCAAATCCTTCGTGCATAAAAATATCGGAAAAGTCATCGACCGAAATCGAATTACCCCACCATTCGTGAACGGATTCATGTAAAATAATATAATCAAAGCCTAAATGATGGGTTTTAAATCCTGTTCCATATGCTATAGCGGTTTGATGTTCCATTCCTTCGTAGGGACTCCCCACGAGCTTAAATCCTTCGCGTGCCCATGGATAAGGACCATATATTGATTCAAAATATTTAAGAATATTGGGAGTTTGCTGAAATATCAATTTTGTTTTTTCCAAATGTTCTGGTAACACATAATAGTCGAGAGTAAATGTAGTATCTATACCTCTATATGTTTCAGAAAAATGTTCAAATTTGCCAATATATAAGGTAACATTATAATTATTTATAGCATATTTTGTTTGCCATGTATACGTATCTTTTTGGTTTAATGACTTTTGTTCGATAAGCTTACCATTTGCTACTACTTTCAATCCTTGAGGAACAGTAACATTCATAATTACTCCATTATCGGGTTCATCAGATAAATGATCCTTACACGGCCACCACAAACTAGAACCTATCAACTCGCAAGCTACACCAATCCAAGGATTTTTTTGCTCGTCTTTTTTCCACACAAATCCGCCTTCCCATGGAGGACGTGGAGCTTCGATAGGTTTGCCTTGATAATAACAGCGAATAGTTTGTGTAGTCCCTGCAGTAAGCAACGGAACAGTTATAAAAACAGCATTATGTTCTCGGGTAAATTTCATTCGTTTTCCCTGAAACACAATACTATCCATTCGCATGTTTTTGAACAAATCCACTTGAATTTTTTGTGTTTGTTGCACTACTTTAAATTGAATATCAACAAACCCTTGCAAATGTTTTTTCTCGGGATTTACATCAATAGTAAGGGTATACTGCTGCACATCGTAACAGGTACGAAACTGATTCAATGCCCCTTGCAAACTATCTTTTCGGGTAAATTTAGGATATGACACATCTGCTTGCTTTTGGTCTTGAGCTTGCTTACGCGATATGCACGATGATGTTGAAATCAACAGTGCCGCACATATGGATATATAATTTATAATCTTCATACTCCTATTATTACAATGAATATCCTAAACCAATTTGTACATTTTTGTAAAACAAATCCATACCAATTTGAGCCGAAAGTTTATTGTCGAAGACATACATACCGCCGCATGCAATGTTAAACCACATGCCATGTTTAGAAATTGAATATGAATAGGCTTTACCCACAGTATTTGTAAAATATGATCGTTGTGCCACAAAACCGGGAGCGGCATATACAAACCAATTGCGAGTAACAGCTCGTGCTATACCAATATTACAGGTAAGGGAACGATACGGAACTTTTTTTTGTGAAATTCCGCTGCCTTCTATTTCGGCTCCGGTAATAACATACCGACTGCTTGTATTGGTTTTGCAATCGAAATACCACGAAATTCTATCGGTTGGATTATGAATAAACAATGAAAAACCAACATCGTGGGTTTTAATATTACCTATAGCTAAAGCAGTATAGTTGAGCGAACGAGTATAAAAATCAGTTGATAGAGAATCGTCATCTTGATTGGTAAAAAAATTGAATTGTGCATAGCCTGAAAGCACAGACAATAATCCAATACACAAAAGCAACAATCCTCGTTTCAACATGTTTCAATTTTTTTAACAAACATAGACATTTTTACAAAAATAATTGCAATTGTCCGTCGGGTTTCTTTCCATGCAAAAGCGAAAAGTCGGTTTTTTTAGCTTCGCTATCGTAGGCATGCAAGTCAAAATAGAATCGTTGCAAGGGTTTGTGTGCTTTATTCGTAGGCGTGTAATCAACATTTTTTATAAACTCACTCACCTCATCGGCAGTAAATACGCGGATATCACCGTATTCACCATCGTAGCCTTCGGTTACGTATATCTCACCGGCGCGCATACGACGAATTCCCTCAGCTATAAACGAATTGGTATGATGTGCAATATCAGAAATTTCGCAGCGAGTAAGGATATCAAATTCTGCCCCCACATTTTGAATCATCTGCATATACTGTGTTTTCACTTTTTTTGAATTTTCGCTCACATTATATGCTTGTGCCAATAGTTCGGGTAACGAAATGATATATTCTATGGATTGCCAATTGTAACATGCACTAATATCCCGACGGTCAGCCAGTTGCATTACACGATCCATAACCCCGAATGTATAGGGTTTTTTGCATGTTTTACACACAAATGCATGTTGCAGCACCTCAACCGGAGTAGCACATACACCACATTTGCGATGTCCGGAAAAATGATATTTGCCGGCTTGAGGGTACGTGTCGATAGTGCCTACGAACGACGCCCCTTGTTTGTCCTGCAATGCAGATACAATGGAATTGTAGGAGATATCACATTCAAACACATTGGCATTGCGTCCCAATTTTTCGGGAGAATGCGCATCGGAATTTGAAAGTAAGGCATAGCGATCGAGAAAGCTGCACATCCAATTCATAGGAGCATCAGACGATAAACCTGTTTCTACTGCAAAGATATGTGGTTCCATATCGCCATAACATTCGGCAATAGAATCGAAGCCCGATTTGGCACCAAGGGCAGAAAACCACGGTGTCCAAATATGCGCAGGAACTATGTGAATATCGGGAGAAATATCTTTGCATAGTGCCGCCAAATCACGTGCATCCATACCAATAATAGGGCGACCATCTGAAGCAATGTTCAAATTGCGTTGCATAAATGCGTGTTGCACTTTGGTTACAGTAACAAAATCGGGAGCCCACAAAATAGTGTGTACTTTACGGGTTTTTCCATTTTTTTTGTAAATAGAACTAATTTCGGCAGTAAGCATAAAACGCACCAGAGCTTGTGGTATCGCTTGCGAATGCTCAACAAAATCGGGCTTGAGCATAAACAACCCTTGTTCGGCAGCTTGTAATTGTTCGTACAACTCGGCAGTCCACTTTTGATGAGTAAAATCGCCGGTACCCACCACCGAAATCCCCTTAATACGAGCCCAGTAGTCGAGCCATTTTGGCGTAAGCTGCTTGCTGGTAGCCATTGAATATTTGGAGTGAATATGAAAATCGGCAATAAATCGAGGCATAGAATTTAGTATTTTTATAAAAATTAAGAATTTCAAAAGTAGGGATAATTTATAGAAAATTCAAATTTAAAAAATGTCGGAGGGTCTGAATGTCTGAATGTCAAAAAGTCCCAAAAGGTATAGAGTTATTCCATAAAATATAGTAAAACAATGTGCCGATAGGTGCATAAGCTCGTTAGAAACAGAACAATACGGATTAAATCTGTGCCGTAAGGTACGGAACAAACCATATATTCTTCCACCCGCTACGGGGTGGGGATTCTGTGGGGATTTGGGTTTTCTACCGATATGATACCCCTAACGGGGTAAATCGTATATAATTGAAGATTATGGATTAAAATATTGTCCCGATGTATGGTAAATGACGAAAAATGAAAAACAATTTACGTTATTTAATATAATTGAATGATAAAAACAAACAATACCGAATCAGCCTCCTATGTGCCGATAGGTGCATAAGCTCGGTAGAAACAGAACAATACGGATTAAATCCGTGCCGTTAGGTACGGAACAAACCATATATTCTTCCACCCGCTTCTATGTTGTAATCCAAATTTTTGATTCATTATTTATCTGTAATTTAATTATTTATAAATTTTCATTTTTTAA
>MWCJ01000014.1 GCA_002069975.1 Bacteroidetes bacterium ADurb.Bin217 | reverse complement strand
ATCTTTAAAATGTTCCATTGTTCCTGCACCACCCGAAGCTATTACAGGTATGTCTACCATTTGAGAAACAGTTCGAGTTATTTCGTTGGCAAATCCGTTTTTGGTGCCATCGTGGTTCATAGATGTGAGCAATATTTCACCGGCACCACGATTGTATATTTCGCGAACCCATGATAGAGTAGTAATATCGGTTGGTTTTTTGCCTCCATGCGTATGAACCATCCACGTGTCGTTATATAATTTAGTATCTATAGCCACAACTATGCATTGCGAGCCAAATTGTTTTGCTAAATCAGTAACTAATTGAGGGGTATAAACAGCTGCGGAATTTATAGTAATTTTGTCGGCTCCTGCAGCAAGTAAAGCATCAACATCGGCAATAGATTTAATGCCACCACCTACGGTAAAAGGTATATTAAGATGTAATGCTATCTTTTTTACTAACGATACTAATGTATCTCTCCGTTCTAATGTAGCTGTGATGTCTAAAAAAGTTAATTCGTCGGCACCTTGTTCTGCATACATTGCACCTAATTCAACAGGGTCGCCGGCATCGCGTAATTCCAAAAAATTCACTCCTTTTACGGTTCTGCCGTCTTTAATATCCAAACATGGTATGATTCGTTTAGCCAACATATGTTTTACCGAATTTTCGTTTACGTATCCACATCATAATTCCTGCACTCAAAATAAGTAATATAAGAGGAGCACCAATATTTACTATTTGCCAATACTTACGTTCTTGAACTACTCGTGTTTTGTTGAGTAATCGAATTTTCATCTCGCGAGAACGTACTGTAAGTAATTCTTCGTCACCACATACATAATTAACAGAATTCAGAAAAAAGTCTTTATTGCCTGTATATACACGTCGGTCAACGGCAAAATATTTATAATAATGCATAGGTTTTGGTACAGTATCATTTCCGCGTACTTCTATTTCATTTTTAAATATATCACCGTCGGAAATTACAATAATTTTTGTGCTATCCGAAGAGAATTTTGGGGTAAATGTTGGTGGTATACTATTTTGCTCAATAGGAGCAGGGCGGTTTTTGTATAATGAATTATATGAGCCCTCGAGTAAAACAACAACGGGAAGATAGTAGGCATTAAAAAAGTTTTTATCGGGAATATTGTCCAATATACTGAATCCAACGGGATTAGGAACCCCAATGGTGCGACTATACGCCGACGATGCCAATAATACCTGTTTGGTAATAGTGCCGTTTCCTTCGAGCGTATCGAGTGTAGAAGCAAATTCAGCCTTTACCACGTCTATATTGTGAGTAATAGCATGAGGTTGTTGTTTTAATGGTTTAAGTAACGGATAATAATACCATGGAGCGGGTTCAAAACGAGGAGCAGAACCTAGAGGGCTAACATTAAATGGTATTGAAGCACACTGATTGTCAAGTAAAATAGTATTGTGAATTCGTATTCCAAAATTAAAAAACAAATCAGAGCAATTGAGTTGTAGGGGGTAGGCTGTTGTATGCGAAACTCTTTGCAGAGAATCTACATTCACGCCTATATTATCGGCAGCTATTATCAAATTTCCACCGTGCATTACAAATTGGTCGATAATATATTTATGAGCTTCGCTAAAAGCCGTAAGAGGTTTTGCAAGTATAGCTACATCGTATTTTGTGATAGAATCAAACAATTGTTGTGTTGTAATGCGGTCTACATTATATTGTTCCATAAGCAACATAGTAGCATCAAATACTTGCTGAAAGTCTAATTCTTTATGATCTGTTAAAAATGCAATATTTTTGCGTTTTTTAACTGTCAACTGTTTCATGCTTTTAATACAGAGATATTCCAATTGTTGGAGTGAATTGTATATTTGTTCTTCCGAAGAATTTCCTAAAGCATTAGCAAGGAGATTAAGAGGTACATATTTTTCGGAAGTAGATACAATAATACCGGGAATTATATAGCGTTGAACTAATTTTCCTTGTTCGTCTTCTTCTTGTATAGTATATGGTTTTAAGCCATATTGCATCAATCGTTTGTAAGTGTTTTGAATAGAATTTTTACCTATTGCTAAACTCGCAGGGTCAATAAAAAGAATTTGAACATGAGCTCCACCTATACGTTTATATTCATTAAGCATATCGTTTACTTCGCGTTTCATTTTGTTGAACGACAGAGGTAAATCGCCATGCAGATATACAGAAAATCGAATGGTGTCTTGTAAATTTTCTAAAAAATCAACCGTTGAAGCATGCAACGTATATCGATTATCTTCGGTTAGGTCTAATCTGCCATATTGTATAGAAGCAATCCAATTAATTGCAAATACTATAGCAATTGCAATTATAATATGTTGAGTGCGTTTGAATAGAGCCATGGATTATTTTCTTGTTTTTCGAATGTTTAAGGTTGTAAGATATAAGAAAAAAACTATACACGATAGAAAGTAAATAATATCGCGTGTGTCAATTACTCCTCGGCTAATAGAATTGTAGTGTTCTTGTATACCCAATTGCGATACTATGCCTTTGAAACTTTGAGGAATAACTGTTGCCAATGAGTCGAATCCCATAAAAAATACAAAACAAACAACAGCCGAAACTATGAACGAAATTATTTGATTGTCGGTAAACGACGAAATCCATGTTCCTATAGCCATATAAACCCCACCTATGCAAAACAGACCAATATATGCACCTATTGTAGCACCACTGTCAATATTTCCCGGAGGGCTGCCCAATGCGTATATTGTAAAAACATAGAGCAACGTAGGTGTAAGGGCAATTGCAAGAAGTACTATTCCTGCCAAAAATTTGGCACTTACTATTGAAATATCTGAAATGGGTAATGTAAGCAGTAATTCTAACGTACCCGATTTTTTTTCGTCGGCAAAAAAACGCATGCTTATGGCAGGTATAAGAAATAAAAATATCCAAGGAGCAAGAATAAATAATCCATCTACACTCGCATAGCCCGATGTTATAATGTTCATCTCGCCTTCAAAAACAAATAAAAATAATCCGGTAATAAGTAGAAAAACAGCAATTACCAAATAACCTGTAAATGAGTTGAAAAACGATGCTATTTCTTTTTGTAACAATGTACCCATAAGTCCTTATTCGTATTTGCAACAAAAGTAATATTTTTTTAATTCTTAATTTGTAAATTTTTGCATTTTCTATTATGGAATTTCTTATAAAAATCTGCAAACACGAAACTTTCTCATTCAATTGTATTATTTTTGAAAAACTTTTTACCGATGAGTATATTTACCGAATATTCTTTATGGTTTGTGCCGTTGTGCATTATTATTGGATTAGGGATTGCTTCTGTATTATATTATCGCAATTCTCAATCGTCTATATATCCTACACATATTATTCGCATTGCCTTTGTACTTCGTACAATATTTGTTTCTGTGTTGCTTTTTTTGTTGCTTGCCCCTTATATACAACGTACCAAACGCGATGTAATAAAACCGGTAGTTGTAATAGTACAAGATAATTCAAAATCTATAAAAATGCACAAAGATTCGTTGTATTACACCGGCGAATATCTAACAAATTTATATGAATTACGCAATTCGCTCTCAGATGCATATACCACAGAACTATTTACTTTTGGAGAACGAATTTCACAAACCGACTCAATACAGTATACCGACACTCGAACTAATATAAGTGATGCTTTGCAGCAAATACATGCTCGATATTATACTACCAATTTGGGGGCAATAATTTTGGCGTCAGACGGTTTGTACAATACCGGCGACAATCCTCTTTATTCGCAAGCGGCACAAACAACGGTTCCTATATATACTATTGCATTAGGAAATTCAAATCAAGTTCGCGATAACGTAGTTCGAGATGTGCAACATAATGCCATAGTCTTTAAACAAAATCCATTTGGAATTAGAATATTCATAGAATCTCATAATTTACAAGGAAAACAATCGATTGTTAGGGTATACGAAGGAAAAAAACAAGTGTACGAAACACGAATTTTACCAAAAACGGATAATTTGTATACAAGTATTGATTGTAAATTATCTACAACGTCGTTGGGACAAGTATTGTATACGGTAACTATTGAAGAACAACATGATGAAATTACCTTTAAAAATAACACATTTTTGTTTACTGTAGATGTGTTAGAAAGCCGACAAAACATACTCTTAATTTACGATGCCGTGCATCCTGATGTGGGAGCTATACGACGAGCTATTGAGAGTAATAAAAATTTTTCTGTTTCTGTATATTCCAGTAAGGAATTTAAAGGCGACGTTCGCGATTATAACTGTTTGATTTTTCATGGATTACCTCAGTCATTTGGAGTATCAAAAGAACTTACTCTTGCAGCTAAAAAATATGCAATTCCTTCGATGTATATATATAATAGCACCATGAATACCTCTCTACTCGAAATACTCAATGTGGGGGTTGGTATTCAAAAACATTCGGGTACTTCCGATGAAGTGCAAGCTCGGTACGAACCTTCGCATACATTGTTTGAAATAGAACCCGAAATCATTGAATGTATAGAAACTGCTCCACCTGTATTTGCAGCTTATGGCGAGTATTCTCTCGGAGCACAATCGAATGTCATGTTGTGGCAACAAATGCAACAAGTACAATTATCGCGTCCACTTTTAGTTTTTTTCGAAAAAGATGGCTGTAAAACTGCATTTTTTGCCGGAGAAGGTTTGTGGCGATGGCGTATGCATGCATTTAAAAAATATGGTTCATTTTCGCCCTTTGATGTATTTATAAACAAATGTGTAAATTATTTGGCATTAACTCAAAAACGAGAATTGTTTCATGTGCAAACTGCGGCTATAATAACAGAAAACCAAGATGTAGTATTTAGAGCCGAATTATATAATAAAAGTTTTGAACCTATTGAAAACAAAGAAATTGCATTGCAAATATTTGACGCTCAAGGTAAGGAATATCCGTATGTAATGTCGGCTACTCAGAATTATTATTCATTACAAATAGGAAAACTACCTGTTGGAAAGTATACATACAAAGCATATGTAACTGTTGATAACACAAAGTTGGAACAAAAAGGTTCGTTTATGGTAATGCCTCTGCATATGGAATATACTCAAACGCGTGCAAATCATGCTTTGCTGCAAGCATTGTCGCAACAGTCGGGTGGAAGCATGGTAGCTAAAGAGCATATAGCACAATTGTACGATAGTATTTCACGCAATAGCAGTGTTACGCCCATTTCGTATACATCTACACATCGCACATTATTGTTAGATAGCGTATGGATACTTATGTGCTTATTAGCATTGATTTCTACGGAATGGTTTCTCCGAAAATTTTATGGAGGGTATTAAAAAAATACAAAAACAAACCAAGCTCCCAAACATTTTTGTATTTTTGAAAAGTAAATTATTTATATGATACTTCAGTTTATTACATTTCGATTTCTTGATTTTGTAGATATTTTCTTGGTTGCCTTACTAATGTATCAGTTATATAAGCTAATTCGAGGTACGGTAGGAATGAGTATTTTTGCCGGAATTGTAGCATTATACGGTATTTGGTTAGTTGTTAAAAGCACTCAAATGGAATTGCTTACAACTATTTTGGGGCAATTTGTTGGAGTTGGAGTATTAGCACTTATTATATTATTCCAACAAGAAATTCGTCGTTTTTTAATTATAGTTGGAACTCGATATTTTTTTAAAAAACGCCGTTTTGGAATCGAAAAATTATTTAATCTTAATCTTAATCCTGTAAGTAAAGAAGATATTCAATTACTTACACATGCTATATTTACTATGGCAGAACAACGTACCGGAGCTTTGTTGGTAATTTCACCTACTATAGAAATGGATGCTTACATACATTCCGGCGAAGAGCTTGATGCAAAAATTAGTTCATCACTTTTGCAAAGTATTTTTTATAAAAATAGTCCGCTTCACGATGGTGCTGTTATAATTATTGGGAATAAAATTCGTGCTGCAAAATGTATTTTACCTACCACAAGTAAACTCGATTTACCTATAGAATATGGTATGCGACATCGATCGGCAATAGGTATGAGCGAAGAAACAAATACATTGGTAATTGTAGTGTCTGAACAAACAGGTAATGTTTCGTATTGTTTGAGTGGTAGAATTAGGCGAATAGATGATCCGCAGGTTTTATCTTCAATTATTCGCAGAAAAATGAGAGGTGATAAGTAATGAATACTCAGCAACCATTAGCAGAACGAATGCGTCCGAAACATTTAGATGAATATGTAGGACAAACACATTTAGTAGCGGCAGGTGCTGTCTTGCGAAAGGCGGTAGAATCGGGGCGATTACCATCGATGATTCTATGGGGACCACCCGGTGTTGGTAAAACTACCTTAGCACATATTATTTCACAACAATTAGATAGACAATTTTATACCTTAAGTGCAATAAATTCGGGTGTAAAAGATGTGAGGGAAGTAATAGAAAAAGCAAGGAAAACTCAATTTTTTGATACTAAAAATCCTATATTATTTATCGACGAAATTCATAGATTTAGTAAATCGCAACAAGATTCGTTGTTAGGTGCTGTGGAACATGGAACTATTACTTTAATTGGTGCTACTACAGAAAACCCTTCGTTCGAAGTTATTTCGCCTTTGCTTTCGCGTTGCCAAGTGTATGTACTTAAGTCTCTCGAAAAAAAAGAATTACAATTGTTGTTACACAGAGCAATTCAGCACGATACGTTATTACAATCAATGAACATAGATATTCGAGAAGATGAAGCTCTAATGAGGTTTTCGGGTGGTGATGCACGTAAATTATATAATGTTTTAGAAATTGTAATTCATGCTCAATCGGGGAATGATTCTATCGTAATTACCAACGACATTGTTGTGTCAAGTTTACAGCAAAATATAGCCATGTATGATAAAGATGGCGAACAACATTACGATATCATTTCTGCATTTATTAAATCTATTCGCGGAAGCGATCCTAATGCGGCAGTGTATTGGTTGGCTCGTATGCTTGAAGGTGGCGAAGATATTACGTTTATTGCTCGTAGAATGCTCATATTGGCATCAGAAGATATTGGCTTGGCAAATCCCAATGCTTTGTTGCTGGCTCAAACATGTTTTGAAGCAGTTAAAGTAATAGGTATGCCCGAATCGCGAATTATATTGTCGCAAGCCGCTGTATATTTGGCTACATCAGCAAAAAGTAATTCTACTTATTTAGCTATTGACGAAGCTATTCGTTTGGTTCAAGAAACAGGAAATTTACCTGTACCACTACATTTACGTAATGCTCCAACCAAACTAATGAAAGAGTTACAATATGGTAAAGAATACAAATATTCTCATGATTATAAAGGAAATTTTGTACAACAAGATTTTTTACCTAAAGAAATTAGCGGTAAAGCTTTTTGGAAATCGGGAACAAATCAGCGTGAAGAAGAATTGAAAAAATATATGCAAAAATTGTGGCAATCAAAATATGAATTTTAATTGCAAAGCATAAGGATTTTTTCTACAAACAATTCCCAACTATATTTAGTTTTTTCTTGAGCTACAACTGCCGAAAATTCATTTTTTCTTCTTTGGGTAAAATAATCAAATAAACAATCGGCAATGTCTTTAGCATCCTTATCAGTTACATATCCCATAGTGCCATGCACAACTATTTCGGACAATCCTCCTACATTTGTTACAAGCATAGGTACGTTAAAATGAAATGCAATTTGAGTTATACCACTTTGTGATGCCGAATGATATGTTTGTGCTACAATATCGGCAGCCGAAAAATAATATCGTACATGTTGTTGCGGGATAAATTCGTTACAAATAATAACAGTATCTTGTAAATTATTTTGTTCAATAATATCGGTATACATCTGCGGATTGTCATAAAATTCCCCTGCAATAAGTAATTTAACGGGTAATTGACGAATCCGCTCGTCGGCACATGCATGCAACAGTAAATCTAACCCTTTGTATTTGCGAACTAAACCAAAAAATAAGATATAATCAACATCTGTTGGCAATTTTAAAAAATTACACGCCTCAACTTTAGAAACCCCTTCTCCAAAATTATTGTACAATGGGTGAGGAGAGAATATGCTTGATTTTGAAGGTGCTATTTGTTTCAATTCTTCTAATACAGCTTTGGACATGCAAATAAATGAATGACAGTGTTTTGTAAAGAATTTTGTAAGTATTATATCTCCGGGTTTACGCTCGTGAGGTATTAAATTGTGACATAAGCCAATAATGTGAGTCTGTGAATTGTTTGAAATATACCGTGCAATACTACCTAATGCAGGAGCAAAAAATGGCATCCAATAATGAATAATCACCATATCGGGTTGTTGAGCACATATATAACGTGCTGTTTTACGCCAATTTAAAGGATTGAGCGAATGTAATATTGATTGAATTCTAAGACCAGCAGGCTTAATTGATGATGAAAATTGTGTTTTTCCGGGAAATAAAAATGTTGGATATTGCATACTGTACGAAACTATAGAAGTATCGTGACCTAACGCATTCAAATTTGTTACTAACTGTTCATTAAAATCAGCAATACCACCGCGTAAAGGATGTGCGGGACCAATGCAAATAATTTTCACAACTATAAATTTAATGTTGTTTCACAATTATATTCATTTCTATTACTCGACGAACGCGATACTAATTCAGCTAAAAAGCCTGTTAAAAATAACTGACAACCAACAATAAGACAAACTATACCTAAAAAGAAGAGTGGTCGTTGAGTCATGTTGTATACAGATTCTACCAGTTTCATATAAGATAAATATGCAAGAATAAGAGCACCCAAAGTAAAACTCGCCAATCCTATAGAACCAAAAAGGTGCATAGGTCGTTTGCTAAATTTGGAAATAAAGATAACCGAAAGCAAATCCAAAGGACCACGTAAAAATCGTTCTACCCCAAATTTGGTAGTGCCATATTTTCGTTCTTGATGGTGTACTACTTTTTCGCCTATCTTTTTGAATCCTGCCCATTTTGCCAATACAGGTATATATCTATGCATTTCGCCATATACCTCAATACTTTTTATAACTTGTTTTTTATACGCTTTTAGACCGCAATTAAAATCATGCAAATGAATACCCGTCATAGCTCTAACAGTTGCATTGTAGAGTTTACTTGGTAAATTTTTGGTTAATATCGGGTCGTATCGTTTCTTTTTCCAGCCCGATACAAGGTCGTATCCTTCGTCTACTATCATTTGATACAATCCTGGTATTTCTTCCGGATTATCTTGCAAATCGGCATCCATAGTTATAACTACATCACCCATAGCAGCTTCAAATCCTTTATACAATCCGGCAGATTTACCATAATTTCGTTGAAATTTTATACCTTTTATAGCTTTATTGGCGAGTGCTAATTGTGAAATTATTTGCCACGAATTGTCTCTACTACCATCATCTACTAATATAACTTCGTAGGTAAAAGAATGCTGTGTCATAACTCGCTCTATCCACGAACATAATTCCGGCAGCGATTCTTCTTCGTTAAATAGGGGAATAACTATAGAAATTTGCATGATACTGATATTTTTTTACAAATGTATTGGTATTTTTTGTTATTACAATAAAATGGCTAATTGTAATATATAGAATTCTTATAAAAGCTTTATAAAAACGCTTATAGACAGCAATTATTGTTTACCGGTAATTACAACGTAGTAATCGAAAAATCCTTCAAATGCATATGTTTAATGCCTTTGCAACTTTGATTTGAATACTAACTACGTATTTTTGATAGTTTTCGTGTATAAGTATTAGATTACCAATTTCACACGAAATTCCAGGTTCATTATATTAATTGCAATAGAATATAACTTTTCCCCACACGCCTTTGTCTAGTTAGAATTTTATAAATAAATGGATTTATTCTATTAATATTCAGCTCGATACATATAATTTTTTAGTATTCATAATATAAATACTTCATTGTAATATTTATAATTTCTTTTTATAAAAGAATTTTTTCATATACCATAAAAAAAAGACGTCTCATTTCTGAAACGCCTTCCTATATAACTCAAAACTAAATTTTAGCCCATAACAGCCTCTACAATAACGTCGCCGCTAGTAAATACAGGAACTTTGTTTCCGGAAATTTCTTTACCGTTCACAACCAATTTCACAATACCTTTCGATACATGATTTGGGTTGGTAATAGAAATTTTATAGGTTGCTCCACGGAATTTACGGGTAACTTTAAAACCATCCCACGAAGTAGGAATACATGGGTCAATAATTAATCCGTCTAATGCGGGACGTACACCTGCAATCCATTGAGTTCCTGCTACGTATGTCCAAGAAGATGTTCCCGACAACCAAGCATTTCGTCCCAATCCGAATTGTTTGTGCTCATCACCCAAGATATTTTGTGGGTAGCAATATGGTTCTGATTCAAATATTTCTAATTTGTCATTTTTTGATGCAGGATTAATTTGATTGTAATATTGAAATGCTCTATCGCCTCGTCCAGCAATAGTTTCAGCAATCATTACCCATGGGTTGGCATGTAGGAATATACCACCATTTTCTTTTGCTCCGGGAGGATATGTAGATACCCCACCTAAACTTGGATCAAATCCATTATACCCCGGCCAACTTAATTTAATACCATTTGCAGTATTTAATTTTTCGTTTACAGAATCCAATGCGGTAATCATACGTTCACCTTCGGCAAATCCAGCTATCACAGGCCACGATTGACCGTTGGTAAATATTTTACCGTATTGATTTTTATCAGAGCCAAGCGGTTCTCCTGTTGGTTTAAAGTAACGAATCCACCATTTGCCATCCCATAAATGCTCATTAACAGCTTTTTTCATTTCGGCATAGTAGTTTTGCAATACAAGTTTATAATCATGCTCTCCAATTAAATCACAAATATCAAGCATTTCAATAATTGCTTTACCAAATAAACTAGCATTGAACATTGATTCAGCACCATGACCTAAGTTTACGGTGTCATTCCAATCTGCAAATCCAAGGTGAGGTAATCCGTGAGGACCTCTATCGTTCCATGTAAAGTTTATAGAACGTTTAAGGTGTTCCCATACAGTTCCTTTTTCGCGTTGTTCAAGAGGTAACTTTTTATCGTAAAACGTAATTTCTTTTTTCAAGAAATCTACATTACCGGTTTCTTTTAAATATTGAGCAACTGTTTGTACTATCCATAAATGATCATCGCCATAGTAATTCGGTAAATGTGGTTCTTCGCGTGAATCACCTTCGTTTGCCTCCATAGTTAATGGAAAGTATTGGTGCATAGCCGAACCATTAGCTAACTGTACCGAAAGTAAATTTTCTGCTAACACACGAGCTTCTTCGGGCATATGCGACATAGCACCAAGTAAATCTTGCGATGAATCGCGGAATCCAATACCACGTGAGCTACCAAAACCTAATTGATATAATGAAAGATAACGACTCCAGTTTTTGGTAGTATGACACTGACGAGGATTGTGCACGTTTATCATAGAATTGAACGAAGCATCGGGAGATTCAATTTTCATTACAGACAGATAATTGTCCCACCATGCAGCCAAGTCAGCAAAAGCTTTGTCAACATTTGCAAGATTTCTATATTTTTGAATTTCTTCTTGAGCTGCTGCAATTGAATCTTTTTGAGTTAATTGTGTTACAGTTCTATCAGAAGCTCCATGTGTTAATGTGCCGAATTTTATAAGTAATGCTGCAATATTATCACCGCGTAAACATTCTGAATTCGAAAGTTCAGCATTTTGTAACGAAAGAGGATTTACAAACGAACCATATTCAAAATCGCCCAAAAATTTACGACGGTCGCCATCGAATGATGATACCGGACGATCGCACGTAACAAGGTTTACTGCGTATTGTTTTTTCATAAATGCATATTGCTCAAGAACTACATGTCCGCTTGCTTCTTTGTGTGCATTCAAAGTCATTGTTTGTGGAACCCAGTCGGCATTGGTCAATTGTTTTAATGCATCGAAGTGGGTAAATTCGTATACCGGAATTACGTCAATTTCCAGATCTTTGCCTGAAATATTTGTTACTTTAATATCTTGTAATACTGTGTGCGCACCTTGAGGAACGAATACCGTAATTTCTGATTTTACACCAAATGCTTCTACAATCCACGTTGTGTATGAAAGACCAATATGGCATTCAAATTTGTCTAATGCTTTAAGAGTAGGGGTAAAAAAAGGAGAAAACACATTGTATGTTCCATCACTATTTTTGATACGAATATATACCGTAGATCCTTTAAAATCGGACTGAGGCATTTGTGCTATATATTTAGTGATTCGGTTAAGGGCAGGGTCGCCTTTGCAAATTATAGAACCACCGGTAGTATCTACTATACCACCAAACTCTAATGTACCCACGTAATTAATCCATTTAATAGGAGTTTTAGGCGTAGTTAGTACATATTCTTTTTTTGTGTCGTCAAAATATCCAAATTGCATACAAAAAAGTATTAATTAAGTTTTTACTATTTTTTAATTGAGGTACAAAAATAAAATTTATTTGTTATTCTATATATAAACTTATGCTAAAAGTAAAAAAATAATAGGCGAGCATACAAATAATTTGATGTGTGTTGCTATTATTATTAGGTGCAAGCTGGTTTGTAAAATTGAAAGACTTGTTTTTCCTAAATTATCGGCTGCTTACCGCTTTACTATAAACCCCGGACACAACAAAGAATCGGTGTTAAATGCAATAGGAGAGAGTGTGTCAATTGTTGTAACAGAACAACCTGCACCTTGAGTTATGGCATGTCCTGCAGCAATATCCCATTCGTGAATATGCGATTTTCGAGGATACATGTGAGCTTTACCCGAGGCCACTTCTAAAAATTTAAGGGAACTCCCTATATGTTTAATTGAATATTCGGTATGTTTATTTAACATCGATTGAATAAATTCCTCAGTATCTTTGTCGTAAAACGAGCGGCTTGCAACAATAATTGTTGAATTACACGGAACCACAACTGGTAAAACTGTACTTATTTGTTTAATACGATTGTAATCAAAAGATTCTAACCGTAACGAGCATTGTGAAAGCATGTAAGCACCATGGTTTGGTCCGCCAAAATAGAGAGTATCGTACACAGGTATATAAATAACACCAAATAGTGGTGTCCCCTCAGATACCAATGCAATATTTACGGTAAATTCCCCATTTTTTTCAATAAAATCTTTTGTGCCATCTAAGGGATCTACAATCCATAACATTTTCCATGTTTTACGTATAGAAAATGGGGCGTGAGTAGTTTCTTCACAAAGAATAGGTATATGAGTTTGTGCTAATTTGTGTTCTATACACGTACTTGCAGCAATATCGGCTTGTGTAACAGGCGAAGAATCTTCTTTTGTAGAAATTTTAATATCTTCGCTTTCGTAAATCCTCATTATTTCTACTCCGGCACACAGAGCAGCTTCAATGGCTGTGGAAAAAAGAGTATGCATTATTTCTTCTTTGGATAATCAAAACGAATCAACGAACCTTTACTTGAAAAAATATCAGACCATTGGGCTATATCTATTTCAATAAGAACACTTCCTAATGTAGGCATATCAAAGAAATCTAGTGTGCAGAGTGATTGAACAAATTCACTAACACCAGGATTATGAGCACAAATCAATGCACTTTCAATAGAAGCATCTATTGTAGAAAGAGATGAAGCTATAGTTTCTGCCGAAGCAAGATATAATGAATGAGAAAAACTGAGTTCGGATATAGATACACCATATTTTCTTAACCCTTCAATAGTTTCGGTAGTTCTAACAGAATCGCTTACTATTGCCATATCTATAGTTGGGTAGTGTTGAATTATGTAACTTGCCATAAGAGGAATATCTCGCTTACCACGTGAATTTAACGGTCTGTCGAAATCGTTTAGATTCACATCGCCCCAATCAGATTTAGCATGCCTAAGAATAATAAGGTATCGTTTCATATTTTTAATCTTTACAAATTGTTGACAATAATTAACAAACTACACAGCATAAAGATACTCTATTTGTAAATTTTGTATAAAAGTACATATTTTTTTTGTATCTACGTGGAAATGTACAGATTATTTGAGTATTTACTATATATAAGGTATAGGGTATGCGGTATACGGTATAGGGTATGCGGTATACGGTATAGGGTGTAGGGTATAAGGGGGGTGATTTATCTTCCTCTTCCTCTTTACTCATGAATAAGGTATGAAACGTACGTTCAATTTAAAACAAATAATAGTTTCTTAATAACTTGTTAATATAATTGTGAATAATTACGTATCAATGCTTTATTTTTATATATACTTTTATGTTTTGTAAATTGTAAGCAAATTATGGCGAAAAAGAAAAATAAAATTTTTGTATTAGATACTAATGTAATTTTACATAATTACCGAGCTATTTATGCATTTAGAGAAAACGATATAGTAATACCAATTACCGTTCTCGAGGAATTAGATAAATTTAAAAAAGGCGATAACGAATTAAGTTGGAGTGCACGGCAATTTACCCGTGAATTAGATGCGATAGCTGGTGATAAATTATTTACCGATGGAGTAGAATTAGGCGAAGGTTTAGGAAAATTATATGTAAAAACTCACGCAGAATATCCGGCAATTGTTAAAAATGCATTTGCCGAACAAATTCCCGATCATAGAATTTTAGCTACAGCTCAAATAGTAAAAGAAAAAAACAAAGATGTTCAAGTAATTTTGGTTACTAAAGACATTAATCTTCGAATGAAAGCAAAATCAATAGGAGTAGTTGCCGAAGATTTTGAAAATGATAAATTACAAGATTTAGATACAATAGAAGAAGGGGTTCGTGTAATTCAAAATGTAGATTCGGCATTAATAAGCAAAATGTACGGAAAAACCGGAGAATTAATTGTTACACCCGAAGAAGTTGGTATTGAACATCCCAAAAGTCATGAATACTTTATATTAAAAAGCGACAAATCGAGTATTATCGCTTACTACAATGCTAACGAAAAAATTATAACACGCGTTGTAAAACGTCAGGTATTTGGAATAGAACCTCGAAATGCAGAACAAACATTTGCACTTCATGCCTTGACCAACAAAGATATTCGTTTAATAGCAATAACAGGTAAAGCAGGTACGGGAAAAACATTAGTTGCCTTGGCAGCAGCTTTAGAACAACACGAACATTATGAACAAATTTTACTTGCTCGTCCAATTGTTGCATTAGGCAATAAAGATTTGGGGTATTTACCTGGAGGTGAAAAAGATAAAATTCGTCCGTATATGTTGCCATTATTTGATAATATTCAAGTAATAAAACAAAATTTACACAGAAACGGCGAACAAGTTAGCTTAATAGATAATATGTTAAAAGACGGTCGTTTAGAAATTTCTCCTTTAGCATATATTCGTGGGCGATCGTTACCCAAAGTGTTTTTTATAATTGATGAAGCACAAAATTTAACACCTCACGAAGTTAAAACTATAATAACAAGAGCAGGTGAGGGGACTAAAATTATTTTCACCGGAGATATCCAGCAAATTGATTCGCCGTATTTAGATAGTTTCTCAAACGGATTGTCGGTATTGAGTACAAAAATGAAAGGACAAAAACTATTTACTCATATAAATTTGGTACGAGGCGAACGCAGTGAATTGGCTGAATTGGCAAGTACCTTATTATAAGGTATAGGCTCATTGAAATTATGGAACAACAGTTACCTGAATATACCGAGCGACAATTGTCGTTGAAAAATGGTCAAGACTCGCCTGAAATATGGGTAGCATACCAAGGGTTAATATATGATATGACCAATAGTTTAAAGTGGTATCGAGGAATGCATTATCATCATTGGAGTGGGCAAGATTTAACCAAAGAAATTGGAGATGCACCTCATACAGAACAAGTGTTTTCAAAATTTAAACCTATTGGTCGACTAAAAAATGATTAATTTTTGAAAAAAATCAAAAAAAATCAAAAAAAATAGGGATTGAGAGGTGTTATGTAATTTTTTTTTTGTATAATTGTATTGTGAATCCTTAATTGGCAAAGAATTTAGAGATTTTTAAAAACAAAAAACCAATAAAAATTAAAATAATTATATTAAAAATAGTACTCACTAAAAATTAACTTACTATGAACAAACAAGAACTAGTAGCTGCAATCGCAGCAGAATCTGGGTTAACAAAAGTAGATTCAGAAAAAGCATTAAATGCAACAATCAAAGCTATCACAGCAGGATTAAAAAAAGGTGAAAGCATTCAATTAGTTGGTTTTGGAACTTTCTCAGTAGGCGCTCGTGCTGCTCGTACAGGAAGAAACCCACAAACAGGTAAAGCAATTAAAATTGCTGCTAAAAAAGTTGCTAAATTTAAAGCTGGTAAAGCTCTTTCTGACTCAGTTAACTAGTAGAAATTTTATTATAAAAAAAAGCTGTTCACAATTGAACAGCTTTTTTTTTATACATATATCAAATATTTGTTAAGATTGTGCATGTGGTATTATGGAAATTATTAGATGAGGCTTGTGGTAAAAGTAAAGCTGAAAATTGTATAGAAATTAAAGAAAGATTCGAAGCTTTACAAGATTTAATTTCTGTGATACAATATAGTAAGGTATATGTAAATGAAATTGAAACCGATAGTAATGCTGATGTAATGCTTGTAGTGAAATGCGAAACAGAAAAAGAATTAAACCTATATATGCAACATCATTTACATCAAGAATTATCACATTGGGTATCAAAAATTCGAAAAACACGAATAGCACTTGATTATATAGAATAAAAAAACAATAAATTTGTATACTTTTTTTTACTGACATTATTTTTTTATGAATATTTGCGTATATTTGTAAAACGTACAACTTAAATACATTCGATATGAAATTACTATGGAGATTTTTAATGACAATTAGTTTGACTACAATTGTTATGCTTACTACTCACGCTCAGGATGTTGCAAATCCTAATGGATATGTGCAAGTGTATGATGTGGTATCAGTTTCAAAATTAGAACAAAATAAATACGATCAATTTACCTACGAAAACGATACTGTAATCGTAAATTACATGTTTTGGGCAAGTCGTGGTAAGATGCAAGTGAAAATTGAAAACAAATTATCAGTACCTATTTATATAAATTGGTCGCAATCTTCATTTACCATAGAAGGTGTTGAAATACCAATGTCTCCCTATGTTGAAAAATTAAATGACAAAGAATTTAAAGTGTATGAAAAGTACAAAGCTATGGATCCAACATTAACCGATATGGATTACGAATGGAAAAAACAAACTCATACAGGGCAACCACAGAAAGAAAAAGATCAAATTATTGAAATATTATCGAAAAGTACGTATACCAAAGGAAATTATTATTTAGTTCCTTTATCAGGCTTAGTTCTTGATACAAATGCAACGTGTATAGTTGATAAACATAGTACTATTAAAAATCAAAAAGCATTTGTATATGTAAAAGAATATTCGCAAACAGATTCCCCAATTCAATTTTCATGTAAATTAATTGTTTCAACCGACAAATCATTTACATCAAAATCATCGCATATCAGTCAAAATTTTTATGTGTCGAAAATAAGCGAAATGGATGCAAAACATTTTAGAGGTAAAAAAGTAAGTCAAACCCCCGAAGGATATTTAATTTATAAGTTTCCGGAACGTAAAAGTTCTCGTTTTTATATAGAAATAGATCGTAGAAACTCTGTTGATTTTAATAAAGGAGTTCGCCGACCAAAATAATTAACAACATATTGTTAGTAAAAAAGCCGATAAAAATCGGCTTTTTTTTTTGAATTTGTTTTTCATATTTGCATATTATATATCTTTGCAACTTCAACCAAAATATTAAAAAGGAATGGGATTAAAAATATTAGTTTTAGCTAAACAAGTACCCGATACAAGAAATGTAGGGCAAGATGCCATGAAGTCTGACGGTACTGTGAACAGAGCAGCTTTGCCTGCAATTTTCAATCCGGAGGATTTAAATGCTTTAGAACAAGCATTGCAATTGAAAGATAAATTCCCCGGTTCAACAGTAGAAATTATAACAATGGGACCAACACGTGCCGCCGAAATTATTCGCGAAGCAATGTATCGTGGTGCTGATGGCGGGTATTTAATTACAGACCGCGCGTTTGCCGGTTCCGATACCTTAGCTACATCGTATACTATAAGTTTGGCTGTTAAAAAAATTAAAGAATTTGACGTGATTCTTGCCGGTAGACAAGCTATTGATGGTGATACCGCACAAGTTGGTCCGCAAGTTTCCGAAAAAGTTGGAATACCTCAAATTACCTATGCTGAAGAAATAAAAGGTATTGAAAATAATGTAATTACCGTTAAACGTCGTTTAGAACGTGGTATCGAAGTGGTAAAATGTCCACTTCCAGTGTTGATTACAGTTCATAGTTCTGCAGCCGATTGTCGTTCGCGTAATACTAAATTAACCATGAAGTATAAACGTGCAAAAACACTTACCGAATTGCAAGAAGCAGGCATGGATTACGAAGGATTTTATAAAACTCGTCCATATTTAACTATTAAAGAATGGACAGCCGATGATTTAAATCCAAATCCAAATTGTTTAGGATTGACAGGTTCTCCTACAAAAGTAAAAAATATTGAAAACGTAGTGTTAACAGCAAAGGAAACGGTGCATTTAACAAGCGACGATAAAGATATTGATTTCTTAATGAGAGAATTAATTGCAAATCATACCATAGGATAATAGTATTTACCATTAAAACATAGAAACGTCGTGAATAACGTATTTGTATATATAGAAATAGAAGATGGTGCAATAGCTGATGTAAGTTTAGAATTACTTACAAAAGGTAAAAAATTAGCACAGCAACTTGGCAAAAAGCTCGAAGCTATTGCAATAGGTTCAAAATTAGAAGGAATAGAAAAGCATCTATTCCCATATGGAGTTGATGTAGTGCATATAGCCGATGATAAAAGATTGGCTCCGTATACAACATTACCTCACAATAAAATAGTATGTGAAATTTTCAAAAACGAACAACCTGAAATAGCATTGTTTGGTGCTACATCTGTTGGTCGTGATCTTGCTCCACGTATTTGTTCTACAACAGGAAGCGGTTTAACTGCCGACTGTACTAGTTTGGAAATAGGTGATCATACCGATCCTAAAACGAAAACAGAATACAAAAATTTATTATATCAAATTCGTCCTGCATTTGGTGGAAATATTATAGCTACTATTATCAATCCCGAAACTCGTCCGCAAATTGCTACAGTTCGCGAAGGGGTAATGAAACAAGAGATATTTGATGCGAAATATACAGGTCAAGTTAAGGTAATTGATGTTAAAAATTTACTAAACAAAGAAGATTTTGTAGTACAAGTAATAGAACGCGAAATCGAAAAGAGTAAATTAAACCTTAAAGCTGCACCAATTATTGTTGCCGGCGGATATGGGGTAGGTTCTAAAGAAAACTTTAAACTGTTACACGATTTAGCCGAAGTTCTTGGTGGCGAAGTAGCTGCATCGCGTGCTGCGGTTGATTCAGGATTTGCTGAACACGAACGTCAAGTTGGACAAACAGGTGTAACAGTGCGTCCTAAATTATATATTGCATGTGGTATTTCTGGTGCGGTTCAACATACTGCAGGTATGGCAGAGTCGGCACTTGTAATTTCTATCAACAACGATGCAAATGCTCCTATAAATACTATTGCAGATTATACTATTATAGGAGATTTGAACGACGTGTTGCCAAAAATGATAAAATACTATAAGCAAAATACTAAATAACCTAAGAAAAATAAGATTATGGCTAATTTTTATACAGATAATAAATCATTAAAATTTCATTTGGGGCATCCTTTAATGAAAAAAATTGTGAAGTTAAAAGAAGATAACTTTGCCGATAAAGATAAATATGATTATGCTCCTCATGATTTTGAAGATGCTATAGACAGTTACGAAAAGGTTGTTGAAATAGTAGGGGATTTAAGTGCAAATATTCTTGCTCCTTTGGCGGAATCTGTTGATCATGAAGGTCCTAAAATTGTGAACAACGAGGTAGTATATGCTAAAGGTACACAAATAGGGTTAGAAGCATTTCGTAAAGCAGAATTAATGGGTATGTCATTGCCTCGTCAATATGGAGGTTTAAATATGTCAACTGTTCCATATATTATGGCAGGTGAGATAGTTGCTCGTGCCGATGCTGCATTTTGTAATATTTTTGGATTGCAAGATTGTGCCGAAACTGTTTTAGAATTTGGTGACGAAGCTCTAAAAAAGAAATATTTGACTCGTGTATGTGCCGGCGATACATGTGCAATGGATTTAACAGAGCCAGACGCTGGTTCTGATTTAGGTGCTGTGCAGTTAAAAGCTACGTATGATGCTGAGAAAAAACAATGGTTTTTAAATGGTGTTAAACGGTTTATTACCAATGGAGATGCCGATGTTAACTTTGTATTGGCTCGTACTGAAGACGGAACATCTGATGCTCGTGGTTTATCTTTATTAATGTATGATAGAAACGATAAAAGTGTAATCGTTCGTCGTTTAGAAAATAAATTGGGTATTAAAGGTTCTCCAACGTGTGAATTAGTATTTAAAAATGCTCCTGCAGAATTATGTGGTGACCGTAAAATGGGACTTATTAAATATATTATGTTCCTTATGAATGGTGCTCGTTTAGGTATTGGTGCTCAATCTGTTGGATTATGCGAAGCAGCATACCGCGAAGCTTTGGCATATGCTCACGAACGTGAACAATTTGGTAAACCTATTATTCAATTTCCTGCAGTTTACGAAATGATTACAAATATGAAAGTTCGTACACAAGCTGTTCGTTCATTGATGTACGAAACTTCTCGTTTTGTTGATGTTTACAAAGCATATGATTTAATAGCGAAAAAACGTGATTTAACTCCTGAAGAAAAAGCTGATGCTCGAGTATATAGCAAACTAGCTGATATGTATACTCCTCTTACAAAATTGTTTTCGAGTGAATATTCTAATTCAATAGCATACGATTCATTGCAAGTTCATGGTGGTTCTGGGTTTATGAAAGATTATCCTATCGAACGAATTTATCGCGATGCTCGTATTACTTCTATTTATGAAGGAACTACTCAATTACAAGTAGTTGCTGCTATTCGTGGTGTTGCTACGGGTGGATTGCTAACTCAAATCAAAGCTTACGAAGCAGAACAAGTAGAACCTAAATTTGATTATTTACGTTCGATTTTGTCTGAATTAACTGATGAGTATGCTCGTTGTGTAGAATTGGTTAAAGGTACAAAAAATACCGAATATCTTGATTTTCATGCTCGTAGATTAGTTGAAATGGCGGGTAATATTGTGATGGGACATTTATTAGTACTTGACGCTAATAGAGACGATGAATATTATAGTTCTGCTGAAGTTTTTATAAAATTGATTTATTCTGAAAATAAACAAAAATCTATGTATATCGATAAATCTGATGTGAAAGATTTAAGTTTGTATAAAATCTAAGAATATATTAAAATACTATAAATGAGGGTGATTGTTTCGATAATCACCTTTTTTTTGCTAACAATACGCTGCTAAAAAGGTAAATCTATATTACTTAAAAAAAATGTAACGAAGAGAATCGAATTCTTATAAAGCATTATAAAACCGCTTATAGACAGCAATCTTCTTCTTAATAAATACTTATAGATTGCGTGTTTATCAATCGAATCGGTAACTATCTCTAAGCGGTCATTACGTCGAGTTGACGTTATTTATCTGCCTATTTCAGTAAATGAATAGTCTATAATTTTAGTATGCTCAATTCCTAAATCTGTAACAGTAAAAATTATCCGTTTTTCCCAAGGTGTTTGAGTTTGTTTTCGCATATTAATTGTTCGTGCTTTAATATGTAAAATATAGTTAGATTTCTTTTTTTCAATAGATATATAATCACAAGTATTGTGATATGTGGCTGAATAAGGAATGGGAGTACAGGTTTGTATAGTTGATAGTAATACACTATCTGAACTAAATGCATACATCAAAGTATCAATATGTTTTTTACTGCATTGGCACCCCATATCTAGTGATGAAAGTAGAAGGCATTGTAAATTTGTAAATTCAGAATTGGGTACTTCGCCTTGCCACCAGCAATCTGTTCCTGCAAGAATTGATGCATACCCCAATATATATTTTGCTTCGGGAGATGCTGTTTGAATATAAATATCGTTTACTGTAATTTTTTCGAGCGTGTCATGAAGTTCCGAATCCCATTTTTTCTCTAAATACAATACGGTATATATTGTGTCTTCCTCCATTTTCCATTTTTCACTTATTACGAATTTATTTTCACGCAAAATATTTGCAACTTTTCTCTCTCTTTGATTACAGGCTATTCCTACAAAGAAAACAATACTCACTAGTACATATTTCATGGAAATCGATAATTTTTAATTACCTCAAAAATAAAAGATTTTTTTGTGTTTGCAATTGCATATTTACATTTTTTGAAGTAAGAAAATAACCAAAAAAAAAGCAACCCAAAGGATTGCTTTTAAATAGAAACGTAAAATAAAATATTATTTCATTACAAGATTTACATCAAGTGTAAATTCATCATTAATAGCATTATCACCAAGGTTGTCGAAAAAACTACCTGAACCATATGTTATTCCATACAATGTTCTATTTACAGGTATAATTGCGGTGTAGGTTTTTCCATTTTTTGTAGCTGTAAATGAAACTGGCTTGGTAATACCTTTAATAGTCAAATTACCTTTAATTACAGTTGTATTGTTCAAAAACGAAGCTCTTTCGGTAATTGTTAACGTAGCTGTTGGGTGTGAAGCAACACTAAAAAAATCATCACTGTGCAAATGACCAATAAACTGTGCATTGGTAGCTTTGTCGCTAATGTCTGAACAAGTAATTGATTTCATGTTGATTACAAATGATCCACCGGTTATAATATTTCCAACTACGGTAAGACTTCCGGAATTTAAACTAATAGATCCTGTATGACCACCGCCTACAACTTTATTGGCAGTCCAGGTAATTTTTGATTTTGCCGCATCGGCAGTTAAAGTTTGAGCATGAACCTGCATTGCAAGTATAAGTGCTGTACTAAAAAGGATAAGTGTTTTCATGTTATTTGATATTTTAAATTGTTATGTAATTAATTCATTGGAACTTCTATAAGTAATAATGTAGCTGAAGATTGAATGAGAATCGATATATCTTTTGTATTCCATATCCCAATAGCATCTCGAGTATGCAATTCGGTTTGGTCTATCGATATTTGACCATCTACGACTAATACAAATACTCCATTATTGTGAGCATGCAAAGTATATGTTTGTGTTGATTTTTTATTGAATTCCCCCATATGTATCCAGGCATTTTGATGAATCCAAACTCCGGCATCGTGTTGATTAGGCGATAGAATTTGATACAAAGAATTTGGTACACGCAACGATGCAATTTCAATTTGTTGATATCGAGGTGTTACATTACGAGTTCGAGGATATATCCATATTTGAAACAAATTTACAGGGGTATTTACATCTTTGTTCCATTCACTGTGCATAATACCCGAACCGGCACTCATTACTTGAATTTCTCCTTTTTGAATTGTGCTTTTATTTCCCATATCATCTTGGTGCCACAATGAACCTGATAAGGGGATGGTTATTATTTCCATATTATCATGAGGGTGCATACCAAACCCAGATTCTGGAGCTACAATATCATCATTTAGCACTCGTAACATACCAAAATGAATACGTTCAGGATTGTAATAATTGGCAAAACTGAAATAATGGCGAGTTTGTAACCAGTCATGGTTTCCGGTACCAACTGTATTTGATGCATATACTATTGAATTCATAGGTTGTAATTTTTTATATCTATGACATCAATAATTACAAAATCCTTACAGTTTCATGCAAATAGACGGAGTGTAAATATCTTAAATTACTAAGATTGTAGGTAATGAAAATTCATAAAACAATTACAAAATTTTTGAAGTTCCATTAGAATTGATAATTTGAATGTACACAGGTATATTTTCTTTAATTTCATCAACATGCGATATTATACCTACAATTTTTCCTTCGTGTTGAAGACTCCTTAGGGTTTCAAATACTGTTGTAAGACTTTCTTTGTCTTGAGAACCAAATCCTTCGTCAATAAAGAAAAAATTTGAAATATTAGGTGTATGCATTTGTACACTCTCACTCAAAGCTAATGCTAACGATAAGGCAGCTTGAAAAGCTTGCCCCCCCGAAAGTGTTTTGATGTGACGAACTTTGCCGTTGTTCAAAAAATCTCGAACAATAAATGAATTGTTTACAACCTCTAATTGTAATGCATGTTTTGTGAGATGAGTAAACCGTTGATTTGCTCGTTCACATATCATGTGTAAATATCTGGTAGACATGTACATAACAAACCCGCTTTGTTTAAATAATGATTTACATACCAGAATGTTATCTAAATCATTTCGTAAAACAGATAATTGTTTTTGGAAATCAAGGTATTTGTCGAGTTTTATTTTTACTGTTTTAATCTGCTCATTTATTCGCACATAGGCATCTCGAGTTTGTTGAATGTCTATTTCTGATTTTGTAATGCTTTCTTGAATTTCAATTAATTCTTGGGGATTAAATGCTATATTTTGTAATTGAACCGATAGTTTTGCTTGAAGTTCAGTTGTTTGTTTTACTTCATGTTTATATTGCTCCAGTTTTTGTGAATATGCGAGTAAATTGTCTTTATGTTTTAACACTTCGGCAACTTGCTCTATTGATGAAAACGACTGTGATTTAATAGCGAATAGAAGTTTTTGCTCTAATACTTCTATATCTTCGCGTATTGCTGATATATTTTTTTCTTTTTCTAAAATACTAATAGTAAAAGAGTTGTGTTTCTGTTTGTTTTCCTCAAACCTGAGTTTTTCTGTTTCGAACAGCGATATTATTTTTTGAGAATGAGTAATGCGCTGAGAGTATTCATTTTCTATAGAATCTATAGAATACGATTTGTATGATTCAAATATTTCTGGTTGAACAGATTCTTTATGAGTTACAATTCGTGTTTGTAATTGTATTCGTGATGTTTGTAATTCTGATAGTTGTAATTGTAATTGTTGTAAACTATCTGTTGTGCATTTTTTTTCTGAATCAATTCGTGCTAATTGTTCTTCGTATGTTTTTATTGTAGCCTGTTGTTTAGCTATTTCTTGAATTTGAGCTTCAAATACAGAAACATCACGTTGTTCAAAGTCCGGTTCATTTAAATTTCTTTCTATGGTAAGGCTATGCATAGAATGCGATACCTCGCTGTCTTGTTTTTTCAACAACGAAATATGTGTATGTGTGTTTTCAAAAATAGTAAGCAGATTTGAATAATCGGAAATTTGTTGTAAACACTGTTCTTTTTGTTCCAATATAGTTGTATACATATTAGAATCAAACAAGACAGTGTTTTGAAGAGAATGCTCCATAGCACCGCATACCGGACAGGGGGTTCCGGATTTTAATGTTAATCTTACATCTTCAATATGTTTTTGTAATAATGCTTGTTGTAATTGGTTCTCAATATGTTGTAACTGTTTTTTGCATAACTCTATAGATTCTTGAATAAAAGACTTTGCGTCGTTATATGCAATTGTATGACCTGTTACTTCACAAACTTTGTTACAAAACGTATGTTGCAAATCTGTAATAGAAGCATTACAAGAAATCCGTTTTTCACGACAATCTTCAATGTTTTTGCAAATTCTATGATAGGCTTCAAGTTCTTGTTTTTTTGCGTAAACAACAGAAATGTCCGGTATACTTTCAAGCAAAGATTTTCGTGCTGCACTTATTTCATCGTAAGATGAATTCAATTCTTGCAGTGACTTATTATACGAAGTAATTAAATCAGAGAATTTATTGCAATCAGAATCAATATTGCAAAGTAATTGTTCATTTTTTTTAACTTCCAATACTATTTGCAATTGTTTTGTATGTTGCTGATATTCATCACGATTATTATAATCTGATTCAATTTTTACAAATTGAGATTGCACAATTTCAAATTCAGATTTACATATAGCAGCTTGTTGCACAGTTAATTCCAAATCATGGAGCATTCCTTTTACATCACGTTGTTTGTTCGTAAGCAAATCGTAGATAGGAGCTATATGTTGAATACATGTAGCAATATTTAAAATTAGAACTTCTAAGTTTTTATATTCTTGTGCTTTATTGTGTAATTGATTTAAGGTTTCTGTAGTGTGCTTTAACTGATTTATTTGCTGTTCAATGAGTACAAGGTTTTGTAATTTAGTTTGTAATTCATCAAGTTGTTTTTTTTGGTCAATACCTTTGGCAAGAAGTTGTTGTTCTTGCAATTCAAGTTGAGTGACAAGCTCTGAGTCTATTTCGCCAATTTCTTGCAAATTCCCTTGAATGAATGTAATTTGATCTAAGGTAGCAGCTTCAATTTGTTTAACCTTGTCTTGCAATTCAAAAGCATGAAGATCAAAAATGTTTTTAAGCATTGCGGTACGTTCGGTAGGCGAAAGTTGCAGGAAATCCATAAAGGTACCTTGCGGAATTATTACTGTATGTTTAAAGTTCGTATATGATAGTCCGGTAACTTCAGTTTGAATAACAGATTCTCCAATAGGAATCCAAGTATTGTCAACATATTTATAGCAGGTACGTTTGAGCGATGAAACTTGTTCGAAATTCTTACTCGATCGTTTTGCTTGAACTTGAATAGTATATTGTGTTTGAGTAAAATGAGAAAAACAAATAAATTCTATATATAACTCATTACTTTGTAAATTCATAAAATTATAACTACGATCTTCTCTATTATTTAAGCGTTCTGTTTCGCCATACAATGCAAACATAATAGCTTCAATAATAGCAGATTTACCCGATCCGGTAGCACCAAAAATACCAAAAACTCCTGCTTTTGTTAGATTAGTAAAATCTATAGTTTGTTTTTCTTTATATGAATAAAAGCCTTGTAACGTAATAGAAATAGGAATCATGCCATGAAAATTAGTAAAATCAAAAATAAACAATTAGCTCATAACTTGTGAAAAATAGTATAAAAAATCATGTACAGGGAATAAATAAAAATATGTATATTAGCAAAAAAATCAAGTTATACGAACGTGAGGAAATTATTATTATACAGCATTACCGTATTGTTTTCGTACGTTGCTTATTCACAAGAAAATAGCACGGCAGGATTTACCCCCGATATACAATGTAATTATTTGTACGGTAGTGTAAAAAATCCTATTCATATTCCCAATCAAGGGAATGCTCATTATTTAAAATTATCTGTTTTAAATCAAACGGGAATAAACGATCAAAGTATATTCTCATTATATAAAAAACCGGCAATAGGAGCAACTGTATTGTATGGTTTATTGGGAAGTAAAGAAGTTTTAGGGTCTGTAATAGCCCTGTATCCTACGTGGCAGTATATGTTTAATTCAGATAAAAATTTAGGTGCAAGTATACGATTTGGAACAGGATTCGCTTATTTTACTAATCCACATGATAAAATTACGAATCCTGATAATCATTTGATTGGTTCACATCTTTCAAATTGCACAGAAATCTCTCCAAATATTTGGTTTAAATTTGCACCAACTACTTATGTGCAAACCGGTGTGGCACTTATGCATTTTTCGAATGGACATACATCTATACCAAACATCGGATTAAACGATGTAACTTTTCGAGTAGGTCTTATATACAAACCGGGAACAATGGTTGGTACAAATCTACCCATTCGAGTAAAACCCAATGATGATACTACGTGGAGAAAACGAATTCAAATAAGTCTTGGTCGTCATGAGTTAGCGTATTCTACATATCCTGTTGATGGACCAACATACAATATTTATAAAGTAGGAGGGTATATAACTCGCCAAATCAGAAAAATACACGATTTTCAACTTGGATTGTCTGTTGCATTCTACGATAGTTATTATACTTTTATAAAATACGAAAATTATTATAAATATTTTAAACCTATATTAGCTACACAAACAACCTTTCATATTGGTCATGAATATTTATTTCCACATTTTGGATTTTTAACTGAAGTAGGAGTTAAGATATTCGATCCGTTTTATCGTTCTTATTTTTTGGGAGATGAAAAGGACTTTGAGTATACTTCAAAAAGTTTATTGTCAGCTCGTTTAGGAGTTGTCTATTATCCTTTTGAAGGTACGTTTGCTGCAAAAAAATTAGGAATTGGCATGTATATAAAAACAAATTTTGCACAAGCCGATTATGTTGATTATTCTATTTCGTATACATTTTAATTGTTTAATATAATGAAATTTACACGTATTATTTATGCATTAAGTTTAACTACCTTAACCGTCTTGGGGTATAGTCAAACTTCAATTCAACACAAAGTTGAAACATATTGCAATACAAATCCGCGTCTTACTCATGCGCATTATGCTGTAAGTGTAAAAGATGTTTCAAAAGATTCTCTTATAGTGGCGGTAAACGAAAAAAAGTCAATGACTCCTGCGTCTATAGTAAAGCTATATACAACTTCGGCAGCCATACAGGAATTACAAAAAGATTTTACATTTAAAACAGTTATTGGGTACACCGGAACTATACAAAAAGGTGTACTAAAAGGAAATCTTATAATTATTGGAGGAGGAGATCCTACATTAGGTTCAAAATTTTTTCCACAGACTAAATTTTTTGTTGATTCTATAGTTCAAGCATTGCAAAGAGAAGGTATACAATCAATTGACGGATTAATTGTTTTGGATTGTTCTCTCTATGGCAAAGAAGCTATTCCGCAATCGTGGGTTTGGGAAGATTTTGGTAAAGACTATGCTACCGGTGTATATCCAATTTCTTTTTACGATAATGTCTTTTCTATAACTTTACAAACAGGCAATGTTGGTGATACGGCTAAAATAACCCAAGTATTCCCATCCGAAATGTCTACAACTATTCAAAACAATGCAATTGTTGGTAACGATAAATCTAATGAACCTGCGATTCAAGGTAATCCCGAAGAATTGACAAGAACTGTAACCGGTTTAATTCCGTCTAATAGAAACTCATATATAGTTCGCGGTGCTATGCCGTCGCCTCCCGATGCATTTGGGTTAGAGATTAAGCAAGCTCTATTTCGTGCCAATATGGTGAAATACAATCAGGAATATGTTGTAAAATATGAACCATTTTTTAAAGATGGATTAGATACTGTAGCTATTCTACAATCACCTAATTTAGAATTAATTGTAGGTATTACCAATTATCATAGCAATAACAGTTATGCAGAACATTTACTTAAATATATGGGGTATAACAAACTACAAAAAGGAACATTTGAAGCTGGTACGCAAGTTGTTCAAAAACATTTTTCTGACTTAGGAATACTATCACCTGGAGCAATGTTATACGATGGTAGCGGGTTGTCGCGATACAATACAACTACAGCAACTCATATGACAGAATTTTTGGTTAAAAAATATTCACAAGGTGCCGATTCTTCAACATTTTTTAGAAGTTTACCAATATCGGGTAAACCAAGTACGTTGCGTTCATATGATTTTCCAAGTTATTTAATAGGTAAAATTAATGCAAAAACAGGTTCAATGAATCGTGTTCGCAATATGGCCGGGTATATGACCACTAAATCGGGTAATCGTGTAGCTTTTTGTATCATGATTCAAGGATTTTTGGATACCGATGGTGATATGAAAAAAACTATGATTGATATTCTAGATACTATTTATACAAGCTACTAAAGCAAGTGATTTCGTATTATCAACATAAAGTTGTTTGGATTACCGGAGCTTCGAGTGGAATTGGCAGAGAAACTGCAATTCAATTATCGTATATACCTCACATTTCTCTTATACTTTCCGCTAGAAATACAACTGCATTACAGGAAGTGCAAAAAATATGCATCAATAATAATGCTGCTTGTTCTATTCTTGCAATAGATTTGGAGCAAACGCATGAATTAGAAGAAAAAACAATGCAAGCTATTTCATTGTATGGCAGAATAGATATTATGATTCATAATGGTGGTATTAGTCAACGTTCGTCTGTGATAGAAACCCCAATAGAAAATCATAGAAAGATAATGGAAATTGATTATTTCAGTACTATCATAATTACTAAAACAATTTTGCCGCATATGGTAGAACGTGGGTATGGTCATATCGTTGCTATAAGTAGTATTTCAGGGTGTTTTGGGTTCCCACTTCGTTCTGCGTATTGTGCTGCAAAACATGCAATGTATGGCTATTACGAATCGCTTGATATTGAATTACGATCTTCGGGAATATGTGTAACTATTGTTGCTCCAGGAAGAATTCAAACAAATATTTCACTTTCTGCATTAACCAAAGATGGAAGTCCACATGGTAAAATGGACGATGGTCAAAAAAATGGAATGCCCGTTGACAGATGTGTTCGTATAATGTTAAAGGGAATCGCTCGAAAAAAACATGAAATATTAATAGGTGGTATTGAGGTTATCATGGCTCATATTTATAGAAAAATGCCTAGATTGTTTCATATTCTTGCTTCAAAAATTAAATCAACGTAATTAATTACAATTCTACATGAAAAATACATATCATATCAGAGGAATTCAGCAAATAGGTATTGGTGTAACCGATATTGAAGTTGCATGGAAATGGTACCGAGAACATTTTGGTGCCGACATTAAAGTGTTTGACGACGATGAAACGGCTAATTTTATGTTGCCTTATACCGGAGGTTCGCCACAAAGACGAAGAGCAATATTGGCTATAAGCTTACAAGGTGGCGGAGGTTTTGAAATATGGCAATACAAAGGTCGCCAGTCGCTTGCACCTACATTTCAAATTCAATTAGGTGATTTAGGTATTTATGCAGCTAAAATTGGTTGTTCGAATGTGTCTAAAGCTCATGCATTATTTACCTCACAAGGTGATGTTGTATCAGAAATAGTACAAGATTGTATTGGAAGAGAGTATTTTTGGATGAAAGATCCGTTTGGAAATTCATTTCAAGTAATTTCAAATTCTTTTGTTTTTGCAAACCAAAACAAACCAACTCAATTGGTTTGTGGAGCAATAGTTGGAGTTCCAAATATTGAAGAAGCTAAAAAAGTATATCAAGATATTTTAGGCTACAACGAAGTAGTGTTTCAAACAAATGAAAATAAGCATAATGATTTTTCTTTTGTATCTGGTGGTAATGATGAGTTTAAGCGTATAGTATTGCGTCATACCGAGAAACGAGTAGGAGGTTTTGGTGTATTACTAGGTCCAAGTGAAATTGAATTGGTAGAGGTAACAACTCGCACGCCACGTAATATGTTCGAAGGACGATTTTGGGGTGATCAAGGATTTATTCACTTGTGTTTTGATATGTTTGGTATGGATAATTTACGCCAAGTATGTAAAGATAAAGGATATGCATTTACGATTGACAGCTTCGAAGCTCTTAAAGGCAGTAGTTTCGATATGGGTGATTCTTCGGGATTGTTTTCATATATAGAAGATAACGGAGGGACATTAATAGAATTTGTTGAAGCTCACAAATTGCCAATGATAAAAGGTTTTGCTTTGGATTTAAAAAATAGAAATCCGTTGAAACCTTTACCTAAATGGTTAATTAAACTATTACGATTTAAAAAATATAAAGAAAAATAGGAGGTTTTTCGTTTGTTTTATTCAATAAATCTATGTTATATTTGCACAATATAGTTAACTAAATATTATTATTATGGCTCACAAAATTACAGAAGATTGTATTGCATGCGGTGCATGTGCAGGTGAATGTCCGGTAGAAGCTATTTCTGAGGGCGATATCTACAAAATTGATGCTGACAAATGTACTGATTGCGGTGCATGCGCAGATGTTTGTCCAACAGGTGCAATTCTTGCTAATTAATCTTCACAAAAAAAACAATAACCATTGGTTATAATAAAAAAGAGTCTGAATTTCAGACTCTTTTTTTTATATTATGTAAAACGATATTTACAACGCTCTAAAATTCTAATACTAACGAATAATTGTTTTTTCTCGTTCCGGACCTGTTGATATTATTTGTACAGGAACACCTGTCTCAGTTTCAATAAACTCAATATAGGTTTTAATTTCCTGTGGTAAATCAGCATAAGAATTCGAAGGTAATTCACAATTCCACCCTTTAAACTCTTTATATACAGGCACTACTCCTTCAATATCATTTGGCATATAGTCAATTACTTCTCCTTTGTATGAATAGCCGGTACAAACTTTTATAGTATCAAAGGTATTCATTACGTCAATTTTCATCATAAATAATTGAGTAACACCATTTAGCATTATAGCATATTTTAAAGCAACTAAATCTAACCATCCGCAGCGGCGAGGACGACCGGTAGTAGAACCGAATTCATTACCATATTTTTGCATTAACGCTCCGGTTTCATCAAACAATTCTGTTGGGAAAGGACCACTTCCAACTCTCGTACAGTAAGCTTTAAAAATTCCAAACACTTTACCTACAACTTTAGGCGATATTCCAAGGCCAACACATGCACCAGCCGAAATAGTATTTGACGAGGTAACAAACGGATAGGAGCCAAATTCAATATCGAGCAACGTGCCCTGAGCACCTTCGCATAATACCGATTTTCCTGACCGCAATTGCTTGTTAATATAGTATTCTGTATCAATTATTTGCATAGATTTAATTAAAGCAATACCTTCGAACCATTTTTGTTCATAAGCAACAATATCAAATGAATATGAATAATTAGCAAGTATTTTTGCATGCTGTTGTTTGCGAGAATTATAAATTGCATTAAAATCTAAAAGAATATCGCCAACACGCAAACCGGTACGAGCTATTTTATCGGTATAAGTAGGACCAATACCTTTTTTTGTTGAACCAATTTTTTTATCACCTTTATCATTTTCATACGCCTCGTCCAAAGCTTTGTGAGAAGGCATAATAATATGAGCTTTCGAAGAAATAATAATTTTAGACTTTACATCAATACCATGAGCAACTAATTTATCAATTTCTTCTTTAAAAATATACGGATCTATAACCACACCGTTACCAATAACATTCATTGCATTGGCACGAAAAATACCCGAAGGAATGGTGTGTAACACATGCTTTACATTATTAAAAACTAAAGTATGACCGGCATTTGGTCCACCTTGAAACCGTGCTATAATGTCGTATTTTGGTGTTAGTACATCTACAATTTTTCCTTTTCCCTCATCGCCCCATTGAAGCCCTAGTAAAATATCTGCATTCATCTATTATTGTTTGTTATTTTGTTATTAAAAAACCAAGTAAAAGTACAAAAAAAACCACATGATTTATGAATAGTTTTCATAATTAATTAACATCATATGAAACCATATAATGCAAGCCGATACTTTTTTTACGGGCTTTTGCACTTTTAATTACCAAGTAGCCAACTTGAATTAAATTACGCAATTCACATAATTTTGGCGAAAGTGTCGATTGCTTATATAAATCTTCAGTTTCACTATATATAGTCCATAATCTATTGTAGGCCCGCTTAAGTCGCACCTCGCTTCGAACAATACCAACATAGTTGCTCAATATCTGTTGAACTTCTTTTAAATTTTGTGTTATAAGAACCATTTCTTCAGGTAATGTTGTGCCTTCATCGTTCCAATCAGGAATACTATCAATTATTGGATTTTCTTCTTTTTCAGCAATAGCAGCTTGTGCAGCAAAATCGGCATATGCAATAGCTTCAAGTAAACTATTCGAAGCAAGTCTGTTCGCACCATGTAATCCTGTTGATGAAACTTCTCCGGCAGCATATAAATAATTTATTGAAGTTTTCCCTTTCAAATCTACTTTTACGCCTCCACAGAAATAATGAGCAGCTGGAGTAACGGGAATCATTTGTTTACTTATATCTATTCCAATACTTAAACATTTATCATAAATATTCGGAAAATGACTAAGCAACACATCTTTTGCAATATGTTTGCAGTCTAAATAAACAAAATCATCTCCACTGATTTTCAACTCATTATCTATAGCTCTAGCAACAATATCGCGTGGTGCTAAATTTCCACGTTTATCATAAAGAGCCATAAATTCTTTACCTTTTTTGGTACGTAAAATTGCACCTGCACCACGCATTGCTTCGGTTATAAGAAATGCCGGTGACTCATTAGGATTGTAAAGAGCTGTAGGGTGAAATTGCACAAATTCCATATTATCTAAAATTCCCTTTGCTCTATATACCATAGCTATACCATCACCTGTAGCAACTGTTGGGTTAGTTGTGGTGGAATATAATTGTCCGGCACCACCGGTTGCCAACATGGTAGTTTTAGCGAGAACGGTAAGAATTGTATTGTTTTCTTGATTCAAGGCATATGCTCCAAAACAACGAATGTTAGGTTGATGTCGTTTTACAATCTCACCTAAATGATGCTGCGTTATAATATCTATAGCAAAATGATTTTCGAGAATTGTAATATTTGTATGTTTACGTACTTGCTCGCATAATGCACGTTGAATCTCAAATCCAGTGTTATCTTTATGATGTAATATTCTATGTTCACTATGTCCACCTTCGCGAGCTAAATCAAAATCGCCGGAGCGAGATGTGTCGAATTTTGTTCCCCACTGCAATAAATTTGCAATAACTTGTGGTGCATATTTTACAACACGTTGAACTACTTCAGAATCACACAAACCAGCACCAGCAATCTTAGTATCTTCAATATGTTTAGTAAAACTATCGGCTTGCGACAATACTGCAGCTATACCACCTTGAGCATAGGAAGTATTCGATTCTTCTAATCTTGTTTTTGTGATTATTGTAACAGTTCCCGTTTTTGCAACCTGCAATGCAAAACTCAGTCCTGCTAATCCCGAACCTATAACTAAATAATCGGTTGTAATTCTCATAATAGTTTCTTTAATTTTTGTGTTACTGTATATTTATATATGTATAACACATGTACAAAAATACATTTTTTACAAGAGAGTAAAAGACAAAAATTTGTAAGTTTGCAAAAACAAAAAATATGAAATACCTCATACTTGGTTTAGGCAACATAGGAGAGGAGTATGAAAATACTCGACACAACATAGGGTTCAAGATTATAGACAAATTAACAAAAGACAATAGTATTTCCATATCTCTCGACCGTCATGCATATATTGGAGAATTAAAATATAAAGGAAGAACTTTAATTCTTGCAAAACCAACAACATATATGAATCTATCGGGTAAAGCTTTGCAATATTGGATGCAAAGAGAAAAAATTCCTATAGAACACGTGTTAATAATAGTTGATGACATTGCTTTACCTTTTGGTACTGTTCGGATGAAAGCAAAAGGTAGCGATGGCGGTCACAATGGTCTTAAGCATATACAACAAACTCTTGGACATTCTAATTATGCACGTTTACGTTTTGGTATTGGTAACAATTATGCAAAAGGCAGACAAATAGACTACGTTCTAGGAGAGTGGGGGGCTGACGAACAGAAAGATTTATCAACTTATATTGATAAGTCTATTGAAGGCATCTTCCAATTTGTTTCACTTGGAATAGATAAAGCAATGACTGTTACTAATCAAAAATAATTTACATTTGTAATTTATTTGTAATCTTAGCGGTAAGATATTTCTACCAACTTACCAATTCTATATATCTATAATTTACAGGTGTAACCCAAGTAAATATACATCTAAATCAATCAAAATCACACTTATATAGTGTATCATAATAGTCAAAAAATCAATACTTTACAATACTATATATAAAGTTATGATACAATAAAAACTCCAATTATCATATATTTATATTCAAAAAGTAACATTTTTTAATGTTAAATACTATAAAATCAGTGTTTTAATAGATTTATTTAAAGTAAAAGATTATCTTTATTTATATACAATCATTTAATAACAGCAGGCTTTTGCAACTGAAATAATCTGTAGAAAAATCCGTAAATAATTGCTATTCATTTAATTGTAATCGTTTTTATATTTAGTGTTGTTGTACTATTCTGTAAACAAAGATACTTATAGATCGCTGTTTAAACATATTATAAGGCATTTTCACGTACAATGTAAAGATTATTCTGTATAGCCATAATAAAGCATTATTAATCATATATTAAGTGAAATGTTACTCGTATAGTTTATTATTCCTAACTATTATTTTAGAGAAACACATGCTGTTTGCTTGAACACAATACTCTTACAGTTATATTACTCACAATACCATATATTTAAAAAAAATTATTATTAATGTGTAAGTTCAAGTAGATTATATTATAGTATTGAAAAACAGTATATTTGCAAAATGAATGCATGTATTAACTATTTCTTTTTTTTACATAATTCTATATTTGATTATATTCAATGTGTTTCGCTTTGTTTTCAGTAGACTTATTTTACTGCTATTTACAAATGTAAATTACACAATATTACAAAAGTAAACATATTATGTATTACATTTGTAAACAAATATTTTACTTATGAATGAAGATATACACACACGCATATACAATATATTGCAACAAAAAGGGATAAGTGCAGCTCAGTTTGCTGATGCTATTGGTATACAACGCTCAAGCATGTCGCATTTACTGGCAGGTAGAAACAAACCAAGTATTGATTTTTTACAGAAATGTATTCATGTGTATCCAGATATTGATATTTTATGGTTAATATCTGGTAAAACATCAACAAATGAAGTACAAGCATCAGAAAATAAAGCTCAATTACGATTGAATGTTGTTAAATCTAGTGAAAATCTTGAGCAAGCTAGTTTGTTTGATTCGCCACCAGCTGTATATTCATCTAATCAAGCACAGCGTGTGAGTTCAAAAAAGACTATTGAACGAATTGTTACTTTTTATTCAGATAAAACATTTACTGAATATATTCCTGAATAATTTACATAGAATAATGTATTGTTTAGGTCTTTTGTTTCTTTTTCTTAGCTGCAGGGAATAATACATTATTTAAAATTAAACGATATCCTGCAGAATTTTTATGATTATCTAAATTAGTATGTTGATCGCCAACATAATGTCTATAATCTTCGGGGTCGTGACCAGCATAAAAAGTCCAAGTCCCCTTACCATGAGTTCCATGGATATAGCGAGCTTCATTGGCCGATTGAAGTTCTCCCATTATCACCGTTGATGGTTTTATTACATCTTTATTAAATGATGTAGTTTGTCCCATAAAACCACGAACTATATTTGTATGATTTTGACAAAGCATTGCTGGAACAGGATCCCATTTTGCAGAAAATTCAAAGAGCGTAAAATAATCTTCATTATCTTGTATTCGCCTGTTATTTGTAGCATCTATATTAGAAAACTCATATTCATAGGGGTTTGTAACTAATGTAAAATTTCTAAACGCAATACAATTATCATAATTTAGTTTCGATTGAGCATCAGGTTCAGCAGGGTCTCCATCGAACATACTTTCACAAATATCTGTATTTTCAGCAGCCAAAGCTATATCAAACGAATCGGTTCCAGAACACATGGCAAATAGAAAACCACCATTTGCAATATATGCTTTTATTGTTTTTGCAACATATAATTTTAGTTCCGAAACTTTATTAAAACCATATTGTTTAGCTTGAGCTTCGGCATTTTTAACTTGTTCTATATACCATGGAGCATTGCGATAGGCGGCATAAAATTTACCATATTGACCCGTAAAATCTTCATGATGCAAGTGAAGCCAATCGTATTTTGATAATTCACCTTGTATAATTTCGCCATCATAAATAACATCATATGGAATTTCGGCATATGTTAATGCTAACGTTACTGCATCATCCCAAGGTAATTTATCTTTGGGTGAATATACTGCAATTTTAGGGGCTTTTTCTAATTTTACTACATCCATATTCACATCTGGGGCACTTACTTCCGAAATAATTGCTTGTACTTTTACATCGGGTATAATTTCATACGAAATTCCTCGAATTTCACATTCTTGTTTAATACTTTGATTAAATTCTATAAGAAAACTTCCTCCGCGATAATTTAATAACCATTGCACTTCCATGTCATGCTGTAGCACCCAATACGTAAGTCCATAAGCTTTTAAATGATTTTTTTGAGTATTATCCATGGGAATAAACAAACCAAATGCACCTGCAGATTGCAAACCAACTATACAGATAAAACAAATCAAAAAAATACGTTTCATACTTTCACTAATAAGGAATATCTGTTTCTATAGTAGTATCAAATTTTGGTGTTTCTAATGTACTACTTTGATTCATTTTGGAACCAAACGTTTGTGTTTCGAAAAAATTATCCATATTTGTTCCCTCCGGCAATAAATTCTCATTAAGCGGTGGAATATAATTCCTGTCGGTAAATTTGGTGAGTTCAGGAATAAATTCAAGACGCACATCGTCTACGGCACCATGTCGGTTTTTTGCAATTATAATCTCTGCTAAACCTTTGGTGGGTTCACCATCTTCGGTAACTTCTATTTTATAGTATTCCGGACGGTGTATAAACAAAACTAAATCGGCATCTTGCTCAATAGCACCCGATTCTCGAAGGTCACTTAATTGTGGACGTTTATTTCCTCCACGCATTTCTACCGATCGATTAAGCTGCGATAAAGCTATAATCGGTATTTCTAATTCCATAGCTACGGCTTTTATCTGACGCGATATCATACTTACTTCTTGCTCTCTACTTGCAGGATTGCTGGTAGTCATAAGTTGCAAATAATCTAAAAATACACATTCAATTTTATGTTTTTCACGCAATCTTCGGCATTTTGCTCTAAATTCCATGATAGATAGAGCAGGGGTATCGTCTAAAAATATTGGTGCTGTTGCTAAACGTTTGGTTTTATCGTAAATATTCTTCCAATCATTTTCTGTTAATTGACCGTTTTTAATTTTATAATGATCCAATTCTGCTTCGCTTACAATCATCCTGTTTACCAATTGTTCGTTGCTCATCTCAAGCGAAAACATGGCTACCGGTAAATTAAAATCTATAGCCATATTACGTAGCATAGAAAGCACAAATGCTGTTTTTCCCATAGCAGGACGAGCTGCTATAACAATCATGTTTCCTTTTTGCCAACCAGAAGTAAGGCCGTCGAGAGCAGTAAATCCCGAAGGTTTTCCACTATATTTATTTTGATTGTTTTGTGCATTTTTTATTGTTTCTAATGCCCTGTCAAGTACCATAGAAATTGGGGCTGCTGCTTTTTTTATGTTACCTTCGGCAACTTTAAATACCTCAGATTCCGAAAAATCAACTAATTCGTCAACATCAATAGCAGGATCAAATGCTTTTTCTTGTATTTGCGCCGAAACTCGGATTAATTCTCGTTGTATAAATTTTTGGGCTAAAAGTTTAGCATGATGTTCTATATGTGCCGCAGATGAAACTTTTTGCGATAGTTGTGCTATGGTATAAGCACCTCCAACAATGTCAAGTTGTTCTTGGCGTCTCAGTTCTTCTATTACTGTTTGTATATTTACCGGTTCTAATCTGGCATTTATTTTTGCAATTGCCGCAAAAATTATTTGATGTTTTTTGTTGTAAAATGTATCAGAAGATACGTCGTCTAATACTTTTGAAATAGCATCGTCTTCGAGCATTAATTGTCCCAATACGGTTTCTTCCAATTCTTCGGAAAATGGGGGCGTTTTACCCGAATAATCTAATTCTAATTTAGGTGCAGGAAATTTTTTATATGTATCTTTTGCCATCGAAATTTTGTTTTTACAAACATACAAAATTGATAGCATTATTTTAACAGAAAGATACAAACAAGGATTTGTTTGTAACCTGTTAATTACATTTCAACTTTACACATTATTTTGGTTTGCAACGAAAAGTCTTTTTGCATATGTTGAAATGCAACATAATCGAATTCTGCTCCTATAAAAACTGTTCGTTTTTGCACCGGAAAGTGCATTCCACATCCTAATTGTGGCCCATATGCAAACGATGAAAAATATGAATTGCCGGACTGTTCGTTATAATAAGAAAACGAACCTTCTACATTGGCAATAGAAAAAGTGTGATCTACAACTTGCATTGATAGAATAGAAACTCCACCATACAAATAGGGGGTATAGGAACGAGATCCAATAAAACTATGTTGTAAACCAAAATCAAACATAAACCTTTGTTCTTTTCCATGTATACTTCCTTGTTGCACATTATCGCCAAATTGCGTACCTTGTAATGGACTTGCTAATTGTATTTGAAATACACCTTTACTTTGTAATTGTACTAACGACGCATGAACATATACCGCTGTGGGAGATGAAATATAATAATGTAATAAACCACCTACGGAAACGGTCGGATTATATTTCATTATTGGAGTTTGATTATATAAACTAAAATCATCGTTAAAATATTCGGCAATAGCATCGTAATAATACTCTTGTTCGAGTAAACTGGATAATGTACTTTGTTCGGAATGTAATCCATTGTAAAAATCGGCTTCTTTAGCATGTGCAAAATATCCACCTATTCGAACTCCCCAATACAGTCCTTGCTTAGATGAAGTTTGACTGCTCAGAGAAAAACTTACACACACCAAACAAATAACAAAAAAACTTTTCATTACCATGTAATAATTATGCAATATAATAATCTGATGATGGTTTTATAACTTCTTTAAGAGTGTCATGAGAACATAATATATCAAACGAGAGTGATTCGAGTTCTATACTTATATTCGTTTTTTTAATAACACTAGTATTTCCCATAAGAGAATATAATGCCGAAACAGAACATTCAAAATCATCAAACCAAATTGCTTGCTTTGTATTTGATTTATTAAATATTACATACACAAATTCCTCAAAATATTTACGTTTATATATCATAACGTGTTTATCTACTCTTATAAATCGGAATGTTCCGTATAACAACGAAAGATTATGCGTTCGTAAATTTACCAACAATTGAGTAGTACACAATGTTTTTTGTTCGTGTTCGGTTAATCCAAAAAACTTCATAGGTCTTCTATTATCGGGGTCACCACCACCGGGCATTCCAAGTTCATCACCATAATATATTACAGGTATACCGGGAATTGAACAATTAAAAGCATGAAGCATCAGCAATTTTTTATATCCAACAGGATTTTTTACAACAATATGTCTTTGCCAACCTTCATGTTCGGCATTTTGATTCATCCATAAATCTTCACCTGCATACGAAATAAATCGAGGCATATCATGATTACCTGAAATATTACCTAACATATGATGATTACCAAAACATAATAACTCTTGCGTTAAACACGTTGCAAGTTTTTCGAAATGAACATCTTGATACAAAAAAGCTGAACGCGTTTCGTAATACAAATTAAACGAAAATTGACCATCGTGTATGCCTGAATTTATATAGGTTTGCAACATTTCTCTACCACCAAATGTTTCGCCTATTTGATACAATCGTTTGCTCTGCGGAATTACAATTTCTTGTTTTAGTTTTTTTGTTAACGTTCGCCAAAAAACTGTTGAAATATGCTTTGTTGCATCGTGCCTAAATCCATCTAAATTATACTTTTTCATCCATGTTACAGCAATATCTGTCATTGTTTCTACTACCTCAGGTTTGTCGTAATCTAACGTGGGTAAAAACTCTTCGAACCATGTTGTAAATCGTTGATCCTCCCATCTTCCAATATTTTTAGAACCATCGGGTAATAGGAGCGGAGTACACCAATCTGGATGTTGTATAATAATTGGATTGTCTTGATGTACATGGTTTGCAACATAGTCTAATATAATATTTATATTATGCGAATGCGCGGTGTTCACTAATTCTTTCAAATCTTCGCTTGTTCCAAATCGAGAATCTACAGCTCCTGAATCTACCGGCCAATATCCATGATACCCTGCTGATTTAACACCATGTTTTTCACATGCTTTATCAGGATTTTTCACAAGAGGCGATACCCAAATTGTATTTACCCCTAATTTTGTAAAGTATCCTTCTTTTATTTTTTTTGTTATACCGCAAATATCACCTCCATGAAAATTTTGTTTAGGATGTATTGCAGGATCTTTTATTGGCTTATTATTTTTTGTGTTACCGTTGTAAAAACGGTCAACAAGAACAAAATATATAACTTGAGCTTCTTTATCGTTTCTATTCAATTCTTTATAGGAAGACACTACTTGTCCGTATTGTAAAGGAATACAAATATCATTCGAAACCGAATTATGATTAAAACAATACACCCGCAAATATGAACGTGCAATATCTTTAGCATACTGAGGAATTGTTATCAGCAATTTTTCTAAATGTTGAAAAGTAAACTGTTCATTTATTACCGTATTTTGCCATAAAACTAGATAATCCGACAAAGCCCCATCTACATGTATTACAATATTATCTGTCAATACTTTTTGAGTGTCTATAAAAATATCGTTGCCTTTAGAAAAAGGAACTCTGAGCAATGAATTATAACCTCCGTAACCATTTTCAAGAACTTCGCTATTGCTAGGGTCGTTAGCCCATACACCATCTACAATAAGCTGATATGCGTAATTTCCAGGTTCAATCTCTAATTCAAAATTCCATGCACCTTCTTTATATATAAAATCAAAGCCTTGGGGATTCCAACTATTAAAATCACCGGCTATCTGTACATTTCGAGCATAACCAGTAAATCGTATAGTATGAACTATTTTTTTTGACTTTAATAACACTATATCATACTGCAAATTATTCTTACACGTTATAGTTAAAATAGAAACCAGCGGTAATGCTTGATTGTCAATAATTTCGAGCGAAACAACATGTTTTTTTACATTATGCCAAATTTCTATAGCAGAATGCGCTGATATATCGATAATTTGTGAAACGTCAACAATATAATCACTTAAAACAATTTCTGTTTCGTGTAACGTAAGTGTAACCGGTGAAAATAAAATATTACATTGAGAATCAATAGCCATGCAGAATTAGTTTATATTTTCGACAATAGCATTTGGCAAAATTGATATATCAACACTATCTTGTTTATAATCTATTTGAATATATGCACCTTCTTCAATTTTATTTCCAAGCATAAATTCCGCCATTGGATCTTCTATATACTTTTGAATAGCACGTTTAAGAGGACGTGCACCAAACCGTTGATCAAATCCTTTTTCAACAATAAAATCTTTTAAAGCTTGAGTTAACTGTAAATTAAATTTTAAATGTTTCACACGATTCAACACATCTTGTAATTCTATTTCAATAATTTTATAAATATCTTCTTTACTCAATGTGTTAAATTGAATTAAATCATCTATTCTATTCAAAAATTCCGGCGTAAATGCCTTTTTAAGAGCTTTTTCAACAACCGATTTAGCATATTCTTGCACTTGTTCTTCTTTAGATTTTGGACTAAATCCTATACTATTTCCAAATTCAGTAATTTCGCGAGTACCTATATTCGATGTCATTATTATAATAGTATTCTTAAAATCTACTTTTCTACCAAAACTATCGGTTAAATGCCCTTCATCAAGAACTTGTAATAAAATATGAAACACATCAGGGTGAGCTTTTTCTATTTCATCGAGCAATACTACAGAATATGGCTTTCTACGAACTTTTTCAGTTAATTGTCCTCCTTCTTCGTAACCTACATATCCAGGAGGAGCTCCAACCAAACGCGATACAGAAAATTTTTCCATATACTCACTCATATCTACACGTATAAGCGTATCTTTAGAATCAAATAAATATTCAGCCAAAACTTTTGCTAATTGTGTTTTACCAACACCGGTAGGACCTAAGAATATAAATGAACCTATCGGTTTACGAGGATCTTTTAAACCGGCTCTATTTCGTTGAATCGCTTTTACAATTCGCTTAATCGCTTCATCTTGACCAATTACGCTTCCTTTAAGTTCATCATACATTTTCAATAATCTACTACCTTCTTCTTGTGCTATTCGTTTAACAGGCACACCCGACATCATTGCAACAACTTCAGCAACATTTTCTTCGGTTACCGGTTCTTTTTGCTCAAGCAACATATCTTGCCACTTTTTGTTTTCGTCTTCTATTTGTTTGAGCAACATCTTTTCGTTATCTCTATAACTGGCAGCCAATTCAAAATCTTGACTTCGAACAGCATCAATTTTCTTTTGCTTTAATTCTTCTATATCTTTTTCTAATTGCACTATCGCTGTTGGAACCTGAATATTTTGAATATGTACTCGCGAACCTGCTTCATCTAAAGCATCTATTGCTTTATCGGGCAAATGACGGTCAGATATATATCGATGTGTTAAATACACACATGCCTTTATAGCTTCATCGGTATAATATACGCCATGATGTTTTTCATAATGTTTTTTAATATTATTTAAAATATTTATAGCTTCATCAACTGTTGCCGGTTCTACCATTACTTTTTGAAAACGACGTTCTAACGCACCATCTTTTTCTATATGTTGACGATATTCGTCGAGAGTAGTAGCACCAATACATTGAATTTCGCCGCGAGCCAACGCCGGCTTTAACATGTTTGCAGCATCGAGCGACCCCGAAGCTCCACCGGCACCAACAATCGTATGAATTTCATCAATAAATAATATAATATCTTTAGATCGTGCCAATTCATTGAGCATTGCCTTCATTCGCTCTTCAAATTGTCCACGATATTTTGTTCCTGCTACTATCGATGCCAAGTCTAACGTTAAAACTCTCTTATTAAACAAAATTCTTGACACTTGTTTTTGAACTATTCGTAACGCTAAACCTTCAGCTATAGCAGACTTACCCACACCTGGTTCACCAATAAGTATGGGGTTGTTTTTTTTTCGACGACTCAAAATTTGTGCAATACGTTCTATTTCTTTTTCTCGACCTACAACCAAATCTAATCTACCTTCCTCGGCAGCTTTTGTTAAATCTACACCAAAATTATCTAACACCGGAGTTTCCGAGGGTTTCTCAGTCTTTGGAGTGTTGGTTTGTTTGGGAGCTTTTGATGTATCTTCATCATCATCACCAAAAGGATTTTGTGATTTATTTTCGGGTTTGGTTATTTGAATGTGTTGCTTTACTTTTTCGTAGGTAATATCTTGATTAGTAAGAATTTGTGATGACATAGAATTGTTTTCTTTTAAAATTGCTAATAATAAATGTTCGGGTTCAACATGAGTGTGTTGAAGAATTTTAGATTCCAATAATGATATTTTCAATACCTTATCAGCACCACGTTTCAACGGTAAACTTTCAATGTCTTTATCAGTCAAAGGCATAGGTTCACGTAGCGTTGAATCTATCTGTTGTTTCGAATACTCAATATTGCAATGCAACATCTCAAGTATACGTAAAGCTTGCGATGTGCCTTCGCGTAGTAAACCTAAAAACAAATGATCAGTATCTATCATGCTGTTTCCTAACCGTATAGCTTCTTCACGACTATACGATAATACTTCTTTCATGTGCTCTGAAAACTCTTTATCCATATTTAGATATTTTTGGTTAAAAATAAGAATTTTATTCACAGTTTGTATATTTTATTCTGTTTTTTTTCTAAGACTTTCTAATTATCATAAGGTATTCAGACAATTAAACACACGATATATTTATAAACAATAAAATGTTAATAAAATACTTTGATTTAATTATGAAAATATAATTGGATTAAGGTACTTTGTTCTTTCAAACTAAACTACAAAATATTTTAGTGTAACTAATTAAAAATCAAAAAATAAACATGTCTGAGGGAGAAAAAATTATTCAATTGAATATTGAAGAAGAAATGAAATCGGCATACATTGATTATTCAATGTCTGTAATTGTTTCAAGAGCTTTACCTGACGTTCGCGACGGGTTTAAACCGGTACACCGAAGAGTTCTTTTTGGTATGCATGAATTGGGAGTTCGCTCGAATACAGCGTATAAAAAATCAGCGAGAATTGTAGGTGAGGTATTAGGTAAATTTCACCCGCATGGCGATTCCTCGGTATATTTTACAATGGTTCGTATGGCTCAAGATTGGTCGTTACGATATCCTCTTGTAGATGGACAAGGTAACTATGGGTCTGTTGATGGTGACCCACCCGCAGCAATGCGTTATACCGAAGCTCGTTTACAAAAAATTGCTGAAGAAACTTTGATAGATATTGATAAAGAAACTGTTGATTTTCAATTAAATTTTGATGATACACTTGAAGAACCTACAGTTCTTCCAACACGTATTCCTAATTTATTAGTAAATGGTACTTCGGGGATTGCCGTAGGTATGGCAACGAATATGGCACCACATAATTTAACTGATACTATTGATGCTATAATTGCGTATATCGATAATAAAGAAATAGATATTCAACAATTAATAGAAATAATAAAAGCTCCGGATTTCCCTACAGGTGGTATTATATACGGATATCAAGGGGTTAAAGAAGCTTTTGAGACAGGGCAGGGGCGAGTTGTAATTCGAGGTAAAGCTTTTGTTGAATCAGAAAACGGTCGCGAAAAAATTATTGTAAGCGAAATTCCTTATATGGTTAATAAAGCCGAAATGATTAAAAAGACGGCTGATTTAATAATGGACAAAAAAATTGAGGGGATTTCTGAAGTTAATGATGAGTCGGATAAAGATGGTATGCGTATAGTGTATACTCTTAAACGTGATGCTATTGCAAACGTTGAGTTAAACAAATTATACAAATACACCGGTCTTCAAACTTCGTTCAGTGTTAACAATATTGCACTTGTTGACGGGCGTCCACGTTTGTTACATTTAAAAGATTTAATTAAGTATTTTGTAAAACACAGACACGATGTTGTAATACGACGAACAAAATATGAATTACGTAAAGCTCAAGAACGTGCACATATACTCGAAGGATTAATTATTGCGAGTGATAATATTGACGAAGTAATAGCAATAATTAAACAATCTGAAACGCAAAATGCTGCAAAAGCTACGTTAATGGAACGCTTTAAATTAAGCGAGATTCAGACCAATGCTATTATTCAAATGCGTTTAGGACAGTTAACTCAACTTGATCAAAATAAATTACGTAACGAATACAACGAAATTCTCGAATTAATTAAGCATTTAGAGGAAATTTTGGCAAGTGAAGTATTACAGATGCAAATAATTAAAGATGAGCTGATTGAAATTAGGAATAAATATGGTGATGGTCGCAAAACTGAGATAGTTCATGCTTCAGAAGATTTTAATCCTGAAGATTTTTATGCCGACGAAGATGTTGTAATAAGCATTTCGCATATGGGATATATTAAACGTACTCCACTGAGCGAATATAAGATACAAAATAGAGGAGGGGTAGGTGCTCGAGGTGCCGATACACGCGACGAAGATTTTATTGAACACTTGTATGTTGCTACTATGCATAATACTATGTTGTTCTTTACCGAAAAAGGAAAATGTTTTTGGCTCAAAGTATACGAAATTCCCGAAGGATCTAAAACTTCAAAAGGTAGAGCAATTCAAAATATGTTGAATATTGAACCGGGCGATAAAGTTAAGGCGTATATAAATGTAACTTCATTAACCGATGAAGAATACATAAATCATAATTATATCATTTTAGCAACTGCAAAAGGTATTATTAAGAAAACATCGCTCGAAGCGTATTCTCGTCCTCGCCAAAATGGTATAAATGCCGTTACAATTCGCGAAGGAGACCAATTACTTGAAGCATGTATGACAAATGGTAGTCACGATATTTTAATGGCTGTAAAATCAGGTAAAGCTATTCGTTTCCCTGAATCTAAAATTCGACCGATGGGTAGAACTGCTTCGGGTGTAAAAGGTATTACAATTCCCGAAAAAGACGAGGTTATTGGTATGATTTGCGTTCCGCCTGATGTTAAAAAAGAAATTTTGGTTGTTTCAGAACATGGATACGGAAAACGCTCTGCTATAGAAGATTACCGAATTACCAACAGAGGTGGTAAAGGGGTTAAAACTATTAACGTAACAGCGAAAACAGGTTCATTAGTTGCCTTAAAAACAGTAGGTGATAACGACGATTTAATGATAATAAATAAATCGGGACTTACAATACGATTAGAAGTTGCAACGTTACGAGTAATGGGTAGAGCTGCTCAAGGTGTTAAATTAATTAATTTGAAAAATAATGACTCAATTGCAGCAATTACGGCTATAGATGTAAGTGAAGATGAGCGTATGCAACGTGAAATCGAACGTAATAGCGATACCGAAACAATAGAATCGGGAGATGATATTGAAAATTCTGATATAGAAAATAATGAACAAGAATAATTTTTTTATTTTTGTATTAGTAATTAAAAAAATAGAAATATGAAAAAAATCGTAAGTATTGGAATACTTTCGTTATTCCTTTGTAATTTCGGATTCAGTCAGTCTGATGAATTTGTTTTAACGTGGCCAATTGTAGTGGCTGAAACAAAAAAATCTGACGCTGAAATTGAAAATCCCAAAAAAGCTGCAAATTTAAAAACATGGACAGAGCGAGGACGAAAATATTTGGAATTGTATACATTTGACTTAAAAGCTGCTCATCCGGGAATGCCTGAGGATCAAATATTATTGTATATGAAATCACCGGCAAAAAAAACTGCTCAAGAGGGTGGATATAATATTTATTCGTTCGATAGAATTGATTTGTATTTTAAAAATAAAGCTCTTGTAAAATACGAACGAACAGGTAACGACGCTACTGTATATTTTAACGAACGCACCAAACCACTAAAAATAGCAAAAGATGCGTATGTAAAAGCTAAAGAATTAGATACTGATGGCAAACGAAGTGTTTTAATAGCTGAACAACTCAAAAAAATTATAGATTTATATACAAGCGAAGGATTATATTATTATACATCTAACGATTACAAAAATGCAGCTGTGTATTTTACCGAAGTTGGCAATATTATTTCACTTAAATATGATAATTTGGCTGATAGTGTTAGAGCTTCAACGCTTATAGATTGTGGAACTGTGGCTCGAATGGGACAAAATTACGACGATGCTATAAAATTTTACACATTAGCATTGCAAATGACACCAAATCCTAAAGTAACAACATATTACGACATTGTTGTGTGTCATAAAGAACGTAAAGATACAACCGCAGCTATTCAATCATTACTTGAAGTAATAGAAAAATATCCAAATGATGAAAATATTGTGGGATATACTACAGAATTAATTAATTTTTATATTGCTCAAAATCAATACGATAAAGCATTAGCGTATTTATCAAAAGCTTTGGAAAAAGAGCCAAATAATACAAATTTCATATTTAATATAGCATATTTATACGAAACAGAAGGAAAATTTGATGAAGCTGTACAGTATTATAAAAAAGCTATTGAAATAAATCCGAAAGACGAGGGGTCTAACTTGAATCTTGGTATAATGTATAGAAATAAAGCTAAGAAAAAATTAGATGAAGCAGAAGCAGCCTATGGAACTAAGAATTATACACCATTATTTAATGAAGGAAAATCTTTGTTAAAATTAGCATTTCCATATTTAGAGACTTATATTAAAGTATTGGAAGAAAAGAATATAACTGATGCTAAAGATGAAGATTCCAAAAAAAATGCATATAAAGATATTGCTTCAATTTATGCACAACTTGGTATGAATGAAAAATACAATTCCGCAAAAAAGAAATTAGATTCATTTAAAGAAATTAACAAATCTAATATTAAATCAACATACGGAGAACCAGAGAATGTTATTCAAACAATATATGGAAAGGATATATATGAAACTTGGTACTATAAAAATACAACAATAATATTTTATTTAAAAAATGGAATAATTTTTTCAAAACAAGAAAAAATAAAATAATCGATAAAAGGGAGCTCCGCATGAGTTCCCTTTTATTTTACATTTTCTATTTAACATAATATTAATTATAGGACAAATAAATAGTAGGAAGAATTTTAGTTGTAAAATCCGTTATTCTAATTTTAGATGTCTTATTGATGGTGTTTGCGATACATTCCAAATAACAGGTTAATTATTTCGATAATCGTAGTCATTATTATTGTAAACAAAAAAGTTTTGATTTTGGTATATTTTGTATATTTACAAAAAAACATTCCATAATGATATACATTGTAACAATTCCCGGAATTGGTTCTAAAAAACCTGGTTACAGCAAAGATTTTGTTTCTGATATTTCTAAGTTTTCAAAAGGAACTCACATTGAAAATTCTATTACGTGTATTGAAGCTTTGCCCTTTTCTGTAACCAATATTGATGCTTATCAGCAAGAATTGTTCGAAAGACTTGATTCGTGTAATAATCTTGGTGGTTTATTAAGTTTTCGGAAATTCGTTCTCGAGGCATTTGGTGATGCAGTAACCTTTGAACGTAATAAAGATGCAGCACATAGTCCGTATAAAAGAACACATGAATATTTACAACACATTTTCGAAAAAGTTAACGAATTAGTATTACAAAATGCTGCTAATAAATTAGTTATAGTAGCTGAATCTATGGGTATACAGCTACTTCATACATATATAACAGATGCCGATACTAATTCCGGAATTTTTGAGCAAACATCGGCTACTGCACAGAATAATCTCCGAAATTTATCATATTTAGCTACATGTGGATGCAATTTACCATTGTTTTTTTCGGGATATCCTGAATCTGAAATTGTTGCATTTGAAAAACGGAATTCTCAATTTATTTGGGAAAATTTTTACGATAAAAATGATGTTTTGGGATGGCCTCTCAAACAAATGAGTCCTTCGTTTAACGCATTAATTACCGATTATGAAGTAAACACAGGCATTAGTCCGGCGTGTCATCTCAATTATTGGGGAGATAATTCATGTACTAAACGTATTTGTAAAACTCTTTGCTCACTATAAACCCCTCTCCTATGGAAAATCAAGAATTGTATACTTATGTGGTAATACCCTTACTTATTTTCGTTGCTCGAATTTGCGATCAGTCTATTGGTACACTTCGCATAATATTTATCTCCAAAGGATATAAATACTTAGCTCCACTTATAGGATTTTTCGAAGTATTAATTTGGGTTCTTGCTATTACCAAAGTTATGGCTAATTTAGATAACTGGGTATGTTATGTTGCATATGCAGGTGGATTTGCTACAGGGAATTATGTTGGTATGCTTTTCGAACAACGCTTAGCTTTGGGATACGAGATGATACGAGTAATTACGAAGGTAGATGCTTCGAATTTAATTCAAGCTATTCGCAATATGGGATACACAGCTACAGTTGTTGAAGCACAAGGTGCCGAAGGCAAAGTTGGTGTTATATATATCATTATAAATCGTAAATGCATTGATAAAATTGTAAATGTTATTCAAATACACAATCCTAATGCATTATATACCATAGAAGATATTCGATTTGTGAACAAAGATATTCGTCCGTGGATTCCTCAGCAAGAGAGATAAAATTCTAACAACTGATTTGTGTAAAAACTTAATCGACTTCTCGGTCTCTAAAGCCTAACATATACAATATTCCATCTAAACCAATGGTACTGATTTTATTATCAGCTTTTTCTTGTACTGTAGGTTTTGCATGAAATGCAATACCCAAACCTGCAATATTTATCATTGGTAAATCGTTAGCACCATCACCAACAGCAATTACTTGTTCCAAATGTATATCTTCTTTAAACGCAAGCTTTTTGAGTAATTCTGCTTTCATAGCCCCGTCTACAATGTCGCCCACATAATTACCGGTAAGTTTTCCTTGTTTTATTTCTAATTCATTGGCAAATACATAATCAACCCCTAATTTTGTTTGCAAGTATCTACCAAAAAAGGTAAATCCACCGGAAAGAATAGCTACTTTATATCCAAATCGTTTTAAGGTTTTAATTAATCTATCGGCACCTTCGGTAATTGGTAAATTGCGAGCTATTTCATCGAGTACCTTCTCATCTATTCCTTTAAGTAATGCTATTCGTTTTTTAAAACTCTCACAAAAATCTATCTCGCCTCTCATTGCTGATTCGGTTATTTCCGATACTTCGTGTTCAACTCCAGCATATTTTGCCAATTCAACAATCACTTCGGTTTGAATGAGTGTTGAATCCATGTCAAAACAAATCAAGCGACGATTGCGACGAAATGCATTATCTTCTTGAAATGCAATATCTAATCCTATATGTTTTGAAATTTCGAGAAATTCACGCTTCATTTCTTGCTCATTAACCGGAGTCCCACGAACAGACAATTCCACACATGCTCTATTTTTCAACACACTTTCTTTTTTGAACGAAACACGTCCACTTAAACGGGTAATATTATCGATATTAAGTGTTTGACGAAACAAAATTTGTGTAATTTCAGATATATGTCGAGCCTCAATATGTCGACCAAAAAGTGTTACAATGTATCTATTTTTACCTTGTTGTTGAACCCATTCCTCATAAGTAACATCATTTATTGGAGTAAAACGAGCCTTAATATCGAACTCATATGCTTTAAACAATAATTCTTTAAGGACAGGTCCGCTTACTTTTGTTTCGGGTAGTCTAAATAAAATACCTAATGATAAGGTATCGTGAATTACAGCCTGACCAATATCGAGAATATCAGCTCCATATTGAGCTAAAATAGCTGTGAGCGACGCAGTAACACCGGGTCGGTCTTTGCCCGAAATGCTTAATAAAATAACTTCTTGTGATTGTTCATTCATATTTTTCAAACTACTAAATTATTAGAAATAATTTGTTTGACTCTTCATTTCGTATTTCAAATCTTTAAGCATATCGGCATTTACACGAATTACAAATTCCCATCGTTGACGGTCGCCTAATGGAATCCAGTTGAATTTCATATGCCAACAGTGCAAATCGCGATACACATCTACCGAAGTATATGAAAGAGCTTTTTCTTCAAAATCCCAACCGGTAGCAAATGTTATATTCCACTTTTTAGACAAACTAAATTTACCGCTGAGCGATAAATCTTGTTGTATTTTATTTGAAACAGAATCTAATTCATTATTGTAATTGTAATAATACTTTCGAGGAACACTTATGTTATATCCTACATTTAAATTCCAAGGCACATCCCAATAGGCATATTCTCCGGTACGTTTAGGTTTTTCGCCTTGTTGCAACGGACCAAACGCATAACTAATACCGGAACGCCAACTCTCATCAGTTTTACGCCACAACGAACCGTATTTGTCTAACATATAGGTGTTGGTTCGCACCACTTGTTTTGTTGTGTTTTGTTGTTTAACACCCAAAGCGTAGGGGTCAAATGTAGATGAGTAATTAACACGAATTCGTTTTGCAATTGTAGTATACCCTCCTACTTGAATTAAACTCATTCCCAACGAATCAGCAGCAAAATTATATGACCCAGTTACCGACAAACTTTCAATAAGCTTAATTTTAGAATACCCGGTTACCGTATCATTTGCATCGCGAACTTTTGCTTCAATATTATTATTGATAGAAAAGCTAAGAGAACTTTGTTTTTGACTACCCGGTATACCATAAATACCTTTTTCGAAGTAGGAATACGAAGCAATATCGCCTG
>MWCJ01000013.1 GCA_002069975.1 Bacteroidetes bacterium ADurb.Bin217 | reverse complement strand
AAAAAAACCTTCATTGAATATCGAAATTATTGATAATGAAAGATTAATAGCTGCTGCTTAGGTCGAATTGACGTTGAATTAAAAAAGGTTGCTCAATTTATATTGAATAAAATAAAAGACAATGATAATGACCAGTATGATGCTTTGCTTGAAAGTATTGGTGTTTAAAATAATGGATTAAGATTATAGTTATGGCAGAATTACACGTTAGCAAAAAAACAATAAGTAAACTGTTTAGCGAAATGCAAAACAGGAAATTTATAATACCTGATTATCAGCGACCATATAAGTGGGATAATGAGAAATGCGAAACTTTATGGAAAGATATTGAAGATTTTGCCAGTTCAGATGCCCGGAATGGTGCAGATTATTTTCTAGGAACTATTGTATCATACAGCACACAAGAAAAAAATCTTGAAATAATTGATGGTCAACAACGAATTACTTCTTTCCTTTTGTTATTACGTTCATTTTATAAAAAATTGGAACTAATGCCCGAAGATGACGATGTTATTGGTTTAAAATCACAATTAGCTCCATGTATTTGGGATATTAATCCAATTTCGCAAAAAGTATCTGATTTCACTAAAATCCATATTTTATCACAAGTTGCAACAGAAGAAGATAATGAAACATTTCATAAAATTCTTGAAACAGGTATTTGTGATGAAAATGCTCAAGACAATTATTCAAAGAATTATCGATATTTTAAATCAAAATGTGACGATTTTGCTGAAACAAATCCATTACAGTGGAAGAATCTTTGTGTTACAATTTTACAAAAATGTATTGTACTTCCAATAGAATGTGATATTCAAGATACAGCACTAACTATTTTTTCAACCTTAAATGATAGAGGATTACCTTTAGCAGATTCAGATATATTTAAAGCACAAATTTATAAATACCAAGAAACCGAAGAAAAAAAGAAATCATTTACAAATATTTGGAAAGAACTAATGCATACATGCAAACATTCAGGAATAACTGTAGATGATGTGTTTCGATATTATAGTCATGTATTAAGAGCAAGAAAAAATGATAAATCAAAAGAAGTCGGATTAAGACGCTTCTACGCAGATGATTCATACGCAAGATTAAAAGAATCAACGTTGATTCCTGAAATAATGGAATTAGCTAATTTTTGGGGATATGTAAATAAAAATATTATACCCGAAACTGAAATAAATTATGAATTTACATTCGAGGCTAAGAAATTCCTCCATTGTTTATCTTGTTATCCAAATGAATATTGGAAATATGCCGTTAGTGTATTCTTTTTAAAAAATAGAAATAGTGTTACATTTAATTCTGATTTTGTAAAATTATTAAAAAATTTAGTAGCGAATTTATTTGCGAAATTTATTGATTCACCAACTGTAAACGCTATAAAAGATGATATATATCTATCTTGTATTTCTTTAAACAATGGTTCAAATTTACAATTTAGGTTTTCATTAAATGAAGAAGTATTAATGAAACAAATCGATGGGCATTTTTCATCAAAAATATCAAGAGCATTAATGATTTTAGATGCGTATCTGAATTTAAACCAAACAGAATTAATATCGGAATCTTTTGATATTGAGCATATTCTTCCTAAAAAATGGCAGGATACAAATTATAATGGTTGGTCAATTGATGAAGCAAAAAAATATTTAGATCGTTTTGGTAATAAAATTGTATTTGAGAAAAAACTGAATATTCAAGCAGGAAATGGATATTTTGGTGTAAAAAAACAAAAATACAGAGAATCCAAAATTATGAATGTTAAAGAATTGTCTTATTATCCAAAAAAAGACTGGTCTAAAGAAGATATTGAGTTAAGAGAAATAAAATTCAAAGAAAATTTGTTGGATTTCTTTAAAGATGAAATTAAATAACCGCTATAACTATGGAACTTTCAAGAATCATCATTAAAAATTTCAGGTCAATAAAAGAGGCTACAATCACATTTGACCACAATTGTTTAATTCTTTTGGGTAAGAATGAGGCAGGTAAAAGCAATATTCTAAAAGCAATTGCTGCTGTTTTTGGAGAATATGAAGTTTCACAAAAAGACAGACGAAAAAAAATAGATAATGAATCAATCAAAGAATATAAAATTTTAGCAGCGTTTAAACTAGATAAAAAAGACATTAAAGAAATCGAAACTCGATTAAAAAATAAATTTACAAATACAGAATTAATAAAATTTAAAAGTAAAAAGTCTGTATCATCTTTTATATCAACTTTTTTCAAGGAATTAGTATTAAGTATTGAAATTAATGATGATAAAACACCTTTTGAATCTTATTGGATTATAGCTCCATCAGAGTTAGAATTGGAAAAACCATTATTTCTTTCATCAAATATTATTGAAGAAACTGGTAAGATAGAATTTAATTTTGAAAAAGTAATTTTTACAATTATAAAAGAATATTATAATGAAAATGTATTTAATTGTCACTATTGGCAATATAGTGATGATTATCTTTTACCAAATAGTGTTTCTATAAATACTTTTATTTCAAATCCTTCAAAATATAAAGCTCTAGAAAATATTTTTGCTTTGTGTAACCGTTCAAATATTAAAGCGGAATTTGAGGAAGCAATGGCTCAAGATGGTGATTATTCAAATTTATTAGAACAAGTTTCTAAAACAGTAACGAGTACATTTCAAAAAATCTGGAAAGATTTTAAAGGTACTGCAATTAAATTAGAACCTAATGGAACAGAAATTCTAGTAAAAGTTGTTAATAAAGCAAAATATTCTTTTGAAGACAGAAGTGAAGGGTTTAAAAAATTTATAAGCATATTATTAATGCTTTCAACACAATCTCGTGCAAATAGAATAAGTGAAAATGATATTATTTTAATTGATGAACCAGACCAAAGTCTTTATCCAACAAGTGCTCAACATTTAAGAGATGAGTTGCTGGAAATAAGTAAAAAATCAAAAGTAGTTTATGCTACTCATTCTCAATATATGATTGATTCAGAATGTCTTGATAGACATATTATAGTTGAAAAAAATGATGACATTACAGTTTTAACGAAAGAAACTTCAAATGCTCAATTTGCAAATGATGAATTATTGCGAAGAGCAATAGGTTCTAGCATTTTTGAATGTTTAAAACCACAAAATTTAATATTTGAAGGTTGGTTGGATAAAGAATTATTTAATAAATACTGTTCATTTGAAAAAAAGCAAAAAGATTTTAGTAAATATGGAACTGTATATTTAAGTGGTATTTCTGGAACAGATGCACTAGTTCAATTATTAATTTTAGCAAATAAAAAGTTTGTAATTATAGCTGATTCAGATGAAACATCTAAAAACAAGAGAAATGAATTTGTAAAAAACTATCCCGAATATAAAGATTGTTGGTTAGCATATGCAGATATTGTTGCTGATGCATCTACAATGGAAGACTTTATTGAAACATCACATATTGAAGATTACATTCAGCAAAATATACACTCAGGCTTTGTTTATGATAATACAAAAAATGCAATAATTAATATTGAAAAGGCTGTAAATAAAGACAAGGAAAAAAAACAAGAGGTTAAAAAACTTTTGATAGAAACCATTGCAAAAGAAAAGATTAAATCTAATTATGCGTTGTATATTGAGGCATTAAAGCAGAAATTGATTTGATTTTAAGTGATTTATATTCTTTGTAAGAATGGATTGTAACATGTCATCTGCTTAGGCTCTAACTTTGCGTCGTGCTTTTGCTGCAACGAAAGCTCTAGCAAAGTTAGAGCCTAAGCAGATATAAGTCAATAGTTTGTTGTGTTTAAATATAAACAAGTTATTATCATACACAATAATGTCAAGTTTTCTGCTCAATAAACTTGACATGCTAAAAAAAATGTCCAGTTTATTTTGTAAAAAACTGGACAAATTATATATATTTGCAGTATAATAATTACAATGAAAGTATCTGAATACATAGCAATTACAATTGATAGATTCTCTAAGGGCTACGTATTCACCTATGCCGACTTTACCACAGAGGTGAATAAAAAAGAGGCGGTAATAAAAGCACTCAATAGAATGGTGCAATCGGGTAAAATTGTAAAATTAGCCAAAGGTAAATATTATAAGCCCGAACAAACAGTATTTGGTAATTTGCAGCCCAATCAATTGCAGGTAGTAAAAGATTTATTGGACGATAATGGTAAAACTATAGGATACCTTACTGGATACAGCATATATAATCAGCTTGGTTTAACCACACAAGTAAGCAATACCATACAAATTGGTAAAAACGAAATACGTCCGAATTTTAAACGAGAACGTTATACAATTGCTTTTATAAAGCAAAAAAACACTATTACAAAAGAAAACATACCTCTTTTGCAAATACTTGATGCTATTCGGTATATCAAAAAAATTCCAGATTCCAATAATGAAAAATCGTGTAAAAGATTATTAGCAATACTTTCTAATCTTTCAAATAAAGATATACTTACATTGCAACGACTCGCATTAAAATATCCTCCAGCAACAAGGGCATTGTTAGGAGCTTTATTAGATGAATTACAATTAAATATAAATACCGAAGCATTATATAAAACATTAAATCCAATTACTAAATATAAGGTAACCGGACTAAACAAGAGTTTAAAATATGTCGATAAATGGAATTTGATATGAGGTTACACGAAAATAATGAATTATTTAGACAGGCGATACAATTTACGTCTGACCAATTAAAAATACGCCCTATTTTTATTGAGAAAGATTATTGGGTAACATTTGCATTATACACTATTTTTAATAGTCCAATAGGTGTTGATTCAGTTTTTAAAGGCGGAACAGCATTGTCGAAATGCTATAAATTAATTGAAAGATTTTCTGAAGATATTGATTTGGTAGTTTTACGAAAAGAGGGAGAGTCAAATAATCAGTTAACAAATAAAATTAAAAAAATTAGCGATGTTGTTAGTTCTGTATTACCTGAAGTTCAGATTCCTGAAATAACACAAAAGTTTGGAATGAACCGAAAAACAGCACATAATTATAATAAAGCATTCACTGGTGATTTTGGACAAATTAGAGATGTAATAATTGTAGAAGCTACATGGTTAGGGTATTTTGAGCCATATACATCAAAAAATATAACATCATTAATAGGCGAAATGATGTTGAATACAGGACAAGAAAAAATTGCACAAGAATATGGTGTAATGCCTTTTGAAGTTAGAGTTTTAGAGCCTATACGCACATTATGTGAGAAAATAATGAGTTTAGTTCGTTTTTCTTATAGTGAGAATCCAATGGATGATTTAAAAAAGAAAATTCGACATACATACGATTTGTATTTACTGTTACAGAAACAAGAATTTCGAACATTTTTTGAATCGGATGAATTTGAAGATATGCTGATAAAGGTTGCAAAAGATGATATTGTGAGTTTTAAGAATAATAACAAATGGCTTGTAAATCACCCAAACGAATCACTACTTTTTAAAGATATTGAGCGTATTTGGTCTGATTTGGACTCTACGTATAATAATGAATTTAAGGCTTTTGTATATGGAGATTTACCAAAAAGTAATGATATTGTTGATGCGATTGTAGCAATTCGGGATAGAATGCAAACAATAGAATGGACTTTACACGTAGATATGTAATTTTGTATAACATGAATTTAGAAAAGTAAATAATCAAGTAACATGAGATTTACAGAAGAAAAATTAGAAAAAGCTTTTATTGAATTATTAGAACAAGAAGGATATCCCCATAGTTTAGGTACAACTATACAACGTAAACCCGAAGATGTGCTTATTGAAGATGATTTACAAAACTATCTTCTTACGCAATATGAATTGGAGGGACTTACCGTAAACGAAGCAAAATCTATTATTCTTCAAATAAAATCGCTCTCATCGTCTGATTTGTACGAAAGCAACAAAACATTTATGCAAATGCTTTCCGATGGTTTTATTCTAAAACGAGAAGATAGAAACAATAAAGATTTATATATACAACTACTCGATTACAGCGGACTTGGTAATCAAAAAATGCCACCTAAAGAACAATTATTAGAATATAAAGCATGTAATGATTCTACTCAATTGTATGGAAAAGATAATAATATATATCGCTTTGTAAATCAGTTAGAAATTATTGGTTCAGAAAAACGAATTCCCGATGGGATTTTATACATAAATGGCTTGCCTTTAGTTGTTTTTGAATTTAAAAGTGCTATTCGAGAAGAAGCAACCATTTTTAATGCATTCGAACAATTAACGGTTCGTTACAAGAGAGATATTCCCGAACTTTTTGTGTATAATGTATTTTGTGTTATAAGCGATGGCGTAAACAATAAAGCAGGTTCATTCTTTGCTCCATATGATTTTTACTACGGTTGGCGTAGAATTTCAGGCTTAACCAAAGATGTTGACGGAATTGACAGCATGTTTACCTTAATTCAAGGCATGTTGCATAAAGACCGTTTGCGAGATATTATCCGAAATTTTATTTACATACCCGATAGTTCTAAGAAAAACGAAAAAATAGTTTGTCGCTACCCACAATATTATGCAGCTCGTTGTTTGTTCGAACATATTAAAAAGGCACAAAAACCACATGGCGATGGTAAAGGCGGAACATATTTTGGTGCAACTGGTTGTGGAAAGAGTTTTACAATGCTTTATCTTACAAGACTTTTAATGAAAAGCGAACATTTTGAAAGTCCTACCATTGTATTAATTACAGACCGCACCGATTTAGATGACCAATTATCGGGGCAATTTACCAATGCAAAAAGATTTATAGGCGACAATACCATTGTAAGTGTAGAAAGTAGAGCAAATCTTAGAGAGCTAATTCAAGGACGACAAAGTGGTGGGGTGTTTTTAACAACCATACATAAATTTACCGAAGATACCGAATTATTAACCGAACGCACAAATGTTATATGTATCTCGGACGAAGCACACCGAAGCCAAGTAAATCTTGACCAAAAAATACAAGTAACCGAAAAAGGTGTAAAAAAAACATACGGTTTTGCAAAATATTTACACGATTCTCTTCCTAATGCTACATTTGTTGGATTTACAGGAACACCAATTGATGCAACGCTCGATGTGTTTGGTAAAGTTGTAGATGCCTATACTATGACAGAATCGGTACAAGATGAAATTACTGTACGAATTGTATATGAAGGTAGAGCGGCAAAAGTTGCACTGAATAATACTGAATTAGAAAAAATTGAAAAATATTATCAAGAAGTCGCAGAAGCAGGAGCAAACGAATATCAAATAGAGCAAAGTAAAGAAGAAACTGCTAAAATGAATACCATTTTAGGAGACCCAAAACGATTGCAAACAATAGCACAAGATTTTGTTACTCATTATGAAAACAGAATTTCTGAAGGAGCAACTGTAAAAGGCAAAGCCTTGTTTGTTTGTAGTACTCGCGAAATAGCGTATGAATTATATAAAAATATTATAACACTTCGTCCCGATTGGAATGAAATAAAAGAATCCGATTCAAATGTTGAACTATCCGATAAAGATAAACGAGAATTAAAACCAATTGAGCGGATTAAAATGATAATGACACGTGGACAAGACGATCCAAAAGAATTATACGATGCATTAGGCACAAAAGAATTTCGCAAAGAACTCGATAGGCAGTTTAAAAATGAAAAATCAAATTTTAAAATTGCAATTGTTGTAGATATGTGGCTTACAGGGTTTGATGTGCCATTTTTAGATTCAATATATATAGATAAACCTATTCAGCAACATAATTTAATTCAAACAATTTCGCGTGTAAATCGAAAATTCGAAGGCAAAAACAAGGGATTGGTAGTCGATTATATTGGTATAAAGAAACAAATGAATTTAGCACTTGCTAAATACAATAAAGGCGATGAAAATAATTTTGAAGATATTGCAGAATCATTAATTATTGTAAGAAATCATTTAGATTTATTATCAAAAATATTTCACACGTTTGATAGCTCTAAATATTTTAACGGAAGCAATCTTCAGCAATTACATACATTAAACAATGCTGCTGAATTTGTGCAAAAAACCAAAGAACTCGAAACTCGTTTTATGGGATTGGTAAAACGCTTAAAAGCTGCCTATGATATTTGTGCAGGAAGCGAACAATTAACACAAGTTGAAAGAGATTATACTCACTTTTATTTAGCTGTTCGTTCAATAGTATTTAAGCTAACCAAAGGTGATGCTCCCGATACTGCCCAAATGAATGCTCGTGTAAGAGAAATGATAAAAGAAGCTCTTCAGAGTGATGGCGTTGAAGAACTTTTTAAATTAGGCGATGAGCAACAATCAGAACAAGATATTTTTGACGAAGATTATTTAGCTAAAATTGAAAAAATTAAATTACCAAATACTAAGATTAAACTGTTGCAACAACTTTTAGCAAAAGTTATTCAAGAAATTAAAAAGGTAAACCGAGTAAAAGGAATTGATTTTACCAAGAAAATGCAATCATTAGTTGAACGATATAATCAGCGTGATGAAAATGACATACTTCGTAGTGAAGTGTATGAAGAAATTGCCGAAGAACTTACACGATTGATTTGGGAGGCAAAAAAAGAATTTAATGCAGGCGATGAATTAGGAATTGATTTTGAAGAAAAAGCCTTTTATGATATTTTAATGGAATTATGTGTTAAGTATGATTTTAAATATCCCGAAGAAAAAATGATTGAGCTTGCCAAAGCAGTTAAGAATCTTGTTGACGGACAAGCTAAATTTCCCGATTGGAATAAACGTGACGATATAAAATCAGCATTAAAAGTTGGTTTAATTCTACTATTAGACGAATTTGATTATCCACCAGTGGAACGAGACGAGGTTTATGTTGAGATTTTTGAACAAGCGGAAAATTTCAAGAAATATAATGTGAAATAAAAACCACTCCCGATTACTCAAGAGTGGTTCAATTATTAGTCATTTTCTTCTTCTATTAAACGTTTAATCGTTTGCCTTTCGTTAAAATCCAAACGATAATCTAACGACCATGTTGTGTCTTCATCGTCTTCATCATATCTGTCGTCTTCGTAAACTGAATCAAGTTCTTTGGATACAAGCATAATAATTTTTTGCAAATATTTAAAAAGCCGAAACGTTTCGATTGATACTTTATAAACCGCACAAAATTTTTGAATCTTTTTTCGCAATTCCTTTAAAACTTCAATTTTTTCTTCACCATCTTCTAATGAAATTTCAATATTGCCTTTTGAATCGACAAGTTCTAATTCTTCGGCAAAAATTTCGGTTAGTTCCCAGTTTAAAACTCGAAACTCTTGTTCTTGTTTTACAGATTCAGAATTTGCTTGTTTTGATTTTAAATTCAATTCTCTACTACGAAGACTTAATTCTTCCTCTTGCATTTCCAGTTTTTTCATTTGAATTTCGTGTTCTAATTCTAGTCTTCGAATTTCGATTTCTTTCATGCTTTGGTAATCATAATTTTCCATGTTTTTTGAATTTTTATAGTTAAAATTGTTGTTATTTACTGGTAAAACTGTTTGTTTTTCTATTGGTACACCTGTGGGACATGCTTGTTGGGACAAGGGGACAGGTGTGTCCCGAACTTCTGTCCCAATTTCTGAGACAGTTCTGTGGACAGCAGATTTTGAAACTCCTAATTGTTTTGCAATTTTTCGAATACTCATTCCTTGTGAGTGCAATTGCATAATTTGATGTGTTAGATTTTGTTCATTCATGATTTTTAAATTTAGCGTTCAAGTCGTTCAAGCGTTCAGAAAAATATATTTTATGAACGGCTGAACGGTCTGAACGATTTGATTAATTATTTTCTGAGTAATTCATGTACACTACTTTTACTTGTTTCTTTTCCAAATAACTCAAGGGATATTTGTTTGTAAGATTTACCTTCTGATTTTAATTTTTTAGCTAATTCAGTTTGCTCCCTTTTTCGTTCAACTCGTTCATTTTCGCTTGGTTGTTTTAAATGCTCATATTCATTTGTAAAATCAATGAACTCAAAAGTTAAAAAAGTATCATTTTTAACAATTTTGCAGGTTATTACATTTTCGGTATCGTAAATTAATTCGCCACTTCTACTAGGTTTAACTTGTTTGAAATAGCGAATGTTTTTGTCGTGAGCACATCTACCAATAGAAGAAACACTATCGGCAAAGTTGCTTAAATGCTTACTTCCTGCTAAATCATTTAAACTTATTGGGGTAGATATATTTCGTTTAGGTGTATGCGATAATACTAAGATTGAAATTCCGAATTCTTTTTTTAGATTATTGAGTTCTCGCATTACTTCGAGAGCAATTTGAGTATCTTGTGTGCTTTGAGTATTTAAATATGTAGAATTGTCAATTACAATAACCTTTGCATCTGTTTCTTTAATATCTGCTCTAATTTTTGAAAAGAGTAAATCAATAAATTTTGCATTGGGATTTGAAGATATAAGTTCTGCAAAATCAATGTTATCTATATATAATAATGGACTAAACTGATAAATATTTCCATTGTCATTTGAGTATCTTTTTAATAATTGAATATCAGAAAGTTCAAAGTCATAGTATAAAACGGGTAACGGAGGATTTTCATTTTCAAAGTGCATGAAATTTTCGCCTTTACTTATTGCGTTCGCAAGTGCCATAGCAAAAATACTTTTACCAACTCCAGTATCTGCAAAATGAATGTGTAGTTCATTATATTGCCATACTTCTCCCATAATTTTTTTAATCTTTGGTTGTTTAGTTGCCTCTTCTAGTCTAGTATTAGCAGTTCGTAATAAAGGTGTTTTTGATAAATTAAATTCTTTCGGTTTTTCAAATTCGGTTTGAATTTTATTAGAATCAAATTTTTCAATAGGATTATGTGTTAGCATAGCTTCAAATTATTTGATTTGACAGAATTGATTATTTCCATTCGGATTTGTTACTAATGTTATATAGTAACCCGAATGATGATTTGATGTTTGCTCAATTTTCTGTATTGCATTTTCAATATTATACCAATGAATTAAGTATTCAAATGAGTTGAAGTAATTGAAAATATTACACAATTGTGTAATTACCGCATTTTGCTTTTGTATATATGCAGGTTTTGCTTGAGGAAATTGAGCATAACGCTCTAAATCTTTTTGTAATTGTTCGATTACTGAACCGAAAGCAATTAAGGCATCAGCTTTAACTTGTACCATTTCAGCATTATTTTAACGAAAATGTACCAGTAGCTTTTACTTCTTCACGAATTTCATCATTTGTTTTTTGACGACCTTCTTGTAACCAATCCAATAATTCGGATTTGTGGAAGTAAAGCTTTTTAGCTTTTTTAATAAATGGAATTTCGTTACGGCATGTTAAACCATAAATTGTAGGTTTCGCTAATTTAAGCAGTTGAGATGCTTGTTCAATTGTGAGGATTTCGTCAGAAGTGTTTTCTGCTGAAGTATTACTTGATTCTTTTGCATCGAGTAATATTTGTCTGTTTAATTCAATGTATTCACTAATTGTTAATGAATATAACGGACGGTCTTGTTGTTGAATGTTAGTTTTTGTCATCGATTTTAATTTTTATCGGTTAATAATCTTCGACAAAATTAGAATCGATAAAAATCGTAACAAAATGATTTTGAGTATAATACACTAAGTCTTAGCCTAAGACTTAGTCTTTATTTCTTGTGTTTAAGTAGGTGTTAAATCCTGATTCAATGTCTTTTATAAAGGTTGATTTGTCATATCCGTTTTCGTCTGCATTAAATAATGAAACAGATAAATCAGACCCTTTGGGATTATACTTTATATTAAAATATTGTGATGCTTCTGAAACTATTTGGGTAATTTTTCCTTCACCTTTGTTTATTAATTTAGCATGAAAGAGAGCATACATTAATTTTATGAAATCGACCTTGTCTCCAGTCCAATTTATATTTGAAGCTAGCATTGTATTTTGACAATGTTGGGTAGAATTTGTCGAAATCCATTCTTTAATTGTTATTACAACCTCCTCAAATAAAACAGTTTTTGAGAATTTTCTAATAAGAAGTGTTAAAAATCTACTATACTCTTTAAAATCACAATTAAAATTTTTAGAAAATTGAAAAGTTAGAAAATTGTCAACTTGAAATAAATCAGTTTGTTTTAGTTTATATGCAAAAAACGTATCAAATCCTACATCACATTTGACTAAACATGTATCAAAAAACATATCAAATATTACAAATCCATTTGTATATGCTATATTATATGATGAACTTTTTTTGAAATCTTCAATTGAATTATAATTTGAATTTTCTATTAACGCACAAGCATTTTTTGAATATAAAAAATCCTGCATTACCAATGTTAAATCATTAGGTAGGATATTATTATTAATATTTAATTCGTCTCTTACAATTATATGGTTTGATATTTCATACAATATATGGTTTTTTATATTATCTAATTCAAGCAGAATTTCATTTTCTTCCATAATAATTACAATAAATTTTTATTTGCTTCGTCAAGTACCTTATTTTCAAAACTATCTAAATAAATCTGTGTTGTTTTTTCGCTATCATGCCCTAAAGCTTCACTAATTATAGAAGTAGAAACTCCACTATGCTTTAAAACAGTCGCATACGTATGTCTAGCAACATAAGTTGTCAAATTTACATCAATATTTGCAAGTTTTGCTATTTCTTTTAAATCATCATTTGTTTGTTTTAATGTTTTATGAATTCTGTTTTTTATCCTTTCTGGTGTATTGTGAAAAGAATTCATAATTGGAAAGATATATCCGCTACTATCAGAATATTTTGTTTTATAAAAATTTATAGAGGTCATAACTTAACTGCATACTAATTCGGATTGAAAAACTTTATCGGCAGCAACCATTCTTTTGATGAGATTGTTAAAAATATCTTCTTTGATCATAGAACGATTAATTCGATAACAAAATTCATTAAGGTATCTATTTATATTAAATTCACTTACCCATGAATAAGTAGTTCTAATCCAAGATTTAACTTGATGTATCATTGTATGGAGAGCCTTGAAATTCAAGCCGTTTTCACTATTTATTTGCGTAATATTATACTCTTTTGATAATGGGGCATAACCTTTCCAGGAATCAGTTGTTACCTTTGCGTTGGGTGATATATGTTTTTCAAAAAGCTTTTTAAGTTCTTTAGATGAATAATTGTCAATCTTCATGGAATACATTCGTTTAACTTTGCCTTCATCTGTAAGTTCTACAGCACAAACTATTTTCTTTTTTTTACTTTCATAACTGCGACCAACTTTTCCTTCTTCTTTGCCACCTATAACAAATTCATCAACATGAACATTTCCATCCATTGGTTGCTGCTCACTTGATTTCATAGCTTCCCGAACCTTATGCATAAAGAATCTAGCTGTATTTTCGGAAACGCCAAAACGCTCGGCAACATAACTAGCTGAAAGACTTTTTGTCGTAGTTGACATTTCAAAGCAAATAAAGAAAGCCTTACGGACGCCAAATTTTACTTTATGAAACAATGTATTTGCTGTGGCTGATTCAGTGTGACTGCATTTATTGCAAGTCCTTGAATGATTCTTTCTTGTTTGGCTTGCAGAATGCCCACATTTGACACATAAAAAACCTTTTGACCATTTTACATGAGCAAGATATTCTAAACAACTTTCTTCCGAATTGAAGCGTTCAGCAAACTCTATGAGGTTTTGACCTTTAAATAATTCCATACATCCATTGATTTTATTGAGTGCAAATATATGCATTTATCTTATGACCTCTAAAAATTTAATATTTCGATTGCAGGTTCAAGTAATCCGACATCATAAGGTTTATTAGTTTTTGCTCGTATGTATTTCAATCTATTTTGTTTAATATTTTCCCATTTTAAAGTACATATATCGTTGTAATTTGTACCCATAGTATAGTAACTAAATAGAAAATAATTTTTGGAATGAAATAATCGGGAATCTTCATTAATATCGGTAGCAATTATTTTTTTTATATCTTCTTTTGTTATTGCTCTTTTAACGGTTCTTGTATTTAATTTTCCAATAGTATATTCGTTAAACGGATATAAATCTTTTGCCCCAAACCCTTCGGTAATAGCTTTATTATAAACCGCTCGTAATGTTCTCATATAATAAGAAATAGATATTTCTTTTGTTCCTTTCATTCTAAAAAAACTTTCATATTTGTGTAAGAATGATGGCGTAATATCAGAGAAAAGAAGAGAGTTGTTCTTTGTAAAAGCTATTAACATGGCTTTTGTTTGTTTGTAAACTCCACTTGTTCCTAATTTGCTTTCTAATCTTTTTTGTTCAACTATAGAATCAATAAATTCATATACATTCTTATTTGGTATATCATTTCTAATTTTTTTAGTGATAGATTCAACCGAAAAGTGACCTTGATTAATTTCAAGACTCAAAAGGTTTTTATGAGCTTCTTGAATTTTTGTTTCAATAAGAATATCTAATAATCGTTTATTTGGATGTGATTTTTTGGGACGTTCGTTTTTCATATCCCATAATCTTAAATCGCAAGAATGACCGACAGAAATATATTTTGATTTTCTATTTTTTATAACACGTAACATTATAGGATGCTCTCCATTTTTTAATGTTTTTGATGTATATAAGATTACTTTTATAGAGGTGTTTTGAGTCATAATTTTTAATTCTGGTTTAAACATAGTTTAAACAAATATACAAAAAAACAATAAATACCCAAAAAATTGCAAAAAAATATTTTTTATAAGTTGTTGATTACCATATAATTTAACAAAAAACAATAAAAATATATAAATAAGATTTTTTAGCCTTCCAAGCTGAGGGTCGCGGGTTCGAGTCTCGTCTCCCGCTCAAAAAAAAAGGTTCAACCAAAGTTGAACCTTTTTTTTTTGAGCGGGAGACGAGAAGTTTATTTTGAAATGTAAATGTATTGTGAAGACTTGTCTATACATTATAATTGAAACAATTTTTCAATTACAATATGAATGTAAAATCTATGACTTTTCAGACAGTAAGAAAATCAGACTTTTGAACTATAACTTGGAATTTGCAATAATTCAAATTACCAGCTACCACCGGCACCGCCGCCACCAAAACTACCGCCACCAAAACCACCAAAACTGCTACCTCCGCCAGAACTTCCAAAACTGCCGCCGCCGCTTCTGAAATTGCTGAATGAACCGCTATGACTTTGTGTCATTGATTGTAATAAAAATAATGCTGCCCAAAAGCCAATATTATTACTGCGAGCATATTTGCGTGCCTCCGTAAATTTTGTAAAAAATACAAATGCGAGTAATACAAATAATAATAGGAAAAATATTGAATAATTTCCCTCCGATTTTTTCTCATATTCTTCGGCGGTATATTCTTTTTCGGTTAATTTCATCAATACAGTAATACCGGCTACAATTCCTCCGTAGATGTCGTTTTGTTTAAAGTGTGGTAGTAATTCTTGTTCTACTATGCGTTTTGCTATTGCATCAGGAATTACTCCTTCCAATCCGTATCCTACAGCTATAAATGTTTGTCGTTGCCCCGAACCTCCAGTTGGTTTTATAAGCATTACAATACCGTTGTCGTTTTCTTTAGAACCTACTCCCCAAGCTTCGCCAAGTTCTGTAGCATACATAGCTTTATCTTTACCACACAAATCGTTTACTAGTACTACAACTATTTGAGTTGAAGTTTTTGCACTAAAGGATTGTAAAATAGAATGTAATTCTTGTTTTTGTGCATCTTGTAAAATGCCTAGTTCATCGTATACAAAAGATTGAGGACGAGCAGGTATGCAAGTGTCTGCAAATGATTGAGCAAGCAGAGTTATACTTACTAATGCTGTAATTATAATTTTTTTTATCATACGTGTTAGATTATACATCAAACGATATTTCGTTACTCAATTCATTTATATCATCGCTTTTACACGGAAAGTGTTCTGCAAGTTGATTACCTGCTTCATTAATAGCTAATTGTAAGCCTTTTACAAAATCACCTTGTGCAAAATAGGTTCGCATTGTAGCGTATATTGAATCCCAAAAATTTTCGGGTACTTTGGTGTTAATACCTGCATCGCCCAAAATAGCTATTTGCTTGTCTTTGTATGCTATATAAAATAAAACTCCATTGCGTAACTGGGTAGTATGCATACTAAGCTTTTCAAATACATATGCCGCTCTGTCCATTACATCTTCTTTGCAATGCGGCTCTATATGTATTCTAATTTCGCCCGAGGTTTTTTTCTCAGCTTCGCGAATAGCTTGGGTTATACTCAATTGTTCTTGTTCGCTCAAAAACGTCTGTGCTTGCGGCATAATGTTTATATTTAAAATGTAACAGTTGGAGCAGCTTCGGCACCTTTTTGTGCTTCAAAATATCCCATTTCTTTAAAACCGTATATGGCATTCATGAGATTTGTAGGAAAGGTTTTGATTTTAGTGTTAAATGGTTGAACCATTTCATTATATCTGTTACGTTCTACATTTATTCTGTTTTCTGTACCTTCCAATTGGGCTTGAAGTTCCAAGAAGTTTTGATTTGCTTTTAAATCTGGATATTTTTCAACTACTACCAATAATCGACTTAATGCTCCACTCATTTGATTTTGTGCTTCTTGAAATTTTGCAATTGTTTCGGGTGTTAAATTTTCTGCATTTACGGTAACTCCGGTTGCTTTTGACCGAGCTTCGATTACACCTTGTAATGTGCTTTTCTCAAATTCTGCATACCCTTTTACAGTGTTTACTAAATTTGGTATTAAATCGGCACGTCGTTGATATGAGCTTTCAACATTTGCCCATTGTTTTTTTACCGATTGTTCTAGTTTAACTAAGCCATTGTATTGACTTATTAGGTACAACGAAAGTATTACGATACCTCCGATTATAATCCACATTTTTGTGTTTTTCATAGCTGTATGTATTTAATTTTGAATATAATATGTTACTGATATTGGAAAATGATCTGATATAGGTAATTGTGGTCTTGTATAGCGTTTTACTAAAAACGAATCACTTAATAATATATAATCTAATCGTTTTGAAGGCAACCGCCAATTGAGTGTGCCGCCTAACCCTGATGATGCTTCTAAAAATGCATCTTGGAGTGAATGTTCGCTTCGCAATGCATTATAAGTAAACGAATAGGGGGGGGCATTAAAATCTCCGCATAATATTGTTTTATAATTGGTTTCTTTCATTGCTTCAAGTAATTCTTGTGTTTGTTGTCCTCGTTTTTGTATTGCTCGTTTTAACTTTCTACCAACTTTTCGCAATTTTGTTGATTCAAATTCTTGACCACTACTTGCCATTTCAATTGCTTGAATATTGTCTTGTTGCAATCGATACGATTCTAAGTGATTGTTGTATATCCGAATGGTGTCAGAATTCATTACAACATCTGCCCATAGCGTGGTATTTCCGGTTTTTTGGTATAAAAACACACCTGTTTTTATAATTGGGAACTTGCTAAAAATTACATTCCCATAAAAATATCGTCCTTTAATTTCGTGTAATCTATGTATTTGCATGTATCGCAATCCTAATTGTTTGCGAATACTGTCAATCATATTATATTTTTCTTGTTTATCATGATGAAATTCTTGAAAACAAATAATATCGGGGTGTTCTTGTTTTAAAAATTCGAATACATGAGCTTGTGTTTTTGCTCTTCCTCGCCAACCGTTGTAATTAAAAGCATTAACATTGTATGTGATTATTGTTACCGAGTCGCTTGCAGGTTCTAATTCCGGAGTGCCTGAAAACGAGAACGTGTCAAAAAAAGTTGAAATGCTTAGCACAAAGCCAATTAGCGAAATTAAAACATATTTTTTGTGTGAAGAAAACAACCAAAATATAATAAATCCTAGATTAAAAAGTAAATATACAGGGTAGGCTAATGCGATAAATTCAAAAAACCAAAATAATTGCGGATTAATTATACGGGACAATGCTGTTATTACAAGCAATAACGATGTTCCTATATTTATGAGAAATAAAATATATCTAAAAAATTTCATCTGGATTATCGTTTTTTGCTCATGGTAAACAATATTTCTTTTTCTTTTGCAGATAAACTTTCGTAACCGTTTTTTGCAATTTTATCTAATATTATATCTATTTCTTGTTGTGTTACACTATTGGTCGGTTTTGCGGTTTGTGTAGAGTTTGTATAAGTAACTTTTATGTTTTTTCGTGGTTTTGTCCAGGTACTTATAGAGTCCATTATGTTCATAAACCATTTTGAAATATCAGTTCCTTTTTTAATGTTTGATGCCCACAAATATCCAAATAGTGCCCCACCTAAATGAGCTATATGTCCACCCGAATTAATGCCGGGTATTAATATAATATCAAGTATAATAAGACCAAGTACAATATATTTTATACGAACCGGACCTATAAAAATAAGTTGAACTATATAATTTGGAAAATATGTTGCCGTAGCTGCCATAATTGCTAATACAGATGCCGATGCACCTATCATTGGTATTTCGGCAGGAACTTGTTCCGATAAATGTGGTATTATATAATACGCTGCTATGGTAAATAAAGCCCCTGTAAGTCCACCAAGTATATAAATAGCTACAAATCGTTTTCCATTGAGCATGTCTATAAATATTCGTCCCATCCAATATAACCAAAGCATATTAAAAAGTATGTGTAACAAATCAACATGGGTAAACATGTAGGTTATTAGTGTCCACGGTTTTGTTGCTAATTTAGGAAGCGAAATATAGGTTTGAATATTTTCAATTATGAAACTATATATACCGGACTCTTGTTGTCCGGTTATAATCCATGAAAAAACTTGGAGAATGTTAAGCACTAGAAATACTGCTATATTCAGAAAAATTATCTTGATAAGATTATTTCCTTCGCGAAATTCTCGTTGTATGTCGTGCCAAATTGTCATTATAAATATGTTCCTTTACGTCTCCAATACTGTATTAATATATAGCCAAAAACCATTCCACCTAAATGTGCAAAGTGAGCAACATTGTCGCCGGGTGTATTGCGTATTCCACTAAATAATTCTAAAACGCCATACCCTAACACAAACCATTTAGCTTTTATAGGTAATGCGAAAAATAAGTATATATATGAATTGGGGAATAACATACCAAACGCCATAAGTAGCCCAAATACTGCACCGGATGCCCCTACAGTAGATACATTTACTATTGCATTTAGTTCTGCATATAGGGGGGCAATAAAATTTTTGTTCTGACGTAAAATGTCAACACCTTCGGTGTATATAACTTCGAGTACATCGGCAGGGACTTGCGATTGTATAGATTGAATGCGAATATAAGCTACTATCATTTGAATAATTCCTGCTCCTATTCCTGTTGCCATATAATAGGTAAAAAAACGTTTAGGTCCCCAAAAATTCTCTAAGATATTTCCAAACATCCACAGTGCAAACATATTGAAAAAAATATGTTCTAAATTGGCGTGTAAAAACATATAACTTATAAATTGTATGGGTTTAAAACCTTTTGAGCCAATATAATGTAAGCCCAACGCATCTGAAATGTCGTATTGATACATCATTTGAAGTATAAAACCTACTATAAATACACCAACATTAAGAAATAGTAGGTTTTTAACTACCGGAGGTAATACAGTAAAGCCTTGAGGAGAGTAGTTCATACAGTTTTATGTGTTAAATTTTTTAAAAATTTCGTCATATTCTAACAATACTACAGCAGTTAAGCCATCGGCTGAAATTGCGTGCATATTGCATTGAAATAGTTGTGCTATAAATGTTTGCATTTCGTCGGGTTGCATTATAGGATTGCGATACAATGCCGAAGATTTTGCCATTGAACGAGCTATTGCTTTTTGTATGTCGGATTGTAACGATTCGCTGCGTTCGTTATAATCGTTAATAAACGAATGTATGATATCTTCAACTTTAGAAAATTCAATATCGGGAGGTGTGCCGTTTATAACAAATGAATTTTTTCCGAAACATTCTATATCAAATCCTATAGTATGCAAATGAGGAAGCAATTCTTGTAATATTTCCGATTCGGTATAGGATAATTCTATATGAATTGGCAAAAGTGTCCGTTGTATAGGTCGCTGACCCTGTGTGAGTTGTGCTATAAATTTTTCGTATAAAATTCTACTGTGAGCACGTTTTATATCTATAAGCATTAAGCCCGTTTTTCCGGTAGTTAGGATATATTTTTTTTGTATTTGAATACAATTAGTGGGCTCGCTTTCTGGCTCTTCGTTGTTGTTAATAGCCGATCGAAATGTTTGTTGTGTAACAGCAGGTTTCGATTCAAATCCTTCAAATAATTGTTCCCAGCCCTGTGTCGTTTGTTTTTCGGATGTACTGTGCGACATTTTGTCCGAGGCAAACGGATTATAATCGGCACGTACTTCTATTCCAGGAACTTTAATAGTTGCATTTTTTGATATAGCAAACATGTCTGAATAATCTTCGGTATCCATAAAATCGAGAGATGGTACTATATTGCTTTTACCTAATGCATGTTTTATAGACGCTTCTAAAAGTTGACAAATATTGTATTCTTCAACAAATTTTATTTCTGTTTTGGTAGGGTGAATGTTTACATCTATTTGAGAGGGGTCTATATCAAAAAAAACAAAAAATGGTGGGTATTCGCGGGCGGGTATTAATTGTTCGTATGCCCGCATTATGGCATGCTGATAGCTCTTTTGTCGAAAAAAACGATTGTTTACAAAGAGAAACTGATCGTAATTGTTTTTTTTTGCTAAGTCTGGTGTTCCTATAAAGCCCGAAATTTTCACAATCGATGTTTCTCCTTCTATTGCCAATAATCCTTTTTCTAATCGTTTCCCAAATATATTTACAATGCGTTGCTTACTGTTCGAAATAGGATATTTTGCATATAATTCTTCATCTTTGAATATAGTAAAGCCAATATGAGGGTGGGCTAACGCTATTTGAAATATTTCCGAAAGGATATATTTAAATTCAGTTTGGTTTGTTTTTAAAAATTTTCGTCGTGCAGGAATGTTATAAAATAAATTTTTTACTGTAAACGTACTTCCAATAGGGCAAGAAATTGGGGTTTGTGATTCAACTTGCGATGCTTTAATACTAATTTTTGTTCCAATTTCGTGTTCTGCCATTCGTGTTTTTAGTTCGGTATGCGATACTGCTGCTATCGAAGCTAACGCCTCGCCTCTAAAACCCATTGATCGAATAGAAAAAATATCGTCGGCGGTTCTTATTTTTGATGTTGCATGTCGTTCAAAAGCCATACGAGCATCGGTGTCGCTCATGCCTTTACCATTGTCGGTTACTTGTATTATTGTTCTTCCCGCATCTACAATAGAAATTACAATTTCAGTAGCATTAGCATCTATTGCATTTTCAACTAATTCTTTAATTACCGAAGCAGGGCGTTGTACTACTTCGCCGGCAGCTATTTGATTGGCAACAGAATCGGGTAATAATTGAATTATATCGGGCATGCTTTATACGTTAAATGCGTGTGATAAATAAGTATGCAAAGTACAATAAAATTATGAAAATTAGAAAAATACGTACGTTCCGTTTGTGGATAATTCGTGAACGAGCTTCTTTTTTTGCTTTAAATTGACCTCGAATATGTGGAACATAATTGATTTCAGAAACTTCTTCACCTTGTTCTTTTTTTACTTCTTGCATTATTCTAGTAATCCGTTCGTCTCTCTTTTCTTTTTCCGGATTATAATACCGTGGAGAATATGAGAATCCTCGTGGTTTGCGTGCATTATATATTGATGAAAATATTCCCATGTTTTTTTTTACAAATATACGTAATCTATCTGGTTACTTATTTTTTTGTATTACAATTTTTATTGAAAAAAGCCTTACCCGAGGAACCGAGCAAGGCTTTTAAAGAGAATACTTACTATATGAAAAAAACTAAAAGGGAGGGACTAATTATTTGAGAGAAAATCTGAAATACCTTCTTGAGTCGCTTTAAGTGCTTTTTTACCCGGCTTCCAATCGGCAGGGCATACTTCACCGTGCTGTTCGAAATACTGTAATGCTTCTACCATTCGCAAAGCATCTTCTATGCTTCTTCCTAATGGTAAATCGTTTACTACTTGATGTCGAACTACACCTTCTTTATCAATTAAAAATGTGCCTCTATAGGCTATAGGTTCGCCTATAAAAGTTGATTCTCCTTGGTCGGTAACATCGTAATGACCGGCTAATACATCGTAATTTTCAGAAATTGTTTTGGATATATCCGATACCAATGGATATGTTACTCCTTTTATTCCACCTTCATTTTGAGGAGTTTGTAGCCATTTCCAATGTGAAAATTCAGAATCTACCGATACACCTATAATTTGTACATTTCTTTTCTCAAATTCACCTATCATATGCTGAAATGCTAATAATTCGGTAGGGCATACAAAAGTAAAATCTAAAGGGTAAAAGAATAATACTATGTATTTACCTTTGTATTGACTCAACGAAAAATTTTCGATTATTTGATTTCCGTTTACAACTGCTTTTGCATTAAAATCCGGTGCTTTTTTTCCTACTAATACTGACATATTTTTTATTTTTTTATATATTAAACTTGTTGTATATGTCGTAGTAATTGTGGAATACTTACATGTGTTTGTATATTTTTTTGAAACAAGTAATAAAGCAATACAATATTAAAGAAATTGTTGAAATTTCATTTGTATTTCGAATGCTTAATTTTATTATATCTAATGAGGTATAAACATTTCGAACAATAATCTAAATTTTTTTTGATTTTTTTTATTGCTCAAATGAGAGGTCTAATTTAGTGAAGAAAATCTATATTTTCTCTATTCTATCGGAACATCTTCTTCAATCCGAAGATTACTAATAATAAAATCTTGGCGTTCGGGGGTGTTTTTGCCCATATAGTATGAAAGTAATTCTACAATAGACATATCTTTACTTAGTTTTACCGGTTCTAAGCGAATGTCTTTGCCAATAAAATGCACAAATTCATCGGGAGAAATTTCTCCTAAGCCTTTAAATCGAGTAATTTCAGGATTTGGTTTTAATTCTTCAAGAGCTCGTTGTCGTTCTTCTTCGGTATAGCAGTATCGAGTTTCTTTTTTGTTGCGAACCCTAAATAAAGGAGTTTGGAGTATAAATACATGCCCTTTTTTTATCAAATCTGGAAAAAAGTTTAAGAAAAAGGTAATAAGTAACAATCGAATATGCATGCCGTCAACGTCGGCATCGGTTGAAATTATAACATGTTTGTATCGTAAATTTTCAATATCTTCTTCAATATTGAGTGCTGCTTGTAAGAGGTTAAATTCTTCGTTTTCGTATACTACTTTTTTTGTCAATCCAAATGTGTTCAATGGTTTACCCCGTAAACTAAAAACTGCTTGTGTATTGGCATTGCGTGATTTTGTAATAGATCCGCTTGCAGAATCACCTTCGGTAATAAAAATGCTTGTTTCGTTACGCAATTCATGATTACTGTTATAATGCACTCTGCAATCACGTAGTTTTCGGTTGTGCAAATTGGCTTTTTTTGCCATTTCTTTTGCCTTTTTCTGAACACCCGACATTGCTTTGCGTTCGCGTTCCGATTCTTGAATTTTTTTTAGGAGGGCATCGGCAATTAATGGGTTTTTATGTAAAAAATTATCAAGACGTTCTTTTACAAAATCATTGATAAATTTATTAACACTTAGCCCATTGGGCGACATGTCTCTTGAACCTAATTTTGTTTTAGTTTGCGATTCAAAAACGGGTTCTTCTATTTTTACACTTACGGCTGCTATTATACTTTGCCGAATATCAACACCTTCAATATTTTTATTATAAAATTCTCGAATTGTTTTTACATATGCTTCACGAAAAGCATTTAAATGCGTACCACCTTGTACTGTATTTTGTCCGTTAACAAACGAATAATACATTTCGCCGTATCGGTTTTCGTGTGTTAAAGCTATTTCTATATCATCACCTTTTAAATGAATAGGCTCATACAAAGCTTCACTACTTAAATTTTCTTGCAATAAATCGAGTAAACCGTTTTTAGAAATGAATTTTTTACCATTCAATAAAATTGTTAATCCGGCATTTAAATATGTGTAGTTACGAAGCATTTCCTCCACATATTCAAGTCGATACGAGAAATTAGTGAAAATTGTATCGTCTGGACGAAATTTCACAAACACCCCATTACCTTCTGATGTTGCGGTTTCCTTATGTTCTTGAACAAGTTCTCCTTTGCTGTATTCTACTGTTTTTACTGAATTTTCACGAAATGATTGAATTATAAAACTCGATGATAATGCATTTACAGCTTTTAATCCAACACCATTAAGACCTACTGACTTTTTAAATGCTCCGGTATCGTATTTACCTCCGGTATTCATTTTCGAACTTACGTCTACTACTTTTCCCAAAGGAATTCCTCGTCCGTAGTCCCTTATTGTTACTGTATGTTCCGATATATGTATGTCTATAGATTTTCCATTCCCCATCATGTATTCGTCAATAGAATTATCGAGCGACTCTTTAAGTAATATGTATATTCCATCATCACTCGCCGAACCATCACCTAATTTACCGATATACATGCCTGGTCTTCGTCGTATATGTTCTTTCCAATCGAGACTTTTAATACTTTCTTCGGTATATTCTACTGACATATTCTTTTCTATTAATAAATAATATCAAAAATACTCATTTTTATTGAGGCAATTTTGAATCTTACTGCGATAAATATTACCAAATTATTAACAGTTGTATATATATCATAGAGTGTATACTGCAATTTAAACAGTTTCTAAATGTTGATTATAAAAATTATTGTTTTATTATATATAATTTTTTGAGTTGAACTGAATTTGATACTGTTATAAAATATAAGCCCGATTGTAAATTTGAAATATCAATAGTATATGGTTTTTCTGCCGGAATATTGTCGAAAATTCCTTTTATCTGATTTGAAGCGTCTTGTATTCTAATAGTTGCTGTTTGATTGCAAAGAATTGTAAGCGAGTTTTTTACAGGGTTTGGGTATGCAATTGCTTCTAATTCTATTATTAAGTTATTTTGTACTATGGGGCCATATGATTTGGGGAATTCTTTTGCATTCCTTTCGCCACAATTGCTTTCTATACAATGTATTGGAGCTATTCTTTTTTGTTGGGTATATGTTTCATAACTTTCGGTAATTATTGTATTTAGTACAAGTGGCGTTTCGAATGTATTGTTTTTCTTGAATTCTACTGTAGCAATAGAGCCTTTACCATTAAATATTTCTAATCCACCGTTGCCGTTTAAAAAAATAGAGATGTATATTGTTTCATCTACTATATTTGTTATGTATGATAGTGCATGAGCATCTATAAGTGAATTGTTTAGCATTACAACTCCTGTAGGTGTAGCTAAATGTGAGTCGAATTGTATTGCAATATCAAATCCTATACAGCCTACTACAGGTTCTGATATTTCTATTGGAACATCAAACCATTCATTGTTTGAGCAAACATCAATACTGTATATAGAAGGCTGAACTTCGGGATTATTGCTGTATCCTATAAAAGTTAAGCTAATTACTAATGTAATTGAAAATGTAATTTTGTTGCGAAAGTTATTTAGTGTTTTCATGGCATTTTTGTCAGTGTTTATCGTGCTGACTCCGCACGGAAAATGATTCATGCCCTCAATTCCTTTTGTGTCTTGTACGTTTCTCTTTTTTTTGTTGTTGTTAAATGTGTGTTAAGTTTTTTAATTAATTGTTAAATTTAATCATTATTGTCCGATAAAAAATTTACAATATTAAAAATACCAAATTCCGGATTTACTAAAAAGCCATTCAATTAAGTAATCGTTAAAAATAATGAAGTTAATGCGTAGATTTAGCAGCTTGCCCAACACTTTGTTTAATAGTTTATTACAGGACTTTCATGGGCATTTTGCTAAATCAGCATTAACGAATATATTTTTAGATTACGTATTGCATGGCGGCACTTTTGGTTACTTTTTTGCTGTAGAAAAAGTAACAAGAAAATATACAAAAAACGAAGTATCATATTTTTTTAATACTTTGCTTAATCTGTATTAATAAGACATTTCAGATAATTATCAAATTTTATTTCGGACAACAGTGAAATTTAATATTAAAAAAAGTTTCAAAAATTCAGGTAAAAATGCTAGGACTACGAGTTGATTTATATCATCAATAGATTACAATAAAAACCTTGCTTTTGGGTTGTATATGTAATACCTTTATAAGAAAAATTAATAATCATAAAAAAATGTTGGAATACGCGTATGTAATTTTACAGAAATTAAGTTTTGACAAAGAACTCTTTACGAAAGAGTTAAAAAAATGTATTTCATACCTAAATACAGATGAGGCAAAGCAATTAAAAGATTGGGTTAAAATTAATTACACTCACGAATATGCAGAATTGCGCTCATGTTTTTAAATAACTAAGGTATGTGCATTTGAAGTGTTAATCAACACAAACGCTTGGGGTACAAAAGAGGTTACTATATGTAGCCTCTTTTTTTTTGTTCCTTTTAGCGTATTATAATATATTTGTAGACTAATATTTGCATATGGTTTATACAATTGGTGAAACTGTTTTCGATATAGTGTTTTCTCGCATGAATCCAATAGCTGCTAAAGTTGGTGGTTCGGCATTGAATTCAGCTGTTACTTGCTCACAATTGGGGGCACAGGTTTCATTTGTTTCCGAAATAGGTACCGATACCGTTGGTTCTCATTGTTTGAATTTTTTAGAAAAGCATGCAATTGCAACAAATTATGTAACTCGTTACGATTCGCATCCTACATCATTGGCTTTAGCATTTTTAGATGCCAATTCCAATGCTTCGTATAATTTTTACAAGCAATTACCAGCGGAGTTTATTTGTAAACCTATTCCTTTGGTTTCCGAAGATATTGTGCTGTTTTCATCGTCGTTTGCAATGAATACACGTTCGCGTAATTCATTAGTAACTATATTGCAAAAAGCTATAGGGGTAAATGCACTTAGAATGTACGATCCGAATATGCGAAAACCAATTAATCAGAATTCGGTAGAAATGAATTATATACACGAAAATATTTCGTATGCTCATATTGTAAGAGCCTCTCACGAAGATTGTCTTTTGTTGTTTAATCATACCCGGTTTGATGAAATTTTTGAGTTTTTATACAGTAAGGGAGTGCAGGTGGCTGTATTTACTAAAAGTAATCAAGCTGTTGAAATATTTACATCACATATGCATAAACTATATACTGTGCCCTGTATTAGTCCTGTTAGTACAATAGGTGCTGGTGATACATTTAATGCTGCTATACTATATGCACTATATGTAAACAAGGTAAGTGGTGAAACATTGCCATACGTGTCTGTAGATTTTTGGGATATTGTAATTCCGTTTGCTATAGCTTGTTCTTCTCGTGTTTGTATGTCATACGATAATTATTTAGATTCTGCAGAGGCTGAACAATTACAACAATTATATAACGTTGGTTTGTTGTAATTTGTAATGTTCCATTACAATATTTTTTTATGGTTGGAATAAAGAACCCTACAAATAGAAACCCAAATTTTGTAGTTTGAATAGGCGGTTTAATATGGTTAAAGTTATTAAAAGATGTTAACACGATGTGCGTTTTTAAGTAATAAACAGTATTTTTGTCTAAATTCTAAATCCATGTAAATGGGGATATTGTAAGCCATTGATAATTTAAACGTATTCAAATGAAAAAAGTATTATTTTTTGTATGTATAGTAATGTTTGTAACATCATGTGTTACCACCAAAAAGTATAAAGCATTAGAATCGCATTGTACTAGTACGCAAGATTCATTACGGCTGGCTCTATCAAGTAATTCAAAAGAATTAAATCAATTACAAGAACGTCATTCAAAACTTGAAACAGAGAGTGTGAATTTACGTGCCGATTCTGCTTCAAAAAATAGGACTATAACAAATTTATCGTTAGAAAATGCTGATTTAAAAAAATTAAATGAGAATTTAAATGCCAAACAAACTAAATTGGTTCAGCAAAGTGCTATTGAAAGTCGTAAAATGCTCGAAGAATTACAATCGGCTCGCACAGTGTTGCAAAAACGTGAAGACGCTCTTGATTCAGTGCGATTAAGTTTAGAATTGGAACGTAAAAATCTTGATAAAATTCGTAAAGAATTAGGTATTAAAAATGACGAAATTCTTATTAAAAACAAACAGTTAGCCGATATGGAAGAGCTTCTTCGCAGAAAAGATTCTGCGGCTATTGCTCTTCGTACAAAAATAGAAAAAGCATTGGTGGGATTCGAAGGGCAAGGCTTAACTATTGAGCAACGCGATGGAAAAATTTATGTGCTTTTAGATGAAGCTTTGCTTTTTAAAATAGGTAAAAGTGATGTGAGTGATAAAGGACAAGATGCTTTGAAAAAATTAGCTGTAGTGCTCGAACAAAATCCCGATATTAATATTACCGTAGAAGGGCATACCGATAATACCGGGGGCGAAAAACTTAATTGGGAATTAAGTACCAAACGTGCTCTTGCTATTTCGTATATTTTACTTGATAATTCCAAGATTACTGGTAAGCGAATTACTGTAGCCGGTAGAGGACAATTTTCGCCGATTGATAATTCTAATACAACAGCAGGACGTGCTAAAAATAGACGTAGTGAAATTATTTTAACACCCGATTTACAAGAATTGTATAATATAATTCAGAGTAAATAAGTCCAAATGCATGAAACAAAGCGAAGCTTCTATTTTGCATGTATGTAAGAGTGTTAGTCATATTACCGATGCTTCACAATTGTATCATGCAATACTGCACAACCCAACACCCATATCGCTACGATGTAATCCTAATAAATTAGATATTCCTGCTGATTTAGAAAAGGTGCCTTGGAGTTCCTATGGTATGTATTTACCCAAACGTCCGGTATTTACTTTAGATCCGCTTTTTCATGCCGGTGCATATTATGTACAAGAGGCTTCATCTATGTTTTTAGAGCAAATTGTTGCTCCTTTGGCAGTTTCAAAACCACTCAAAGTCCTCGATGTATGTGCAGCTCCGGGAGGTAAATCTACCCATGTTATTTCTCTTCTACAACGTGGTAGTTTGTTGGTTGCCAATGAGGTTATTCGAAGCAGAGCTCATATTTTGTCCGAAAATATCATTAAATGGGGAAAATCTAATTGTGTTGTTACAAATAACGACCCTAAAGATTTTTCGTTTCTTTCCGGTTTTTTTGATATTGTTATTGTAGATGCTCCTTGCTCGGGCGAAGGTATGTTTCGAAAAGATCCTGCTGCAATTGAAGAATGGTCTCCGGCTCATATTGATTTATGTAGTAAACGACAAATGCGAATTCTTTCCGATATTTGGGATGCTCTTGCTCCGGGCGGAACATTGATATATAGTACCTGCACATTTAATGAAATCGAAAACGAAAAGGTTGTTCAAGCGTTTATTGAACAAACAGGAGCTATTTGTGATTCGGTACAATGTCTACCCGAGTGGAATATTACTGAGCATGTGTATAAGCAAGCTGTTTGTTATCGATTTTTTCCTCACAAAACCAAAGGCGAAGGGTTTTGTATTTCGGTTATAAAGAAACAAAACGGAAATTCGTATGTGCCACCTAAACGAATTCCTCAAGCTAAAAATATTACTATAATCCCCGAAAAAAATAGATTGCATTTTTCAAATCTTATCCAACATCATCAAAGCATTGTATACGAGCGTCAAAAGGATGTTTTGTGGTCGTTTTCTAAAGATTATAGAAAATTTTTACTCGATATATTTTTACATTGCAATATAATTCATGCCGGAATTCCTTTGGTGCATATTCAGGGGCACAAACTTAATCCCATGCCAGGTTTGGCATTTGCCAATAGTTTTAATGCTTCAATTTTGCCAAGACTCGATGTTGATTTAGAAACAGCATTACGTTATTTTAAAAAAGAAGCATTGATTATTGAAGGTATGTCAAAAGGTTGGATTCAGCTTACGTACAAAGGTGTATCTATAGGATTTGTTAAAAACATTGGTAATAGAGCCAATAATCCATATCCTCAAGAATGGAGCATTAAAATGACTTTACGTAAAGACGATATGTGGTCTATACTAACTTAGTTGGTAATACATTCTATAAATTCTTCGGTAATCATAGCTGTGGCTCCCCAAATTTCATATTCAAACCAAGCGTAATAGGGAATTTCTATATCTCTACCGTTGTGTAAAATATGTTTTGTATAAATATGTAATTTGTTTTGTAAATGGGGTAAAGGAATTTCAATAACCTTTGAAATTTCCGAGGCTTGCAATTTATATTCTTTTGGCTTTTGTGGCATTATTGCAACAAATGGCCGAACATTATAATTACTTATTGGTATGTATTGGTTCGAAAGAGTTCCTGCTATCCATTCTGGTTCAATTTCAATCCCAATTTCTTCGTATGTTTCACGAATTGCTGTTTCTTGTAAATTGTTGTCAGTTGTCGAATATCCTCCACCGGGAAATGAAATTTGCCCACTGTGCTTGTCGTATAAATTATGTGTACGTTGTATGTAAATTAAAGAAAATGAATTTGAATGTGGTATAAGTAAAATTAGGACTGCACTTTCTTTGGGCGTTATTGTATTATCGTATTCTCCTCTGAACGAAGGAGCCATGTAATGCTTAGTGTACTTGTTGTGTGTATGTTCAGATAGTTTTTTGCGTATATATGATTCTGTGGTATTCATATTATTGAACGTGGCAGTGTAATACATGTTTCGATATTATATGACATTCAAATATGTCTCCTATTGTTACCATAGGGATATGCCATAAAGAGAGAAAAAAAATATCGCCAATTTTTATAGTATAAAATTCGGAAATACGTGCAAATGAGTTGTATAGTTGATCTTCAATTTGTTGTCCTTGTATTTTATATGTTTGCGAGTTGTAAGTACAGGTAAAATTACAATCAGCAAATGGTATTTCTGCTATTTGAATAGGTGAACTTATAGCAAACGAATGATCAAAACCTCGTGCAGTATCGGTTTGTAATCCTTGTTTTTGAAGTAATTCTTTATAGTCGGAAGCTATAAAATTTATTGCAATACCGCATGCGTTATAATATCTATGAATATACTTATAGTGTATGTGCTTGCCAATTTTATGTATACAAACATATATTCCAATAGATGCTGAAATATGTTTAGAAAAATTAGGGATATAAAAAGCATCGTTATTTCGCAATAAGCTTGAGTCGGGGTAACATACAAGGTCTTGCAATGCAGATTCTGTATCTGTTAAAATAGATTGTTCAATAGCCAGAATTTTCATATTATAACTTAAAATACGAGGTGTTATTTGTTAAATTCTCTTAATTTAATTGCCGTAATTACTTGTTTAGTATGCGAATGAAATTCTCCGTTCATCATCCAATTGTAATAATTTGGATCTTTTTTAAATACATCAGTAACGAGCATACCTTTATATTTCCCAAAATTAAAAATCTCTTGTTTTTTATCATCGTATATTATTCTACCGGCAAAGTCTACATTGTTGGTATGTGATGTAAATTCACTTAAAAAAGTAATTTCGTTTTGCAAATCAGGATAGCGTTCTAATTGTGCCAATAATACTTCGTATGTAGCACGGGTATCTGCATCGGCAGAATGTGCATTTTCTAAATCTTTTTTGCAATAAAATTGGTATGCAGCCGATAATGTGCGTGCTTCTTTTTTCAAAAACAATACGTGTACATCTACAAATTTGCGTTTGTCCCAATTAAAGTCAATACTTGCTCGTGCAAATTCTTCAGCTAAAATCGGAATATCAAATTTATTTGAATTGTAGCCGGCTATGTCACAGTCGTTTAAAAACTGTAAAATTTCTTTGCCAATTTCAGCAAATGTTGGTTTGTCGGCAACATCAGCGTCGAATATTCCATGAATTTCTGAAGATTTGGGAGGAATAGGCATTTGTGGATTGATACGATATGTAGCACTATGTTCACTTCCGTTGGGCATAATTTTGAGTATTGCAATTTCAATAATTCTATCGGTAACTATATTTATTCCGGTTGTTTCTACATCAAAAAATGCAAGAGGACGTTGTAATTGTAATTGAGTCATAGGTATAGAAAAAAAAAGGGAGAACAATCTCTCCCTTTGTGTTGTATACTAATATTGTTATACCATCATAGGCATCAGAAGCATCAGAATATCTTCGTTTGTGTCTTCTTTGTCTATTGGAATTATTATGCCGGCACGCGAAGGGTCAGAAAGTTCTATGCTTACTTCTACACTGTTGATGTTTTGTAAAATGTCGAGTAAGAATTTTGATTTAAAACCAATAACCATTTCGTCGCCTTCGTATCGGCAGTTTAATTGTTCTTGACCTGAAGTAGAAAAATCGATGTCTTGTGCCGAAATAAGTAAACTAGCACCCCCCATTTCGAGTTTAGCTAAGTTGCTTGCCGGATTAGCAAATAATGATACTACTTTTAATTTATTGAAAAAGTCAATACGGTCAACCAATAATTTATTTGGATTTTGAGTTGGTATTACCGCCGAGTATGCAGGATATTTCCCTTCGATTAAACGACATACCAATCTGTAATCGGTAAGATTAAAAAAAGCATTTTTGTTGTCGAATTCTATGGTTATAGAATTACCATCTTTTGCTAAAATATTTTTAAGAATATTTGCTGTTTTTTTAGGTAAAATAAACGATGCACTTTTATCCGATGTAATGTCTAAACGTGTATATCGAGCTAATTTATGTGAATCGGTAGCAACAAGTCTAAAATGTTTGTCGGAAATTTCAACTAAAATACCGTTCATAACAGGACGCATTTCATCGTCGCCGGTTGCAAATAGGGTGCTGGTAATACCTTTTTGAAAATACTCCGATTGTATAGAAATTGATGTAAATTCCTCTTCAAGTTGAGGTAATTTAGGAAATTCATCACCATTTTGTCCAACTATGGTAAATTTACCACTTGCTGAAAGTATATCAATTTGATAATTTTCTAAATTGATTTTGAATGTTAATGGTTGGTCGGTAAATTCTTTTAAAAGGTCTGTTAATCGTTTTGCTTCAATTGCAATAGTGCCTTTACCTTTTGCATTTTTCAACTCCATTTGAGTATTTAATGTGGTTTCAAGGTCTGAAGCTGCAATTTTAAGGGTGCTTCCTTCGAGTTTAAACAAAAAATTGTCTAATATAGGTAAGGTGTTTTTTGAGTTAATTACACTTTTTACAATATTTAATTGACTCAAAAGATCAGATGTTGATACTATAAATTCCATACAATAATTTCTTATATTTTGATATTAAACAAAAATACATAAAAAAATAACACGCACTATCGGTTTCCAAAAAAATATGGACATCGTTTTATGCGTCAATATTTGCATATTTTGCATTAGCTTCAATAAACGCTCGTCGCGGAGCTACTTCGTCGCCCATAAGCATTGAAAAAATATGATCGGCTTCTGCACTACTTTCAATAGTAACTTGACGTAAGGTTCTATGTTCGGGATCCATAGTTGTATCCCATAACTGAGAAGCATTCATCTCTCCCAAACCTTTGTAACGTTGTATTGTAATATTACCTTCGCCAAATTCTTCAATAGTAGCTAAACGTTCTTCTTCGCTCCAGCAATAGCGTTCTTGTTTGTTTCGTTTCGATTTTACTAAATACAACGGAGGAGTGGCTATATATAAATGTCCTCGTTCAATAATTTCTTTCATGTATCTGAAAAATAAAGTCATAATCAATGTCTCGATATGACTACCGTCTATGTCCGCATCACACATGATTATAATTTTGTGATACCGAAGTTTTTCAATATTTATAGCCTTACTGTCTTCTTCTGTTCCTATTGAAATACCCAGAGCTTTAAGAATGTTGCTAATTTCTTCGCTTTCGTATATTTTATGAGTCATTGCTTTTTCAACGTTCAAAATTTTACCACGTAAAGGTAAAATAGCCTGAAACTGACGGTTACGTCCTTGTTTTGCCGTACCACCAGCAGAATCACCCTCTACAAGGTACAATTCGCAATTTGCAGGATCCCTATCAGCACAGTCAGCAAGTTTACCAGGCAATCCGCCACCTCCCATTGAATTTTTACGTTGCACTCGTTCACGTGCATTTCGGGCTGCTATGCGAGCCGAAGCTGCAAGTAATACTTTGTTTACAATTGTTTTAGCTTCTTTAGGGTGTTCTTCTAAATAATATTTTAGCATTTCGCTTACAGCTTGGTCTACTGCAGCACTAACTTCAGAGTTTCCTAATTTAGTTTTTGTTTGTCCTTCAAACAATGGTTCTTGTACTTTTACCGAAATTATGGCAGTTAAACCTTCACGAAAGTCATCGCCGTTGATTTCAATTTTTTGTTTAGCTAATATGCCCGAATCTTCAGCATATTTTTTTAACGTACGTGTTAGGCCTCTACGGAATCCTAATAAATGTGTTCCACCTTCTATTGTATTGATATTATTTACATATGCATGAATATTTTCAGAATACGAAGTGTTATATTTTAATGCTATTTCTACCGGTATTCCATTTTTTTCGGTATCAATATACATTACATCTTCTATAAGAGGCTCGCGTGTTTCATCAGCAAAGTGAGCAAATTCTTTAAGCCCTTCTTCTGAATAAAAGCGAGAAACTTTAAATTCACCATTTTCATCTTTTTCACGTTTGTCTGTAATGCATAGTGATACTTTTTTGTTTAAGTATGCTAGCTCGCGTAATCGAGATTCTAAAATATTAAATTTATAGAGGGTTGACATGAAAATACTGCCGTCAGGCCAAAAGGTAACTTCCGTTCCTGTGGTTGTAGATGTTCCTATTTCTTCAACCGGACCTTGTGGAATACCTATGCAATAAGTTTGTTGATACATTTTTCCGTTTCTGCGAACAGTAACTACACATTTGGTTGATAATGCATTTACACATGAAACTCCTACACCATGCAATCCACCAGAAACTTTATATGAATCTTTATCAAATTTTCCGCCGGCGTGTAGCACTGTCATTACTACCTCAAGTGCAGATTTTTGTTCTTTTTCGTGCATGTCTACCGGAATTCCGCGACCATTATCTTGAACGGTAATAGAATTATCTTCATTTATAAACACAATAATGTCGGTGCAATATCCTGCAAGTGCTTCATCTATTGAGTTGTCAACAACTTCGTATACTAAATGGTGTAATCCTTTTTCGCCTATATCGCCAATATACATAGCAGGACGTTTACGAACTGCCTCTAAACCTTCTAATACCTGAATACTGTCGGCAGAATATTCTTTCGGTTGTTTATTTTCTTCGCTCATGAATATATATCTTTGATTTGTAGTTATTTAAAAATTTATATGTATCATTATTTTATTCGAACGAATGTACAAAATAGAATTTTGTTTTTACCTAAAAAAAAAGCTAAACTATTAATAACTTATCAACAGTTTTGTAACATTTAGTGAAGTCTTATAGTAATTTTTTTTCAAATTTCGTACTTCCTATTGTTTTTTTAAAATAAGTATATATTTTTACCGTACGTAATTAAAAATTGAGCGAATCTATGAATAAACGAATTTTACCTGCCGAAAAAGCAAAAGAAAAATTAATGTCGTATTGCAGCAAAATGGAACGTTGCGAATTTGATGTGAAACAAAAATTATTTAATTGGGGAATTGACGAAAAAAAATCTCAGGCAATTCTCGATTCTCTTAAAAAAGACGGGTTTATTAACAACGACAGATATGTGGAGTCGTATATTCGCGGAAAATATTATTACAATAAGTGGGGACGAGTTAAAATTCGCTTTAATCTAAAATTGAAAGGTTACGATGAAAATTTAGTAGCTCCGGCTTTAGATAATTTTTTTGACTCCGTAGATTACGAGCAAATGATTCTTGAACAATTAGAACGAAAAAACCGTTCCTTAACTATTGAAGATGAATATCAACGTAAATCAAAGCTAATTCAATTTGGTCAAAGTAGGGGGTACGAGACTGAAATTTCATTGTCTTGTGTCGATCGAATTGTAAATCCTGAAGATTAAAAAACTGTTTAATTTTCATTATTTAATTAATTTTTATTTATCTGAAGTTCAAATTCTCCAAAAATTCTAATTAAATATAAAATCTAAAAAGTTTCTAATAAACATTTAATAGATGTTATAAGTTATTTCTTTACTATTTAATTCTTCTTCAAAATAGCTTTTTCAGCACAAAAACTTTTTTTAGGTGACTGTTGCGTATTTTTCAATGCATTTTTTTATATTTGGGCTAATTAATAATATAGTTAACTTAAAAAAATAATAAACAATGCAATTGATTGATAATTATAATTTTGCAGGCAAAAAAGCAATCGTTCGTGTCGATTTTAATGTGCCTTTAAATAAAGAAACTGGTGAAGTGTCAGACGATACTCGAATTCGTGGTGCATTACCTACAATTAATAAAATTTTAAAAGATGGTGGTTCTGTTATTTTAATGTCTCATATGGGACGTCCAAAACAAAATCCGGATCCAAAATGTTCGTTGCAACAAATTATTCCTGTAGTTTCAAAAAATTTAGGTGGTAAAGAAATCAAATTTGCTGCTGATTGTATGAAAGCTCATGATGCTGCAGCTAGTTTAAAAGCAGGCGAGGTGTTGTTGCTCGAAAATCTTCGTTTTTATGAAGAAGAAGAAGGTAAACCACGTTTAGCGGAAGATGCTTCGGAAGAAGAAAAAGCTGCAGGAAAAGCTCGTGTAAAAGCTTCACAAAAAGAATTTGTTAAAACTTTGGCAAGTTATGCCGATGTGTATGTTAACGATGCATTTGGAACAGCTCACCGAGCTCATGGTTCTACAGCATTAATTGCAGATTTATTTTCTACTGAAAATAAAATGTTCGGATTTTTGATAAACTCAGAATTAGCTGCAATGGATACTGTGTTGCAATCGAAAGATACTCCTAAAACAGCAATTATGGGAGGTGCAAAAGTATCTGATAAAATACAAATTATTTCTCGTTTATTACCTACTATAGATAATTTAATTATTGGTGGAGGTATGACATATACGTTTATTAAAGCTCAAGGTGGAAATATTGGAAATTCGTTGTGTGAAGCAGATAAACTTGATTTAGCTCTTGATATTTTGAAAAAAGCTAAAGAACACAATGTAAATGTTTACATTCCTGTAGATGCAATAAATGCCGATAAATTTGATGCAAATGCTAATACCAAAGTGTCTAAAACTAATGAAACCCCAGATGGTTGGATGGGATTAGATATTGCCGATCAAACTATTGCAATGTTTTCTGATGTTATAGCAAAATCTAAAATTGTATTATGGAATGGTCCTATGGGGGTTTTTGAAATGGATAAATTCTCGAAAGGAACGTCTGCTATTGCTCAGGCTCTTGCTACAGCAACAGCTAATGGTGCGTTTACTCTTATAGGCGGTGGCGACTCTGTGGCGGCTATTAACAAAAACAAACTTGCAGATAAAGTAAGTTACGTGTCTACTGGTGGAGGTGCTATGTTGGAATACATGGAAGGTAAAGTGTTACCGGGTATTTCTGCTATTCGAGGAGATAAATAGTATTTTTTTATATTATTTTAATGTTAAAAAACCCTTCTACGTATTTTATGTAGATGGGTTTTTACTTTTATAATAAACTCATTTTTAGGGCGGTAAACGCATGGTGATTTATATCAAATATTACGAATATGTAAATTTGTGTACTTTTACTTTTATTTTAAAAAATATCCCCGTACATTTGATTAGAAAAAATACTTAACTACCAAATATTAATTAAAACGTAATTGTATGAAAAAACAATTTGCAAAAAACAATGTGGAATGTAAAGTTACCTTCCAAATCCCTGCAGAAATTCTTGCAGGTTCAAAAATAGCATCTGTAGCTGGAGATTTTAATGGATGGAATGCTGATGCTAATCCTGTAAAAATAACAAAAGGAGTGGGCTCTGTAGCTATTACTTTACCTGTTGGAAAAGAATTTCAATACAAATTTGTAATTGATGGACAACGATGGGAAAACGATCCCGAAGCTGACCGTTATGTTTCTAATGAATTTGGCGAAGCTAATTCAATAGTTGAAACATATAACTAATTGTATTCATTTATTGTTTATTAGTAATGTACCTTCTGGTATATTAAAAATATATTGTATTAAGCTGTCGTTAATGGACGGCTTTTTTTTTGCTTTATTTGTTACGAGATTAGTATTTTGCTATTTGAGTATGATTTTTTTACAATATAAACCCGTATCGGGACCTATATTACAAAGGGTATCTAATATACTTACTTGGCTTAAAAAGGGATATTTTTCAGCAAAAACTTGAGTGTATTCTGGTATATGGGTATTACTTGTAATTTTTGGTGAAAGAGTGTAACGAACATCGTAGGTATTATTGGATAAAGGTGTAAACGATGCTGAGTCTTTTATTTCAGTTGTTATATTACATGCTTTTAGCAAAGTCAATAAAATTTCTTTGTTGTAATCGTACAAAAAAGTATATTGTTTAGTATAGAACGTATGAAATACATCTTGATAATACTCAAAAAATGGCGAGGAATTATAGGCGGAAGTTATTGCATGCCAATGTTTTTTTTGCCATGCTTCTGCATATGAAATTCTAACATCTCGAATACATGTTTTACTGCCATTAGGCTGAATAACGGGAATTATAAGTTCCATTAATCCTTGAGCCGACGCAATGCATGTTCTGTTTCTATAGGTTTGTTTTGCGTAATGTTCGTGAGCTTCAATACGTATCAATGTCGATTGGGCTATATATGCAATGTATTCTATACATGGTATATATGCTGTTGAAAGAAGCATTATGTTTGTTAATTATTATGAATTACGGTAAACAAGCGATTGAATCGAATATTAAATGGAAATACACCTTTATCGTTTAATGATAACCAAATGAGAGATGCTTTTCCTACAATATGGTCTTCGGGAACACAGCCCCAGAATCGCGAATCTTGAGAATTATCTCGGTTATCACCCATCATCCAATAGTAATTCATTGTAAATGTATAGGTCGATGTTTTTACATTATTTATATAAATGTCAATCCCATCTACACGAATGTCATTTCCTTCGTATACATCAATAATCCTATGATATAAAGGTAAATTTTGAATGGTAAGCTGAATTGTAGTTCCGGCTTTAGGTATTATAAATGGACCAAAAAAATCTTTGTTCCAAGGGTAATTTATATGTTGCGGAAAACAAGGTCTATACCATTGCCCTTCTCGCATTTCTGCTTTTAAAATTTCACTTACAATTGATATTTTTTTAATTTTTTCATATTGCTCATTATTCATCAGCATTGTGTATCCATTTGCTGTATATCCGTATTCACGTACACCAATATTTTCAATAATTGATTCACGCAATTTAAGACCTGTTGTAAATATGTCATATCTGAATTGTATACCCGGAATAGCTTTTTGAGGTTTATTGTTAATAAATACCTGTCCACCTTTTACAATTAATGTGTCACCCGGAATAGCAACGCAGCGTTTTATATAATTTTCTCGTTTATCTACAGGTCTATACACAATAGAATCTTTAAAGTATGCGTAAAAACAAGCTTCGTCAGTCGGATATTGCATTTTTAGTTTACTGTAGTATTGAAAATCTTTAGGAGATAGGGGATATAAACAATTTGGAAAATCGCGTTTTAATTGATAAAAACTTTGGCTTTGACGAGTAAGGATAACAGAATCACCTTCGGGAAAATTAAATACAACAATATCGTCGTTTTTTATAGTTTGTAATCCTGCCATTCGTTTATACGGTAATTGCCAAGCTTCACTAAATGATTTTGTCATATTATTGCTCATAGGCATTGAGTGATGCACAAATGGAAACGAAAGTGGAGTCATTTGAGGTCGAGGTCCGTAATGAAATTTACTTACGAATAAAAAATCGCCAACAAGTAATGAACCCTCCATAGATGAAGTTGGGATAGTATACGCTTCGAAAAAGAATAGTCTTATAAATGACGCTGCAATTACTGCAAAAATAATAGCATCAACCCAACCAAGCAGCCATTTTTGAAATTTATTTTTTGGTGTATATATTTTCCAAAAAGCCCAAGGAACTTTTTTTGTAATATATAAATCGAAAATAACGCCTAAGCCTAATAGCCACCAAAAATTACCAAGCCAAATAACCCATAGCAAATAGCAAATTGCTACAACAGCAAAGCGTACCCATTTGTTTTCAAAAATTTTTTTCATGTATGTATTGTATTATAATCCTAATAAATCATTCATTCCGTACACACCGGTTTTACCTTTCATAAATTCGGCAGCCAATACAGCTCCGGTTGCAAATCCTTTTCTTGATTTTGCAATGTGAGAAATTTCAATGCTATCAACGTCAGAATCGTAAGTTATTGTGTGCGTGCCTGGAATTTTTCCTAATCGTTTTGCTAAAATTTGTAAATTATCGGTAGATGTAAAATCATTCAGTTGCCATGATTTTTTTCTGTCAATATGTTTTACAATATCTTCAGCTAATGTAATTGCTGTTCCGCTTGGTGCATCGAGTTTTTGTGTGTGATGAATTTCTTCAAGCACAACATCGTATTGGTTAAACGGATTCATAAGTTGTGCTAATCGTTTGTTTAATGCGAAAAATATATTAACACCTAAACTATAATTCGAAGCATAAAAAAATCCTTTTTGTTGCGTATTACAAATTTCTACTACATCATTGAATGCATGCAGCCATCCGGTTGTGCCAGAAACTACCGGAACGTTAGCCTCAAAGCAAATAGAATAATTTGCAAATGCAGAATCCGGGATAGTAAATTCTATTGCTACGTCAATACTTTTTTGATTAAGCATTTCAACAGATAAATCCTGTTGATTGGTAATGTCTATAATTAACCCAATGGAATGTCCTCGTTCAATAGCAATTTGTTCAATTTCTTTGCCCATTTTGCCATATCCTATAAGAGCTATATTCATAATACTATATAGAAATGTGTAAATACGTTAAGTATATATAAAAAAAAGGGAAGCAAAAAGCTTCCCCAAATATATAAAAAAATATAATTTATTTTTTTACTGCTTTTACTATTGCTTCGAAAGCTGTTGGGTGATTCATTGCTAAATCTGCCAAAACTTTACGATTCAATTTAATTTCAGCTTTTGCAAGTGCACCTATGAATTGTGAATAATTCATATCGTACGCACGAACTGCTGCATTAATACGTTGAATCCAGAGACCTCTGAAATTACGTTTTTTGTTTTTTCTGTCACGGTATGCATATAATAAACCTTTTTCTAAGGCATTCTTTGCAACTGTGTACACATTTTTACGAGCTCCAAAGTACCCTTTGGTTTGCTGCATGATTTTTTTTCGGCGTGCTCTTGACGCTACTGAATTTACTGATCTAGGCATAATTTTTTAATTTTTAAATGGTTAGCGACTATTTTCATAGTTCTTAGTTGGCTAATTCATTTGTTTAACACTTTGTTTTTTTTACAATCCAAGCATGTGCTTTACATTTTTCTCGTCAGCTTTATTAACAATTGCATCATAACCAAGATTTCGTTTTTGTTTGGTTTCTTTTTTTGTTAATATGTGACGTTTAAACGCTTTTTTTCTTTTAATTTTTCCAGAACCCGTTATTGAAAAACGTTTTTTAGCACTGGAATTAGTTTTCATTTTAGGCATTTTACATTCACTATTTATTATTATACACTATTTTTTCTTTGATACAGGACTTAAAAGGATAATCATACGTTTACCTTCTAAGCGAGGTTCTTGGTCTAGTTTTGCCATATCTTCCAAATCTTTTACGAATCTATGCAATACTTCTTCTCCTTGTTCTTTATACAAAATTGAACGACCTTTAAAGAATACATACGCTTTTACTTTTGCACCTTCTGCCAAAAACTTTTGAGCATGTTTCAATTTAAATTGATAGTCATGTTCATCTGTATTTGGTCCAAATCGCACCTCTTTAAGAACCACTTTTGTAGTTTTTGCTTTGATTTCTTTTTGTTTCTTTTTTTGATCGTACAAGAATTTTTGGAAATCTACAACTCTACATACAGGTGGGTCTGCATTGGGAGATACTTCAACTAAATCAAGCTCTAATTCGTCGGCAATACGAAGTGCTTCTGCAATTGAATATACACCTACGGTAATATTTTCACCTACAAGTCTTACTTCGCGAACTCTAATATTCTGGTTCAGACGATATTTTGCTGCTAATTCGTCTGCCATAGTTGGTTTTCTGATTCTACCTTGTGCTATATGTGTTCCTCCTAATTATATTTTAAAATTGTTATTCAAAATTCATCATTTTTTCAATTTCGGTAGAAATATGCGAAATAAATTGAGGAATTGTCATAATTCCTTTGTCTCCATCGCCTTGTTTTCGAACCGAAACTGTTTCGTTTTGTTCTTCATTTTCTCCAACAATGAGTAAGTACGGAATACGTTTCAACTCATTGTCGCGTATCTTTTTACCTACTTTTTCATTGCGTTCGTCAATGAGCGTGCGAATATCGGAATTATTTAGCAAATTCAAAACTTTTTTTGCAAAATCATTATATTTTTCGCTTACAGGTATTACAACTACCTGCTCAGGTGTTAGCCACAATGGGAATTTGCCACCGGTGTGTTCAATTAAAACTGCAACAAATCGTTCCATCGAACCAAATGGTGCACGGTGAATCATTACTGGTCTGTATCGTTGATCGTCGGATCCAATATATTCTAATTCAAAACGTTCCGGCAAATTATAGTCTACCTGAATGGTGCCAAGTTGCCAACGACGCCCAATTGCATCTTTTATCATGAAATCGAGTTTTGGACCGTAAAATGCGGCTTCGCCATATTCAACAACTGTTTGTAGTCCTTTTTCTGCTGCAGCTTCAATGATTGCTTGTTCTGCTTTTTCCCAATTTTCGTCGCTTCCTATATATTTTTCGGTGTTCGATTTGTCTCGAAGCGAAATTTGAGCATCAAATTCTTTGAAATCCAATGCTTTGAATATGTGAAAAATAATATCGATTACTTTACAGAATTCTTCTTTTAGTTGTTCGGGAGTACAAAAAATGTGAGCATCATCTTGCGTAAATCCTCGTACTCGTGTAAGCCCGTGCAATTCCCCGCTTTGTTCGTAGCGATATACTGTTCCAAATTCAGCTAAACGTAGTGGTAAATCTTTGTATGAACGGGGTTTGTTTTTGTAAATTTCGCAATGATGAGGGCAATTCATCGGTTTCAACAAAAACTCTTCACCTTCGGCAGGTGTATGGATAGGTTGAAATGAATCTTTACCATATTTAGCATAATGTCCCGAAGTTACATATAGTTCTTTTTGACCTATATGTGGGGTAATAACTTGGCTATATCCATGTTTGCGTTGTACATTTTTTAGAAATTGTTCTAATTTTTCGCGTAATGCGGCACCTTTGGGTAGCCACATTGGTAATCCTTGTCCTACACGGTTCGAAAACATAAACAATTCTAATTCTTTTCCAATTTTTCGGTGATCGCGTTGTTTTGCTTGTTCTAAAAGCTCTAAATATTCGTCAAGCATTTTCTTTTTAGGAAACGTAATGCCGTATATTCGAGTAAGCTGTTTACGCTTTTCATCACCTCGCCAATAAGCTCCGGCAATGTTAAGTAATTTTACTGCTTTTATATGGTCGGTATTTGGTAAATGAGGACCGCGACACAAGTCGGTAAATGAACCTTGCGTATAGTATGTTATGGTGCCGTCTTCTAATTCTTGAATTAATTCAACTTTGTATTCTTCGTTTTTACTTGAAAAAAACTGTATAGCTTCGTTTTTACTTACATTTTTACGAACATACTCGTTTTTTTGTCGAGCGAGTTCCAGCATAGTTTCTTCAATTTTTGTTAAATCTTTTTCAGTTATCACTGCTGTTCCCGGGTCTACATCATAATAGAATCCGTTTTCTATTGCAGGACCTATTCCAAATCGAATACCGGGATATATTTGTTGCAATGCTTCTGCCATAAGATGTGCAGATGAATGCCAAAACGCATGTTTTCCTTCTTTTGTGTCAAATTTATGAAGTTGTAATGTTGCATTTTCTTCAATTGGACGCATTACGTCCCATTCTTTACCATTAACAGTAGCAGCAACTATTTCGCGAGCAAGTTGTTGACTAATGTTTTCTGCTATTTGCAATGGAGTTATTCCTTGTGCAAATTCTTTTACCGAGTTATCGGGAAATGTTATTCGTATCATTATATTTTGTAATTATAGTATGCAAAAGTAATAAAGTTTTTACAAAATTGCCGTTAGACCTTGTTTAATTTTTTTGCTCTTTAGAATTTTATGGTTCAAAAAAATAATTTAGAAACTGTTTAGATTTTGTTTTTAATTTAAATTTTTGGAGATTTTTATGAAATATGAAGTTCAAAGGAACAAAAATTAATTAAATAATGAAATTTAAACAGTTTCTTAAAAGTAAATTTATTATTCTCAATTTATTATTTGTTTGTATTTCTTACCAAATTCTATATTTCTGATTCTGTAAAGTAAATTGATAAAATGTATGGTAAAATCTTTTGCGTGTCCTATTATTAGTGCATATGAAGTGAATCAAATGGTAAAAAAAAACCGCCTTTATTTCTAAAAGCGGTTTTACAATTAAACCTTAAATCTACTTAAAATATGAAAACAAAATTATTTAACTTCTTCAAAGTCTACATCGGTAACCTCGTCGCTGCCTCCTTTTGATTGACCGCCGGCTTGTTGTTGTGCGTCGGGTTGTGGATTGGCTTGTTGTTGTGCATTATACATTTCTTGTGACGCAGCTTGAAATACTGTATTCAATTCGGCTGTAGCAGCATCAATACCAGCAATGTCTTGTTTGCTGTGAGCTTCTTTAAGTTTTGTAAGTGCAGCTTCAATTGGAGCTTTTTTGTCCGCAGGTAATTTATCCCCAAATTCTTTCAATTGTTTTTCGGTTTGAAAAATCAAACTGTCGGCATGGTTCAATTTGTCGATGCGTTCTTTTGCTTCTTTATCTGCAGCTTCATTTGCTTTAGCTTCTTCTCGCATGCGTTTAATTTCATCGTCGCTTAATCCCGACGATGCTTCTATACGAATACTTTGTTCTTTACCGGTAGCTTTGTCTTTTGCCGATACATGTAAAATACCATTAGCATCAATATCAAATGTAACTTCGATTTGTGGTACTCCACGTGGAGCTGGCGGAATGCCGTCTAAATGGAAGCGTCCAATGGTTTTATTGTCTCGAGCCATTGACCGTTCTCCTTGTAAAATGTGTATTTCTACCGATGGTTGGTTATCTGCAGCTGTTGAGAATGTTTCCGATTTTTTGGTAGGAATTGTTGTGTTCGACTCAATTAACTTTGTCATTACACCGCCCATAGTTTCAATACCAAGTGAAAGAGGTGTAACATCAAGTAATAATACATCTTTTACGTCTCCTGCAAGAACACCGCCTTGTATAGCAGCACCTACGGCTACAACTTCGTCGGGGTTTACACCTTTTGAAGGAGCTTTGCCAAAAAATTGTTGTACTTTGTCTTGAATAATTGGAATACGAGTTGATCCACCAACTAAAATTACTTCATCTATTTCTGATGCACTTAAATTAGCATCTTTTAATGCTTGTGCACATGGTGGAATTACTGCTTGAATTAATTTGTCAGCTAATTGTTCAAATTGAGCACGAGTTAATGTGCGAACTAAATGTTTTGGAATTCCATCTACCGGCATTATATATGGTAAATTGATTTCTGTACTTGTTGAGCTTGAAAGTTCAACTTTAGCTTTTTCTGCTGCTTCTTTCAATCGTTGCAAAGCCATAGGGTCTTTTCGTAAATCAGGTCCTTCTGATTTTTTGAATTCATCTGCCAACCAATCTATAATTACTTGGTCAAAATCGTCGCCACCTAAATGAGTGTCACCATTTGTTGAGCGAACTTCATACACGCCATCGCCTAATTCAAGGATAGAAATATCGAATGTCCCACCACCAAGGTCAAACACTGCCACTTTCATGTCTTTATGCTTTTTGTCTAACCCATATGCAAGTGCTGCAGCTGTAGGTTCATTTATGATACGACGAACGGTAAGTCCAGCAATTTCTCCTGCTTCTTTAGTAGCTTGACGTTGAGCATCGTTGAAATAGGCAGGTACTGTAATTACAGCTTCACTAACTGTTTGTCCTAAATAGTCTTCTGCTGTTTTTTTCATTTTTTGAAGTACCATAGCAGAAATTTCTTGAGGCGAAAATTTTCTGTCGTCAATTTGTACACGCGGCGTATTATTGTCACCTTTTACAATTTTATATGGCACACGAGGAATTTCTCTTTGCACTTCGTCAAACGATTCTCCCATAAAACGTTTAATTGAATTAATTGTTTTTTCGGGATTTGTAATTGCCTGACGTTTAGCTGGATCACCTACTTTTCGCTCTCCGTTTTCAACAAATGCTACAATTGAAGGCGTTGTGCGTTTCCCTTCGCTGTTTGGGATTACTACAGGCTCGTTTCCTTCCATTACAGAAACACATGAGTTGGTTGTCCCTAAATCTATTCCAATGATTTTTCCCATCGTTATTTTATTTTAAAATGTTCATTTTTTTTTACGGGTTTTTCAATCACTATGCCATTACACATTTGCTGTTTTTCTATGAAAATGTGTCACAAGTATATTAAAATAAATCAATCGCGTGTCATGTTGAATGACATTTCGGCATAAATAAACATAAATAAATGTGGGGAAGTATGTTTATTTGGTTAGGATTCCAAACTGAGGAATTTTGTGAAAAGCCTTTTGAAATAGAATTACTGTTATAGCTATGCTGTAGCCTATGATAGCACCTACAAATACATCAACATAAAAATGTTGTAGTAAATACATGCGAGAAAATGCTATACTTATAGCATAGATGAGTAATGCTATATGAACATATTTTTTGGAGGAAAAAAAACTAAAAATTGTAGCCAATCCAAATGCCGACATGGTGTGTCCCGATGGGAATGAATTATGTCGTGCGTATCGAAATCCTTCAATTATGTGATGCAGTTGTTCATTGGGAATTTCTGCTGTTGGTCTGTCAAATCCACCAAACAGTAGATGTTTACAAATCATGCTTACGATTAAAATTAGAATTCCACTTATGGCAATCATTGCTGCTTTGCGATACGAAAAAAAAATAACAATTATTGCAAGTAACACATATGTTCCCCCCAATGCTGTATCGGTATAATACATAAAAAAGCTGTCGAGCCGGTGAGAGGGGATATATTTATTTATAAAGAGAACAATTGTCCATTTTTCAAAAAAGAGTAATGGCAAAATCCCTAAACCGCATACAATTACGAACAGTTTAGTGTAAAATAAATTCCAAATATCTGCAATAGTATACCCCGGTGTATGTTGCATGGTTAATGTGTTGTAATAATGTTGTACAGTGAATCGCGTTCGGTAGCTGTTCGCCCAACTTTAGATATTAATGTTATCATTTGTTCTTCAGTCAAATTTGGATTCGCTTCATCGGCTCCTGCCATTGAATAAATTTTGGTAGAATCATTTATAGTCCCATCAAAGTCGTTTACGCCAAATTCTAATGTCATTTGCGACAATTCTTTGCCGAGCATAGGCCAATACGCTTTAATGTTTTTAAAATTGTCTAAATAAACTCTACTAATAGCAAAATTTCGTAAATCTTCACTCCAAGGCAATTCGTGTTCTATGCCTAAATAATTATTCTCTTTTTTGTATTTGAGTGGTATAAACGCCTGAAATCCATTAGTTTTGTCTTGCAAATCGCGGAGTCGAGTTAAGTGGTCTACACGGTGTTCAAATTGTTCTATATGCCCATATAGCATTGTTGCATTGGTTGGAATACCTATTTTATGTGCTGTTTCATGAATTTTTAACCAGCGTTCACTCGAAGTTTTAGAAGGACAAATTTTCGCACGTAATGTTTCATCAAAAATTTCTGCTCCACCACCAGGCATTGTTTGTAATCCTGCTTCTTGTAATTTTTGCAAAATTTCTGATATAAAAAAGCCGCTTTTTTTCGCCATAAAATCTATTTCAACTGCTGTAAATGCTTTTATTTGAATAGAAGGGCGTATTTGTTTGATGGCTTTTAGTAAATCGCAATAAAAATTAATTCCTCTATCGGGATGAACACCGCCTACAATATGAACTTCGGTTATAGAATTTTCCGGAATTTTCGAAATTACTTCAAGCATTTCATCTATAGACATTTCCCAGCAAAGTGGGTCGCCTTTTTTCTTAGAATACGAACAAAATGTGCAATTGTGTATACAAATATTTGTTGGTTCTATATGTAAATTTTTATTAAAAAAAACAATGTTTTCATTTGTTCGAAATCTTACAAAATCAGCTAATATACCAACAAAACCTAATTCAGCTTCAGTAAATAATGTAAGGCATTCTTGCTGCGTTATACGTTCGTTTTGTATAACTTTGTGTGCTATTGTTTGCAAATCTTGTGAAACAGATGTTTCGTTTACAACAGATAATATCTCTTCGTATGTCATTCCACCTTCATTTAAATGAAATACAAAGATATAAAAAAGTATGGAAAGAAAAAAGGATTACGCGTGTAAAGGTTTAGGGGGATAAGGGCGATGATTTTTAATTTTTAATTAGATGGTGAATTGTAGGGAAAAACTCTTGTGGTTGCCCATTAATGTCCGTTTTTTTACCACAAATTACACAGATATATACAGATATGAATTATGAAATATGACTTGTAGTATGTGGGCATTCAGACAATGAGACATTTAGACTTTTTTGACACTCTTCCTTTGTGTCTTAGTGGCGATTTTGACAGGTTACATACATCAGTGTAAATCTAAAAAACAGAGTGAATCTTTGGAAGAAAGGGAGATGCGGAATGTTAGATGCGAGATATGAGTTGCGGAGTGCAATCAATAAAAAAGGCTGCTCGAATAATCAAGCAGCCTTTACGAAAATTGTATCGTAATTAGATAATTGGCTTCATAGCTATCATAGCAGCACGAAGTTCTTCTCCACAAATTTCGATGTCGTGGTAACGAATAGCTTCGTTTATTTTAACCAATTCCATGTTGTCAACTTTATTATTTTTACCTGCGTTGTATTCTTTACCAATTACGTCAGTATCAATTTTGCTCATAAAATCAGCAAGTAAAGGTTTACATGCATGGTCAAATAAATAACAACCGTATTCTGCTGTATCAGAAATTACACGATTCATTTCGAATAATTTTTTACGAGCAATTGTATTTGCAATAAGCGGAGTTTCGTGTAACGATTCGTAGTATGCTGATTCCGGTTTCATTCCCGATTCTGTCATAAGTTCGAACGCTAATTCAACGCCTGATTTAACAAATGCTACCATTAGTACACCTTTGTCAAAATATTCTTGTTCGTTTATTTCAACAGAAGCAGCTGGAGTTTTTTCAAATGCTGTTTCGCCGGTAGCTGCACGCCAAGTCAATAAATTTTTATCGCCATTAGCCCAATCTTCCATCATAGTTTTTGAGAAATATCCTGAAAGAATATCGTCTTGATGTTTTTCGAACAATGGACGCATTATTTGTTTTAATTCTTCTGATAAATAGTATGCTTTAACTTTTGCAGGATTTGATAAACGATCCATCATATGTGTGATACCACCAATTTTTAAAGCTTCGGTAATAACTTCCCAACCATATTGAACAAATTTAGAAGCCCAACCTGCATCTATTCCTTTTTCCACCATTTTGTTGAAGCAAAGAATAGATCCTGTTTGCAATAATCCACAAAGAATTGTTTGTTCGCCCATTAAGTCAGATTTTACTTCGGCAACAAACGATGAATGTAATACACCAGCTTTATGACCACCTGTACCTACGCAATATGCTTTTGCTATTTCTAAGCCATCGCCGTTAGGGTCGTTTTCGCGGTGAACCGCAATTAATGTAGGAACGCCAAAACCACGTAAAAACTCAGCACGAACTTCAGATGCCGGCGATTTAGGTGCAACCATAATTACTGTAATATCTTTGCGAATTTGCATACCTTCTTCTACAATGTTGAATCCGTGAGAATAAGATAAACACGCACCTTTTTTCATTAAAGGCATTATATGATTCACAACAGGTGTATGGTATTTGTCCGGAGTTAAGTTTAATACTAAATCACCTTTAGGAACTAAATTTTCTATAGTATCAACTTCAAAATTGTTGTTTTTTGCATTTTGATACGAAATTTGATTCTCGTCTATTTCCACTTTACGTAAAGCATACGATACGTCAAGACCGCTATCGCGTAAGTTAAGGCCTTGTGCCAAACCTTGTGCGCCACAACCTACAACTACGATTTTTTTACCTTTAATATAGTCAACTCCTTTATCAAATTCTGAGCTGTCCATAAAATCACATTTTCCTAATTCAATTTTTTGAAGACGGAATGGTAATGAGTTAAAATAATTTGCCATGTTTATATTTGTTAATTAATTTGTTACTAAGTATATGCACTTCATGCGAAATGCTTTTCGATTACAAAACAACAATATTTTTATGAATTGTAGATGAAAATATTAATTTATTTTTGGTGTTTTTCATGGATTTTTAAATAGTTGTTTTTTACTATATTTTTTCTTAATTATTTATTATCAGCATTTTTAAGTTCTTTTTCTCTATAATGCAATGGGGTAATATTCATATATTTTTTAAAAAATTTTGTCATATACGATATGTCATTAAAATGAAGATGTTCGGCTATTTGTCCTACGTTCATATCGGTATGTAGTAGCAGTCGTTTAATTTCTACCAGTCGCTTTTCTTGAATTATAGAACCGGCAGATTTACCAGTGATTTGCTTTATAATTTGGCTTAAATGATTTGCGGTAATTGATAATTGTTGTGCGTAAAATTCAATATTGTAATTATAAATGTATGTTTCTTCTAATGCTAAAAAGAATTTTTTTACAATTATTTGGCTTTTAGGGGGAGCGTGTGTGGTAATGTTTTTTGAATATAATTGGTTGCATGTGAGTAATATAAGTTGTAAAATAGTGTGAGTAACTTCCATGCTGTGTGATGCTGTATTCGATTCAAAACAACCGCGAATAAATAATTCTTTAAGAAACATACTGTCGGTAGGATTATGTATATATAAGGGGGGATTTGATTGTTCAACCGAAAAAAAGAATGGAAATTCTAATAATTTATTTTTGTTAAAATCAAACAATGCATAGAATTCGGTTGTAAACAAAAAAATATATCCTTCAATATCTTTAGAGAGTTCTAATTTGTGAGCTTGACCGGGCGATAAAAAAAATACGCAGGGAGGTTTAATTTCATATGCATGTGAATCTATGATATGCAATCCTTTGCCTGTGTGGAGAAAAAGTACTTCGTAAAAATCGTGTCGGTGTGGGTAGGCTACTTGAAAATGACGATTAGCATCAAAAGGCTCAACCCGAAAATAGTTTTGTTGCGACGCATTTTGCACAAATGAATCTAAGCTGTAAACGGGGATTTTATTGTCTTTTTTATTTGTTGCCATACGCTGTTATAAAAAAATAAGTTTCATTTTTTGCAAAAATTGTTTTATTTAATCAATATTTTATATCTTTGAACACATTATTATGTAAGGTTGTAATTTTAATAGGTAAATATAATGAAATACTTTTTTATTTCAATATGCATTGTTTTTTCGACAGTTATTGCAAATGGTCAGTCGCCCCAGTTGCGTCAAAAACTGCAAGATGCCGAATATTTCTTTTTGAACGAGGATTATGAGCAAGCTCTCAAATTGTACAAAGACATTTTGAAGATGGATCCTAAAAATTTTAATATTAATTATAAAATTGGACTCTGTTATCAACGAATGCCTTTTGAAGCCGGTCGTTCAATTCCGTATTTGCAAAAAGCAGTAACCGGAATTTCTAAAGCATATGTAGAGGGGTCCATTACCGAGAAAAAAGCACCTTTGCAATCTCTGTATCATTTGGCATATGCTTATCATACCAATAAATACTACGATGAAGCTTTAGGTGTTTATCAACGCTATATAGATACATTACCAATTAGTGATAATTATAATTTTCAAATAGCTCAACGACAAATGCAATCGTGTCGTAATGCAAAAGAAATCTCGAAAAAACCTGTACCCGTTGAAATTTTTAATATAGGAAATACTATAAATTCGGGTTGGGACGAATTTAATCCTTGTCCAACTTCCGATGGCAAAATATTGTTTTTTACTCGATTGGTTGAGGTAAAGCAAACTTCAAAGAGTGGAGCAGAAGATGCAAATAGAAAGGTATATAAAATAATGTATACCGAAAATATTAGCGAAGATAAATGGACAGAACCTAAAGATATTTCGGAGCAATTGCAAACAGGTGGTTTGTGCAATACGGTAAGTATCAATCACGATGGAACATTCCTAATTTTGTTTAAAAATACATGGGAAAATGGTGGCATGACTGATTTTGGAACAGGTACTTTATATTATAGTACTCGAAAATCAAGAAATGATGCTTGGACGCCTATGAGGAAATTTAATAAAAATGTTAGTTCTGTTAATAATGAAACTCATGCTATGATATCGCCCGATGGTAACAGACTCTATGTAACCAGTGATAGAAAAGGCGGATTTGGTGGTCTTGATATTTATATGAGCGAAAAAGTAAAAGGCGATTGGGGACCGCTCCGCAATTTGGGTCCTGCAATTAATACTGCTTTTGACGAACAAACGCCTATTATATGTGAAGATGGTGTAACTATGTATTTTTCGTCGGAAGGACATTATAATATGGGAGGATTAGATATTTTCAAAACTTCTATGATTGCTAAAAATGTGTGGTCGGAACCTGTTAATATTGGAGCACCAATCAATTCGCCCGAAAATAATGCTTATTTTTATCCTATTATGAATGGCAAACAAGCGTTCTATGCTCTTGCTCGCCATGAAGGATATTTTACATTTGGAGCTTCTGATATTTATCAGGTAGAATTTCTTGATGTGAAACCACAAGAAAAAGAATTACCTGTCACGTTACAAGGTGTGGTAAGTTTCGATGATAATAAACCTTTAGATTATACGGTAGCTGTTACAGTTGTAAATGTAACTACAAAAGATACAGTGAAAAAAATAACACCCAATGATGCCGGAGAGTATTCATTAGTTGTTCCAGCCGGTGAATATAAAATTTATTTTACTCGTCCTAAATATAACACCGTAGAAAAACATGTGTCTATAGCTAAAACTACCGTAGAAAAAACAGTGCAAGTAAATGCAATACTGTATCCCGAAGCTGTTGATAATAAAAAATATTATGTAATTCGAAATATTTACTTCGATTTAAATTCGTTTGAATTGAACCGTGATGCATTGATAGAGGCTAATAAATTGTTGTCTATCATGATTGAAAATCCAAGTCTGTATATAGAAGTTATAGGTCATACCGATTCTTACGGAAATGCTGATTATAATCAAAAATTATCTGAAAATCGTTCGCGTGCGGTAATAGATTATTTGGCTAAAAATGGAGTTGAATATGAGCGTTTTGTTTCTACAGCTGCCGGAACTACACGTAAAGCGGTAATGGACGTAAATGAAACGGGTAATGTTGATGCCGATAAAGCTAAACTTAACAGACGAGTTGAAATTCGTGTTTTAAAAACAAAAGGAGATGCCGAAATTATTGTAGATAACCGTCCTGATGAACTTAAATTTAAAGAATTTAATCGGTTTTCGATTTTACTTATGGATACCGTTGCAAAACAAGATGTCAAAAAGTTTACAAATTTAGGAACCGGTATTACTGTAATGGAATTTGCCAATAAAAATGGAACTTATTACTATTATTATGGTGATTTTAAATCGAAAGCAGATGCTTCTATAGCTTTGAATAATGCAATAGATAAAGGGTATAAAAAAGCACAAATGATAGATTATTTTGCTTTAAATAATTCAAATGATTTTGTAATAAACAATCCTGTAAAATACACAAAGAAATATACAATACAGTTACAGGCTTTAGAAAAACCACTCATTCTTCATGCTAATCCAATAATGGCTGAAGCTAAAAAGTATCAAACAAAAGATGGGTACTATCGCTATACATACAAAGAATATAACGATATGAAAGAAGCTGAACTCGACCTGAAAAAAGTAATTGAATATGGATTTACCGATGCGGTAATTGTTGAAGTAAGTAAATTGCAGAATTAAGTTTAAAAGTTTGTAAAGTTATAAAGTAACTGAGTAACCATGATAATAAATGTCTGAATGTCACTACACTTATATCTAACTCAAAACTAAGAACTCATGGTTCGACAAGCTCACCAACCAACGTATAACTATTTTTTTCTTCCACAGATTCACTCTGATTTGAGATAAACACAGCTGTTTGAAACCTGTCAATATTGCCACTAAGGCACGAAGACGCGAAGGATGTTTTTCTCAAGGTTTGAAAAGTTTGAAAGGTCTGAAGATTCTGAATAAACTTATTATCTGTAGTTTTGAATCTAATACTGAACTATGGTTATAGTATCCCCTTGAGGGGATTATAGGGGTGAATATACTAAATTGCTCGGTTACTTCAAAACTAAGAACTCAAAACTCATAACTATATTCACCCTCCGTCCGCCAAGGCGAGACACCTCCCTCAAGGGAGGACTTTCAAATATGCTTTGTGGTATATTCAGGGTTTTATTTGAAACTGTCCCCTTAATTGTATCGCCATGGCGTAAGGGAACGATAGGGGTGAATATTTAAGTTGTTGTATTTCCGGCAGACAAATCAATTAAAAATTCATAATTAAAAATTACATCACGCTTTTTCAAACGCCTCAATAATAAGCTTCACCAATTTGTGTCGAACCACATCTTTATTTTCGAAATAAATAGTTTCTATACCTTTGGTTTGATGAAACATTTCTAACACTTTGTGCAATCCCGAACGGTTTTTGTCGGGTAAATCAATCTGGGTAATATCGCCGGTAATAATAAATGTAGCTCGTTCGCCCATACGTGTCAAAAACATTTTGAGTTGATTGAGCGTAGCATTTTGTGCCTCGTCTAAAATTACAAAGGCATTGTCGAGTGTACGACCACGCATGTATGCAAGTGGGGCAATTTGTATAATATTGTCTTGAATTAAATCTTGTAATCGCTTGGGGGGCATCATATCGAGTAACGCATCATACAATGGTTGTAAATAAGGATTTAATTTTTCGCGCATGTCGCCGGGTAAAAAACCCAATTTTTCGTCGGCTTCTACAGCAGGACGACACAGTATAATCCGTTGCACTTCTCTGTTTTTAAGTGCTCGAACTGCCAACGCAACAGCAGTATATGTTTTACCCGTACCTGCAGGCCCTATAGCAAACAACAAATCAGATTGAGCTTCTTTTTTTACTAATTTTTTTTGATTCGGAGTTCGTGCTTTAATAGGTTTTCCTCCGTTTCCAAAAAAAAGCACATCATTGTTTGG